>NZ_JAAOZS010000022.1:0-42935 GCF_011602805.1 Kocuria sp. JC486 | reverse complement strand
GTGTGGTAACCCACATCTTGCCCGGAGGCCTTCATCTACCCCGCGTGTTCACAACCTGCCGGGGAAGTACATCTAGCCGAGGGGATAGAGGTGGCCGAGATCCGAGCTCTCTACCGCCGTTCCCGAGCACGAACCGGCAAGTCAGACCCGCTGGATGCAGAAGCAGCAGCTCGAACGGCGCTCTCCACGGATCCCGAGAAACTTGCTCAGCCACGTCGCTCTGGTGACCGCGCGGCGCTCCGCGTGTTGCTGGCGAGCCGGTCACTGACTGATCAGCAACGTACGGCGAACAAGAATGCGCTCACCGCACTCCTGCGCACCACCGACGTCGGAATCGATGCGCGCAAACCGCTCACCGACGCGCAGATCGCCACCATCGCGGCCTGGCGCACCGGACGAGATGAACCATCACAGCGAGTCTTCAGAGACGAGGCACGAAGGCTGGCCAAATCGATCATCGAGCAGACCAAGTCACTTCAGCAGAACCACCAGGCGCTATCCGTGCTCACCGAGAGCCTCGCCCCCGGCCTCCAGAGCATCCCGGGGGTCGGCGCTGTCACAGGAGCGATCCTGGTGTCGTCGTATTCACACCACGGACGGGTACGCTCTGAAGCGGCTTTCGCCGCGCTCGGCGGCATAGCCCCGTTGCCCGCCTCCTCGGGCAACACCAGCCGCCATCGACTCTCCCGCTCGGGCGACCGGCAACTCAACCGTGCCGTCGACGTCGTCGTCCGCACGCGGATGAGCTACGACCCCACCACCAGAGAATATGTTGAGCGCCGGCGTGCCGAAGGGCTCTCCAAGCGCGAGATCCGACGATGCCTCAAACGCTACGTCTGCAGGTCTCTATTCCGAGAACTTCGGACGCGGATGGCTTGACACGAAGGCATAGAAGCGTCCTTTTCCCGGCAGGTTCGCCTGGGACAGGTAGGCCGCGGCGCGACGCAGGACCTCGTTCTCCTGCTCCAGCAGCCGGTTCCGGCGGCGTAGCTCGCGTAGTTCCGTTGAGTCTTCACGGGTCTTCCCGGGGCGGTTGCCGTCGTCGATGTCGGCTTGGCGGATCCATTTGTGGAGCGTCATCTCGTGGACGCCGAAGTCCTTCGCGATCTGCGGCGCGATGGTGACGCCGTCCTCGCGGGACCGGGCGACTCGCACGACGTCTTCGCGGAACTCCTGGGGGTAGGGAGCGGGCATGGTGCACATCCTTCCAGGCCGCCCAACGGGCAAGCCAGATCAGATGTCACCTATCGGTGCGGCAGTCCCAGCGCGTGAGAGGGCTCACCGGCTCTTCCGGCGGCTCGACGGTCGCACTTCAAGTCATGGAGAATGATGGCGGGCTCAGCGAGCAGTTCAACTCGCGACGAAGGGAGTGGTGATGGCCAAGTCGGTCTTTTACTCGTTCCACTACGACCGTGACGCGTGGCGCGTCCAACAGGTCAGGAATATGGGTGTGCTGGACGGCCAGCCACTCCTGAACGCTCAGGAGTGGGAACAGGTGAGGCGTCAAGGTGACGCGGCGATCCAGAAGTGGATCAAAGATCAGATGGCCTACAAGGCTGCGGTCGTGGTGCTGATCGGTGCGGAAACTGCATCCCGTCCTTGGGTCCGTCACGAGATCGCGTACGCCTGGGACAACCACAAGCCCTTGGTCGGGGTCCGCATCCATGGACTGGCTGACCGCAACGGCTATACCGACCCCTACGGCGAAAACCCCTTCGCCAAGGTTGCCCTGAAGGGAGGGGGCACCGTTGGTGATCATGTGCCCGTCTACAACCCCAGTGGCTGGGACAGCAAGAGCGTCTACGCCAACATCAGTGCAAATCTCACGAATTGGGTGGCCAGTGCCTACAAGCGAGCCTGACTGCCCCTTCTGCGAGATCGTCCAGCGTGAGGACCCTGACGCTCGCGAGGTGTACCGAGACGAGCACGTCGTCGCCTTCTTCCCGCTGGAGCCAGCAACTCTGGGCCACACGCTGGTGGTTCCCCGTGAGCACGTTGCGAACATCTGGAGCCTGGACGAGCAGACGGCTGAGCGGATCGCAGTGGCGACCACACGTCTCTCGCGGGTGGTCAAGGACACACTGACCCCGGAGGGCTTGAACATCATCCAGTCGAACGGGAAGGCAGCAACGCAGACTGTCTTCCATCTCCACGTGCACATCGTGCCTCGTTGGGAGAATGATGCGGTGGGCCGCATCTGGCCCCCTGAGACCCACTACTCAGAGAAGCAGAAGGACGACGCCTGGGAGCGACTGCGAAGCGCTTGCCGGGAGGAGTTGCGCGCGTGACTGGCAACGACGAGAGCGCGGCGTCCGCAGAAGACTTGCGCAAGCACCTGGACTTCATCCAAGCCGTGGTGACGCGCATGTCAGCGGCGTCTTCGGCGACGAAGGGCTGGTTGCTGCCTGTGGTCTCGGCCACCTACGGCTACGCACTGACTAAGAACACCGTGTCCGTCGCACTTCTGGGGCTTCTGTCTGTGGTTCTGTTCGCCTTCCTCGATGCCAACTACCTGAGGCAGGAGCAGGGGTACCGCGCTCTCTACGACGCGGTGGCGAGGAAGACCCGGCCAGTGCCCCTGTTCTCCCTCGCTATCGAGGATGCGCTCGACCCAACCCCCGCTCACTCCACGCCGTGGGGCCGTGCCAAGGGCCGAATGCAAAAGTGGTTTCCTGGTCGACGGGTGTGGTGCTCCTGGTCCATCGCCCCGTTCTACGGTTTGCTCTTCGTGGTCGGCGTCGTCGTGTTCGTCGTCGCGAGGTGAGCGGCGTGCCGGCCTACACCTATGAGGTGGCGTTGTCCTTCGCTGGGGAGCAACGCGACTATGTGCGGGCGGTCAACCAGGCGCTGAAGGCACTCGACGTCAAGACGTTCTACGACGACGACCATGCCGTTGACCTATGGGGCAAGAACCACACGGAAGAACTGCCGCGCATCTACGCCGAAGGCTCCCACCTGGTGCTCATGTTCATCTCCGAGCACTACGTCGACAAGCAGTGGCCGCGACACGAACGTCGCGCCATCCTTACCGAGATGACACAGAGGGGATCGCCCTACCTCCTCCCAGTGCGCTTTGACGACAGCGCGGTCCCCGGCCTCGACAGCGGCTGGCACTATCTGAAGGCCGAGGAGTTCACGCCCGAGCGCCTTGCTGAGGCTGCATACGCCCAACTTGTGGCGCTCGGCGTTCGCGAGCCCCGCTCGCAGGCGATGGAGACTTCCGGAGGAGGGACGTTCGCCGTGGAGACGCTTGCTTCGGCTGACGGGATTGGCTCTGCCCTACCCGCTGTCGATGCCGCTGGGCTTGCAGACCTGCTGTCTCGCCCAGCAAGTCAGCGTCCTGAGGACATCCGCTCCGCCCTTGACTTCGGCACTAGCCAGCCGATTGAGGTCCCCGGCGAGCAGATCGTCGTCGAAACAGAGGGAGGCGTCTCAGCTCTCGGCGGCGCTAACCGTGTGATCTTGCAAGCCTCCGGGTTGGCTCACTTGGAGGGGAAGCCAGCTGGTTTGCGTTTCTACGGCCCCCAAGATCGTCTAATGGGCTCCTTTGAGGGCATCGTCACCCACGCTGGCCTGGGGCGGCTGGGAAGCGCGCTGGAGGTCGGATTCGAGTCCGGCTTGGACGTGATCGCCTGCGTCCCCTTCACGGAAGGAACCAATGGCACGGTCACGACGCGGCTTCACCTTGACAGTCTGAGCCCCGATAGTACCCGACGGTGCGTTGGGACGGTGCTGCAACTGCACGATGCCCACACAGCAGAGATTGTCCTCGACGGGCTGAGCCTCGCCAAGGTGGGGGGCTTTGCGGGAGATCGGGACGCAGAGTACCTGACCGCCCTCCGTATGGTGTACGAGGCCGCCGACGACCTCGCAGTCATTCAACGGGAGACGGGCGTCTACTTCCCCATGCCCAAGGAGATCGAGAGTTACGAGCGGCTCTGGATACGCACCATCAGGTTGATGCTTGAGGGGCTCGCAGCCCCTGTGCCGCGGAAGGTGTACCGGGGGGTCGCACGGTCTGACATTGATCCCGCGTCCATGCTTGACGAGGGGACTCTGGACATCGTCATGCCCGGGAGCGGGATCACCGTCGCTGGCCACCCGGTCCCGCTGGACCCATTCGTCATCTACCACCCCCACGCTGTCTTCTCTGGCGTCAGCGAGTCCCTGGAAGACGTGACGCTGGGGGTTGAGCACCCGAGGGAGTTCGAGGTCCGGCCAGCGGACGAGACAGCCTTCGTGGCTTACCTGCCCGACCGCCTAGATCCGGGTGTGCGGACGTCCACACCATGGAGCATTTCGGGCGTTGACGATCCACCTCCCACACGGCTCGTTCGAGGTGCAGCCTGAGGCTGTACAAAACCCATGTTGCGCTATGTACGCGAGGCCACCGGGGCCTTAGCGACTTCGCTGGTCAGGGGATTATGTGAATTATCCACCATGTGACTTGTCACAAAACAGAACCCCCGGAGCCCCAAGGGCCCGGGGGTTCTGTCGTCCCTGCCCGACCGCACCGTTTGGTGTCGACCACACCGCATCTACACGGTGTGGTCGACACCAAACGGTGTGGTCGGCCGGCTCCAAGCAACCGGCCTCGGACGCGGTCAGTTCTTCCGGTTGTAGAGTCGCATGGAGATCGGGCCGAAGATGGCCAGCAGCACCGCACAGTACACGAGCACCAGAGCCAGGCGTCCGACGTCGTAGGTGCCGCCCATCATGTCCCGAATGATCCCCACCACCACGCTCACGGGATTGACCTCCACGAACGCCTGCAGCCAGCGGGGCATGGTTGCGGGATCGACGAAGATGTTGGACACGAACGTCAAGGGCATCAGGATGAACATGGACACGCCCATGGCCGCCTGTTCGGTCCGCACCAACAGCGCCACCGTGGTCCACACCCAGGACAGGCAGAAGCTGAAGACCAGCAGCAGGACGAACGAGACGAGCACACCCGGCAGTCCGCCCTCCGGCCGGAAGCCCATCACGAACCCGACCACCAGGATGATGACGCCGGCAATGGTGTAGCGCACCTGGTCCCCCAGGAGAGCTCCCACCAATTGCGCGGGACGCCACGTGGGCAGTGAGCGGAAGCGGTCGAACACCCCCTTGGAGATGTCCCGGTTCAGGGTCAGGCCGGTGTACATCGTGATCATGATCAACGTCTGCACGAAGACCCCGGGGATCAGCCACTGGACATAGTCCCCCACGCCACCAGCCAGGGCGCCCCCGAAGATCGTGGAGAACATCACGGTCATCATGATGGGGAAGACCGTGACGTCGAAGAGCTGCTCCGGGATGTGCTTGATTTTGAGCAGCGCGCGCCACCCGTAGGTCAGGGAGGCGCTGAACGCCCCCGCCGGCGCGGGCCTCCGGTCGTCAGGGAGCAGCACGTGCGCGATCATGCCCCCTCCTGCGGTCGGGACATGGGCGCCTGGCTCGCGAGCGGCGGTCACGGTGTCTCCTCAGATTCAGTGGAGGCGTCGGTGTCGTTGGAGTCGGCCTCTCGCGCGGGTTTGCCCGTCAATGCCAGGAAGACCTCGTCCAAGCTGGGCTGCCCCAGGGCAAAGGTTTCGATGCCGATACCGGACTCCTCGAGCGCAGCCAGCGCCGCCGCTGCCGTTTGCCCGGATTCGAGCCGGGCACTCAGTGCTGAGGAATCGGCCTCTTGAACGACGTCGACCGCGAGTGAGCGCTCGATGATCTCCGCCGCCCGGCCCCGGTCCTCGGGGTGTATGACGCGCACCTTGAGGGCGCCGGAACCGACCTGGGCCTTGAGCTTTCCGGGCGTTCCTTCCGCGATCACCCGCCCGTGATCAATCACGGCCAGCCGGCCCGCCAGCTGGTCCGCCTCCTCGAGGTACTGCGTGGTCAGCAGGACGGTGGTACCACCGCCCACGAGTGTCCGGATGATGTCCCAGACCTGGTTGCGGCTGCGTGGGTCGATCCCGATCGTGGGTTCGTCGAGGAAGATCAGTTCCGGTGTCACGATGAGCGACCCCGCAATGTCCAGACGACGCCGCATGCCTCCCGAGTAGTTCTTGACCTGACGGTCCGCAGCATCCGAGAGCCCGAAGGCCTCCAGCAGTTCAGCACCCCGTCGTCTGGCCGCCTTGGCGGTGAAACCGAACAGTCGGCCCAGGAGCACCAGGTTCTCGATCCCCGTCAGGTCCTCGTCCAGCGACGCGAACTGCCCGGTCAACGCGATCTTCTGCCGGATCTCGCGAGGTTGCGCGGCGACGTCGTGCCCCAGCACTGTCGCCCGGCCGGCATCAGGACGCAGCAGCGTGGCCAGCATGCGGATCACCGTGGTCTTGCCGGCCCCGTTGGGTCCCAGGACTCCGTATATGCCCCCGCGGGCAATACTCAGGTCGACTCCGTCGACGGCGATGGTGGCTCCGAAGCGTTTGACCAGGCCGTCGGTCTTGACGGCAAGGTCCTGTTCGGTCGTGGGCAGATTCATGCCGTGGGTGAACCTTTCGGTGAAAAACGCAGATGGCCCAACGTGGCAGCATCTTAACCGCTCCGGGCGGTTCCGTCACCGCCGCCGTCGTACCGCGTGTAGACGGCAGCCTTGTCCGCACCGGGATCCAGACGCGCCAGAACGGCGTCGGCGATCTCACGCAACTGACCTACCTGCTCGGGCGTCAGCGCGTCGAAGATCAGGCGCCGCACCGCGGCTGAATGCCCCGGTGCGGCTTCCTGAACCTTCGCCCACCCGGGGTCCGTGAGGGTGGCATTCGTGGCACGCCGATCCTCCGGGCACGGCGTCCGGCGCACGAAGCCGCGGTCTTCGAGTCTGCGCACCACGTGTGAAAGCCGAGGCAAGGTCGCGGTGGTCAGCGCTGCCAGTTCGGTCATGCGCAAGGTCCGGCCGGGTGCCTCGGACAGCATCGCCAGCACGAAGTATTCGAAGTGCAGCAGGTCGGCGTCACGCCGCAGCTGGGAGTCCAACTCCCCCGGCAAAAGTTCCATGACCGCAGCCAGCCGCACCCATGCCGCCAGCTCACCGGCGTCAAGCCAAGGTTCCTGATCCATCTCACTCCTGATAGTTGACGCTACAACCATACCGCGCTAGCTTTTGGTTGAAGCAACAACCAATGGATCAGGAGGCCCCGATGGGCACCAAGACAGCAGAACTTCTCTCTGCCGACACCTCGATGGGCGCTGTCACCCTGCTGGTCGGCGACCTCACCGCAATGACCGCGTACTACCGTGACGCCATCACCCTCAGTGTGATCTCGGAGACCCCCACCCGCGTGGTCATGGGACGCAACAACCTCCCCCTGGTGATCCTGGAGCTGGCCCCCGAACTCAAGCACGCCTCACGCCGCCAGGCAGGCCTGTTCCACACCGCAATCCTGTTCGAAACCCAAGCCGACCTCGCCGCAGCCATCTACAGCGTGGCCACCCGCTACCCCGGAACGTTCATCGGCAGCGCGGACCACCTGGTCAGCCAGGCGTTCTACTTCTCGGACCCCGAAGGCAACGGGGTGGAACTCTACTGGGACCGCGCCCGCACGGAATGGAGTTGGGTCCACGGGCGCGTGGAGATGGACAGCCTCATGCTGGACCCCAATGCCTTCATGCGTGACCACCTGAACGAACAGGCCGTTGAGGAGCCACATCAGCGCGCCGCCACGGTGGGACACGTCCACCTTCAGGTCGGAGACATCGCCAACGCCAAGCGTTTCTACGTGGACCAGCTGGGCTTCGAAACGACGGCCACCAAGGGCACCCAGGCGTTGTTCGTCAGCGCCGGCGGCTACCACCACCACATGGCGATGAACACCTGGAACAGCGCAGGCGCGGGCCCTCGCCCCAAGTCGCTCGGCCTGGGAACGGTCCGCCTGGAACTCCCGTCCAGCGACGACATGGGCGAGCTCGACGAGCGACTCAGCCACTACGGCGTCGCGACCCGCAACGACGGCGCCACCCTGGCCTTCGAAGACCCCTGGCTCAACCGGGTTCAGGTGTCCACCCAGGCGTGAACAGAGACGTGTCCCGCCGCTCAGACCCGAGCGGCGGGACACCTCCACACTCCGGGCATGACACCGGAACGCTAGGCTCGCCGCATGACCTGGCCCGCCGTTCACATCTCCCAGTCCATCAACGCTGCCCCACACGTCGTCGCGAACTTTGCCGGCGATCCCGCGAACCTCCCTCAGTGGGCCGCAGGGCTCAGCAACGGCATCCGGCACGAGGACGGGCGTTGGCTGACGGATTCGCCCATGGGGGCGGTGGAGGTCCGCTTCGTGGGTCCGGTCGAGCACGGCATTCTTGACCATGACGTCGTACTCCCGGGCGGCTCGGTCACCCACAATCCCCTGCGGGTTCTGCGCAATGACACCGGGAGCGAGGTCGTGTTCACCCTGTTCCGCGGGCCGCAGGGGACCGCTGATGATTTCGAGGGGGACGCGGCGGCCGTGAAAGCGGATCTGAGCCGCCTCAAGGGGCTCTTGGACGGGGCAGCACCGAACGGCACGATCGCCTGAGGTCACAAGCTGTGTCGACACATGAGGGGTCACGGCCGTAACGCGCTCACGGCAGCATGTAGGCCAATGATTGACGCGACATCATATTGACCGCCAGGCGACTGCACTGCCATGCAGTTGCTCGCGACGGCAAAGGCTCTGCCGTGCCTACCCGCTGCCCTTGTCAGGAACCCGTCATGTCCAATTTCTCCGTCCCGTCCCCGCCCCCGGGAGTTCGGGCCTTCGATTCCGTGCTCGTTGAGTACCGCACGGTGCACCGCCAGCCGCGCGTGGTCTTCGACGACCTGGCGAGGGAAGCGTTTGAGGCCGCCGCGCAGATGACCAACGTGCTTCTGGTCGTCGGCGCCGGTGAGGACGCGCCCTCTGACGAACCGTCGCCGGTGGTCTGCACCCTCAACCCCACAGTGCCGGGGTCCTACGTACTCCGTTACGAGATCCGCGAAACCCCAGAACCAGAAGCCCCCGGACGCACACGCTCGTTCTTGCGCCCCCAGCCCCGTGCGGCCCGCGACACCACGCCGGAAGTCGACGCAGTCCTGCAGGAGGCACTGATCAGCGGCAACCGCGAGACCGTGGAATTGCTCCTGTGCATCGGCGTGCTCACCGGCATCGACGACGGACGTTTGTCCGTGACGGCCGGAACGTCGGACGACGACCCGTTCGTGGAACTCGTGGACGGCATCCGCGTCCTCCAGCGCGTCCACCGCAGCGCGTGGGTCCTGCTCCAACGCGAGGACATCCAGGACTGCCTGCGCGGACTGCTGGCCCCCTTCAAGGACGACCAGCTCTACACCATGACCCTGGTCGAGAACCCGCACTTCAACAATCTGCAGGCGGCCTACGTCATCACCGCCTCCCAAAAGCTCCGCGACTTCGTGGAAGGCGCAGCTCTGTACCTACCGTCGCTCTAGACGCATGGCCACTTCGTAGTGGCCCGTGTGCGGGAACATGTCCAGCAGTTGCGCCTCGACCGGGAGCCAGGACGGCATCCGCGCCAGGTCGCGCGCCATGGTCTTCGCGTTGCAGCTCGAGTAGATGAGGTCCGTGGCCGAACTGTTCTCGAGTCGGCCGCTGAGCTCCTCCCCCAGCCCGCGGCGCGGCGGATTGACGACGACGAGCCGCCCGGACCCGCTCTGAAGCAGCGGGTCACTCACACCGCCGTCGTCGTCGGACGGACCTCCCCACGCCGTGGCGTCACCGGCCCCGAAACGGGCCGAACCCGGACCACGCTCGGGAAGACCGAGTTCGCGAGCGCTGCGCTGAGCCGCCGCAACGGCTTCCTCGGACACTTCCACACCGACCACGTCCCGCCCGGCCCCGGCCAGGTGCAGGGCGAATCCGCCCACCCCGCAGTAGAGGTCAAGGACCTCGGTCGGCGCGACCTCGTCGGCCCAAGCCGCGGCACGGCGATAGAGCGCCGCAGCCACATGGGTGTTGGTCTGGAAGAAGGATCTGGGCCGCAGGTGCAGCGGAATCCCGTTGACCTCCATGAGCAGGCTCTCCTGCTGGGTCAGCAGGATCTCGGTGGGGCCTTCCAACACAGCCTTGTGTTCGGGTTGCACATTGACCGAGACCACACGAAGGTCCGGTAGTCCGGCCTCCAGAACCGGCAGGTGCTCGCGGATCCGGTCCAGCTGGCGCTGCGAGCGCAGCACGAAGCGCAGCATGAGTTCATTGCGGGGCGACACGGTGAGCAGGACGTGTTTGAGTTCGCCCCGGCCCTTGGGGACGTCGTAGGGCAGAAGGCGGAGGTCCCGTGCGAATCGCGCCACCTGTTGCAGCGCTGCCGTCACCGCGGGCGGATACAGGGGGCAGTCGCGCAGGTCCACGCCCCGGCCCACGGGATCGAGAATGCCGAGGGTCGGTTCGGCCACGGTCCCGGCGACCACCATTTTCGCCTTGTTCCGGAAGCCGGCCTCCGGCCCTGAAACGGGGTCCAACCACTGCAGGTCGTGCAGGTCCTTGCGAGCTGCCGCCAGGAGCCCCCGGACTCCGTCCACCTTCCCGGCCAGTTGCTGCGCGTAGGGTTGATCGATCAACGTGCACGAATGGCACAGTCCGAGGTCGTGATAGTGGCAGCGCACGGCCCAGAGCCTACCGGGAGGGGAGTTCAGCAAGATGACGGGAAAACGCCCCGGCCGGGCCCCTGTACCCTCCCCGGCGGTCATGACGGGCCGGACGGACCCGGCCCTGACCGTCCGCCCGGTGGACCACGCCGCAGCCGCCAAGGAACACGCCCGCGCCGCCAATCAGCCTCCCGCAGAGCCCCGGACCACTGCGACGACGGCGCCCGGCCCGGCACAGGCCACGGAGGAGGCCAGGAAACACGAGCTCCGGCGCCGGAAGGAACTGGCGGCCCGCATCAAAGCGGCACTCGAACAGAACACCGCCCGGTCCCTCACCGATCGGGACATTCTCTACTCCGTGGTCTCCGGTCGGCCGACACCGACCGGTGACGGGCTGGTGTTGAACGCTCCCGACGACTCGGTACACGTCGTGGGTGCCTGGGACGCCACCTTGGCGGACCTCCAGAAAGTCGTCGAGGATCCCGAGGACTCCTGGTCCGCCGACCTGGGCCGCACGGACCACTTCCTCCGCGGTGAGCTGTGCGTACAGATCCGCCGCTCGGACGCCCAGATCGTGGGCATCTACCGCGCCGGGTGGGCCCTGGCCCGCCGCCCGGACCAGCCGCTGCCCGAGGAACCCGGTTCGGGACGGTCGGCCTCCGGGGGCCGGGGTACGCGTTACCCCACCAACCAGCGCGAACTGCTGACCCGTCTGCGTGCGGCGGGATTCGTCGTCGTGACCTCAGGGCCCACGCACGGGAAGATCACCCACCCCGATCACCCGGGTCGGTTCCTCCCGTACTCCTCCACCCCGTCCGGACAGCGTTACGGGCGTCACGTTGTGACAGCGGTGAAGCGGGTCTTCGACATCGATCTTCGCGACTGAAACATCGCCCGGTCTAGACTCGAAGGCGTGAAAGCGCTGCTCCTGGAGAACATCCACACCGATGCCGAAGAGATCCTCCGCCGTCACGGCGTCGAGGTCGAGACGCGGAAGGGGGCACTGGACGAAGCCGAGTTGATCGAAGCCCTGGACGGCGTGGACCTCTTGGGAATCCGGTCCAAGACGAATGTCAGCCGAGCCGTTTTCGAGGCCCGCCCCAACCTGATGGCAGTGGGCGCGTTCTGCATCGGAACCAACCAGATCGATCTGAATGCGGCCTCCGAATCGGCCACCCCGTGCTTCAACGCCCCCTACTCCAACACCCGTTCCGTTGTGGAGCTGGCCATCGGGGAGATCATCTCCATGGCCCGTCACCTGACCGACAAGAACGCCGCGATGCACAAGGGTGAGTGGGACAAGTCGGCCAAGGGCGCTCACGAGGTCCGTGGACGCACCCTCGGCCTGATCGGGTACGGCAACATCGGCAAGCAGCTCTCCGTTCTGGCCGAGCTGATGGGCATGCAGGTCTACTTCTACGACGTGCGCGACGAACTGCCCATGGGCAACGCCAAGAAGTGCAGCTCCATGGACGAGCTGTTCGAGAAGTCCGAGACCATCTCCGTGCACGTGGACGGCCGCGCCTCCAACCGCGCACTGATCGGTCGAGCCGAGTTCGAGAAGATGCACCCGCGCACCCTGTTCCTCAACCTCTCCCGCGGGCACGTGGTGGACCTGGAGGCACTGCGCGACGCGCTGAACTCCGGGCACATCGCCGGCGCGGGGATCGACGTCTACCCGGAGGAGCCCAAGGCCTCCGGCGAGCCGTTCGCCTCTGCGCTGCAGGGCATTCCCAACGTCATCCTGACCCCGCACATCGGTGGTTCCACCGCGGAGGCGCAGGAGAACATCGGGCACTTCGTGGCCTCCAAGCTCATCGACTACGTCGAGCAGGGCTCCACCTCCCTGTCCGTGAACTTCCCCCAGATGCAGCTGCACCCGATCAAGTCCGGCGTCCGGCTGCTGCACGTGCACGACAACGTGCCGGGCGTGTTGACGGCAGTGAACACGGTGCTCTCCGAACACGGCGTCAACGTGGACGGACAGCAACTGGTCACGGAGGGCGCCACGGGCTACCTGGTGACCGACTGCTCCTCGGGAGTTGACGAGAACGTGGTCAGCGAGATCATGGCCCTGTCGGCCACCCGCCGGCTCGGCACGATCGGCGATTGCGTGGGTCAGGACTGCTGAATCCACGCGCGGGTGGGCCCGGTCTCCGGCCACCCGCGTCCTCGGAGTTCGCGTGGAGGTTCTCCCCGACAAGGCATCAGGGTGACCGTCTACTATCCTGGGAGCACATCGCCGCCCGGCGGTGTCTGACGTGCGGTGCCCCCGGGGCGCCGCGACCACGGACCCCCGCAGGACGACCGGAAGGAGGGCGCTTGGGTTTCCTGGACAATCTTGAACGCGGGATCGAACGCGTCGTGCGCACCGCGTTCTCCACCGGTTCACGCAAGCGCATCGAAGCCGTCGAGATCGCCAGCGCCTTGCGACGCGAGCTCGACGAGCAGTCCTTCACCATTTCCGCCGGCCGCACCATGGCACCCAACGTCTTCGTCGTCGAATTCTCCGACGAGGACTTCCCGCGCGCCCAAGAATGGGGAACGCCCCTGGCCGAGGAACTGTGCGAGGTGGTCATCCGACACGCCCGCTCCCAGACCTACACCTTGCAGGGCGCGGTACGGGTGTCCTTCACCCGCAACCCCGACGTCGAACGCGGTGAGTTCGTGATCTCCTCCTCCGCACAACGCACCGAGGAGCCCACGGCGGCAGCCCACCGCGCCGACGAACGGCGCACCCCCCGGCCGCGGTCGGCCCCGGCCTACAACGGCGCCCCCTCCGCCCACGGTGGTTCCCACCGCTCCGATTTCGGTGGCGGGGACCCTTACCGCGAGGACTGGTCCCACCCGACCACCACGCCTCAGCACTGGGTCCCGGTGCTCGAGATCGACGGTCACCGGCTCGCCCTGGACGCCGAGTCCGTGGTGCTGGGACGGTCGGCGGAGGCCGATGTCACCATCGAGGACACCGGCGTGTCCCGCCGCCACCTGGAGATCCGCCACGAGGGCGATCACTGGTTGGCGGTCGACCTGGGTTCCACCAACGGCTCCCACGTGGACGGTGAGCGCGTGCGCGGCCGCGCCGAGTTGGTCAACGGTTCCGTGATCTCCATGGGTCGCAGCCGCATCGTCTTCCGCCTGGTGGCCCCGAGGAGGAACCACTGAATGTCTGAACTGACCGTGGCACTGCTCCGGTACGGGTTCCTGGCCCTGCTGTGGGTGTTCATCCTGGGCATCGTCCTGTCCCAAGGCCGCGACCTGGCCGTCGACCGCCGTCGGCGTAACCGCGGCCGCGGCGCGCAGGCGCAGGCCGGTGCCAACCAGGCCCCGCAGACCCCGGCCCCCGTCCAGCAGCAGCCGGCGCGCCAGCTGCCGCAGACCCTGCTGGTCCTCCAGGGCCCCACGGGCGGCCGCTCCTACCAGCTGGGCAGCGCACCCGTGCTCATGGGCCGTTCCCCGGAGTGCACCGTCCCGCTCGAGGACGACTACGCCTCCGGGCGCCATGCCCGCCTGTTCCCGCAAGGTTCCCGCTGGTTCCTCGAGGACCTCGGGTCCACGAACGGCACCTACATCGATGAACAGCGGTTGACCCGTGCCGTCCCCGTGGAGGCCGGTCGGCCGTTCCGGGTCGGCAAGTCCGTGCTGGAACTGAGGGCCTGATACATGCCCTTAGCTTTTCGTTTCGCCGCGCGCTCCGACGTCGGCAAGGTGCGTTCCAAGAACGACGACTCCGCCTACGCGGGTCACCACCTGGCCGTCGTGGCCGACGGCATGGGTGGGCACGTCGGTGGCGACGTGGCCTCCGCTTCGGCAGTGATCGACCTGACCCACCTGGACCGCACCGGGTACGACGGCGACGCCCGGACCGTGCTGGCCGATGAGATCCAGAACGCCAACCAGAACCTGGCGGAACTGGTCCAGCAGCATCCGCGGCTGGGCGGCATGGGTACCACGGTGACCTCGATCATCATCGACGGGGAGAACATCTCCCTGTGCCACATCGGGGATTCCCGGGCTTACCGCCTGCGTTCCGGCGAGTTCCGACAGGTCACCACCGACCACACGTTCGTCCAGCGTCTGATCGACGAAGGTCGGTTGCGACCCGAAGAGGCGGAGACCCACCCGCACCGCAACGTCCTCATGCGCGTCCTCGGCGACGTGGACGCCTCCCCGGAACTCGAGTCCGAACTGCTGGAGGCCGAGCCCGGGGAACGCTGGTTGCTGTGCTCCGACGGCCTGAACGCCGTCGTGCGCCCGGAGACCATCCAGCGCGTGTTGAGCATGGACTCGGAACTCGACCAGATCGCCGAATCACTCGTGGACCTGACCCTGGAACGTGGGGCGCCGGACAACGTGACGGTTGTGGTCCTGGAGGTCGTGGACTCCGAAGACCTCCCGTCCCTCGGCAATCCCGCCGGTGGTGCCGTGCCGGACCCGAAGGAGGCCCTGACCTCGGACGAGTTGAGCGAGTCCGGGCACCCGGAGACGCCCCGGCAGGACCCGTTGCCGGGCATGCCCTGGGCCGAACCAACTCCGGAGGCGGACACCGAGGACACCGACGACGCCGCGTCCAACGAGCCGTCCTCGGCCGCGGCACTCCGGCAAGGTCTGGACGCGCACCCGCACGTCCTGGTCGGTGCCGCCGCCAATGCCACCCAGACGGGCCGAATCCCGACCGTCAGTGATTCGGCCATGGCCCGCCGCGCCACGCTGCTGCGCACGAAGGCCGCGGAGCAGTTGGCCGACATGGCGGAGGTCGACGAGGCGCTGGGAAGCTCGCGGCGCCGTCGTACGGGGTGGATCATCGCCGCGGTGGTCTCCGTGCTGGCCGTGACGGCACTGGTCGTGGGCGGCATGGCAGCGAGCAACTGGATCCAGGGTCGCTACTACGTCGGTGAGTCCGAAGGTCGGGTGGCGATCTACAACGGTGTCTCCCAGAGCCTGGGACCGATCCAGCTCTCTCGGATCGAGGACACCTCCGACGTCGAGGTCTCCGAGTTGTCCTCGTACTCGAGGAACCGGGTGGAGAACACCATCACCGCCGATGACCTGGAGCACGCACGCAGCATCGTGGACGGTCTGCGATCGGGTGACGAGGACTCGGACCAGGCTTCCGAGAGTGCCACGCCCTCGCCCCAGGACTCGGGGACCGTGAGCTTCCCCGACCGCGGCCAGGACGACGAGACAAACGCGTCGCCCGACTCCAGCCGGACCCCCGCAGCACCCCCGCAGGACGGTGATCGCTGATGACCGCCGCTCCCACCCGAGGGACGCCCGCAACCGATCCGGTGCGGGCCACCAGCACCTCCACCGGGCCTGTTCAACGACGACGACGGATCACCGAGCTGGTCCTGTTGTTCGTCGCCTGGGCCATCGGCATCGGCGCCAACGTCCTGATCGACCCGGAACAGGCCATGGCCTCCCCCGGTCACGTGTACCGGGCGGCTGCGGTGTTGATCGCCGGTGGGCTGGTGCTGCACGCCGTGATGTGGTTCCGGGCGCAGTACGCGGATCCCTACATCCTTCCGATCGTGGTGGCCCTCAACGGTCTGGGGATCGCCATGATCCACCGCATCGATCTGCTCATGGACGCGACGGCCGCGACCAATCAGGTCTTGTGGACCGCCATCGGTGTGCTCGCAGCGGCCCTGGTGTTGGTCTTCCTCCGGGACCACCGCAGACTGCGGCGCTTCACCTACATCTCCCTGTTGGCTTCCGCGCTGCTGTTGGTCCTCCCGCTGCTGCCCGGTCTGGGGATCGAGATCAACGGCGCCCGGATCTGGATCTCCATCGGCGGCCGAACCTTCCAGCCTGGAGAAATCGCCAAGATCACGCTGGCGATCTTCTTCGCCGGGTACCTCTCGACCAACCGCGACGTCATCCTGCTGGCGGGCCCCAAGATCGGCCCCGTACGTCTACCGCGCTTCCGGGATCTCGCTCCGATGTTCGCCGCCTGGCTGGTCTCCATCGGGGTTCTGGTCCTGCAGCGTGACCTGGGAACCGCGATCCTGTTCTTCGGGCTGTTCGTGGCCATGCTGTACCTGGCCACCGGCCGCTTGAGCTGGATCGTTCTAGGCCTGATCTTCGTGGCCGCGGGCGGTGTGGTCGCGTCACAGACCTTCGGTCACGTGGCCGCCCGTTTGGACGCCTGGTGGCATGCCTTCGACCCCGCGATCTACGACGCCCCCGTCGGTGGCTCCCGTCAGATCGTCCAGGGCATCTTCGGACTGGCCTCCGGTGGGCTGTTCGGCCAGGGACTCGGGCAGGGACGCCCGGACCTGGTGTCCTACTCGAACTCGGACATGATCATCACGGCCTTCGGCGAGGAGCTGGGGTTGGTCGGCCTGGGTGCCATCCTGATGATGTTCTTCCTGCTCGTCTCCCGCGGCTTCCGAGCGGCTCTGGGCACGCCCGACGCCTTCGGCAAGCTGCTGGCCGGCGGTCTGGCCTCCATCATGGTGATCCAGCTCTTCGTGGTCATCGGCGGCGTCACACGCGTGATCCCGCTGACCGGTCTGACCACCCCCTTCATGTCCGCCGGTGGTTCGTCGTTGCTGTCCAACTGGATCATCGCTGCGTTGCTGCTGGCCATCTCCCATTCGGCTCGACGTCCCGTGGTGACCGGCCCGGCCAGCGATCAGGACATCGCGGAGTTCCAGGCGCACGAACGCGAGGAGCACGAGCGAGCAGAGATGCTGGAGAGCGAGCGCGCCGAACGTGCCGAACGCCGTCGTGCCCGCCAGGAGGCGGCGCGCAAGGAGCGCGAGGAGCGTAAGGCCCGTCAAGCGGAGGACGAGCGCAAGAACGCGACCGCGGTCCCGACGACGGACCGGGCCGACGACGCGCCCAAGAAGCCGGCCCCGGACGACGACCCCGACGTCGACGAGCCGGACCTCGATGAGCCGAAGACCGAGCCGACGAACCAGCAGCCGAACGAGTGGAAGGGGGCCACATCGTGAATCGAGCCATTCGTCACGTCTGGATGGCAGCGGTCGCCATTTTCGCCGTCCTGCTGTTGGCCCTGACCTCCATCATGTTCTTCCAGCAGCGCTCACTGGCCGCGGACCCCTGGAACACGCGGACCCTTTACGAGCAGTTCGGCAGGGACCGCGGCCCGATCCTGGCCGGTGGAGACGAGATCGCCTATTCGGTTCCCGCCGACGGTGATTACGCGTATCAGCGCGAATACCGCAATGCGGAGGCTTACGCGCCGCTGACGGGGTACTTCTCCCCCGTCTACGGCTCCACGGGTCTGGAGAACGCGATGGGTGAGCAGCTCTCCGGAAACTCGGACAGTCAGTTCTACGACCGTGTGATGTCCACCCTCTCCGGTGATCAACCCTCCGGGGCCTCCGTGGAGATGACCGTGGATCCCGAGCTCCAGGAGCTGGCCTACAACCTACTGGCCGGGAAGAAGGGTTCGATCGTGGCGATCGAACCGGACACCGGCAGGATCCTGGCGATGGCCTCCTCGCCGTCCTACGACCCGAACGCCCTGTCCTCGCACGACTCCGCCGGGGTCATCGAGGCCGCTCAACGGTTGAACAGCGACGAGGCCCAGCCCATGACGAACCGGGCCATCTCGGGGGACCTCTACGCCCCGGGGTCGACGTTCAAGATCATCGACACCGTGGCGGCACTGGAATCTGGCGACTACGACACGGACACCGAGATCCCCAACCCGCAGAACCTGGAACTGCCGGGCACCAGCACCACGCTGCCGAACTACGTGGGTGGCAACTGCACGCAGCGCACGGAGGCGGACCTGGAGTTCGCCTTGAACAACTCCTGCAACACCCCGTTTGCGCAGATCGCAATGGACCTGGGCCAGGATAAAATTCGCGAGACGGCCGAGAACTTCGGCTACGGTCAGGAACTGGACATCCCCTTGTCCGTGACCCCGTCGACCTTCCCCTCAGACCTCGATGATGCCAGCCTGGCGATGTCGGCTATCGGGCAGTACGACGTCCGCTCCACTCCCCTCCAGGTGGCCATGACCTCAGCAGCAATCGCCAACGACGGTGTGCTGATGCGTCCCCAGCTGGTCCAGGAGGTCCGGTCCTCCGACCTGTCGGTCATCGACAGCTTCCAGGCCGAGCAGATGCAGCGCTCCACCTCCACGGACGTGGCGGACACCGTCACGGACCTCATGGTCAGTTCCGTGGACAACGGCATCGCCAACGGTGCGGCCGTGCCCGGGTACTCGGTGGCCGGCAAGACGGGCACCGCCGAGATCGGTTCCTCGGGGACCAATGACTCCTGGTTCACCGGTTTCGCCCCCGCGGACGACCCCCAGGTCGCGATCGCCGTCGTGTACGACGACGTGGCCGTCGGTGAGAGCTCGTCCGCGGTTTCCAACGGACAGCAGATGTTCGAGGCGGTGTTGAACGGATGAGGCCGTCGTCGAAGACCGTCCTGGGTGGGCGGTACGCGCTGACCGAACGCATCGCGATCGGCGGCATGGGTGAGGTCTGGAAGGCCAAGGACAAGGTCCTGGGCCGCACGGTCGCCGTCAAGATCCTCAAGGAGGAGTACACGGGCGACCCGACGTTCCTCCAGCGATTCCGCGCGGAGGCACGGCACACGGCCTTGTTGAACCACCCCGGTGTGGCCAATGTCTACGACTACGGGGAGGACGGCGGTTCGGCTTACCTGGTGATGGAGCTGGTTCCCGGTGAGCCGCTGTCCAACATCATCGACCGCGACCGCACGCTGCCCGTCGACGACGTGCTCAACTACATCGGCCAGACCGCCCGTGCGTTGGCCGCGGCCCACGCGCAGGGCCTGGTGCACCGGGACGTCAAGCCCGGCAACCTGATGATCACCCCGGAGAAGCGGGTCAAGGTCACCGATTTCGGTATCGCCCGGGTGGCGGACCAGGTGCCGTTGACCGCAACCGGACAGGTCATGGGAACGGCCCAGTACCTCGCACCCGAGCAGGCGACGGGTCAGACGGCAACGGGGTCCTCGGACCTCTACTCGTTGGGAATCATCGGTTACGAATGCCTGGCCGGCCGGCGCCCCTTCACGGGGGAATCCCAGATCGCCATCGCATTGGCTCAGGTCAACGACCCCCCGCCGCCGCTGCCCGGCTCCGTACCGGACGGGGCCAGGGCACTGATCATGTCCATGCTCGCCAAGGATCCCGCCGACCGGCCCTCCACGGCGGGGGCTCTTGCCGGTGCCGTGGACTCGATCCGTCGCGGCGACCTGGCGGGTGCGGCGAATGCTGTTCCGGGCATGCGCAAGTTCCTGGACCTCGACGACGCGCCTACAGAGGCGCTGAACACCCGCGGGGACGACACCCGTATCTCGGACCGCGTCTCGGGCGCTGCCGCCCTGGGCGTTGCGGCAGCAGCCGCACCGAGTGCCTCGACCGCGGAGATGCGGATCTCGGCCGAGCAGGACGCCGGCAACTCTGCCTCCCAGGCGGCGGCCGGCGCCCCGGTGCCCGTGCCCAACAACCCTTCACCGGTGACTCCCGCCGACGGTGGGCCTGCCGTGGGGTCGAGTTCGACCGGAAAGACGAGCCGACGACTGTGGCCCGTGATTGTGGTGGGCATCGTCATCGCGGCACTTCTGGCGGCCGTGATCTACCTTGCGTTGCAGAACTTCGGTTCCACCGGGGAGCCGTCACCGCGCGGCACGGTCTCGACCTCGACCGCCCAGGCGACCGGCACCGATGGCCCGACCACGGTTGAGATCAACGCCGATGACTACATCGGACGCAACGTGGACACCGTGGTCGGCGAACTCAACGCAATGGGACTCGACGTGGAGGTCGTGGGCGAGGCCGACGCCGAGACACCCAGCGACCAGGTCACCGCCGTGTCCCCCACGGGCACGGTCAACACGGGAGACACTGTGACGGTGACCCATTCCACCGGCCCTGAAACCGTTGCCTTGCCTGAGGACATGGTCGGCAACCAGATGGACACGGTGATCGACGACGTCACCGCCTTGGGGGTCAACATCGACGTCTACTACGACGAGAACTCCTCCGAGGATCCCGGTACCGTAACCGACACGACGCCGGACGAGGGATCGGAAGTCGAGGTCGGTTCGACGATCGACCTGGATGTGGTCCCGTCGGCCAGCCCGGAGGCGTCGCAGACCTCCGCGGGTGGCGAGCGCAGCGGGCAGGCAACCGACGACGCCACCTCCGGGAGCACCGGGGACACCCGGGCCGGAACCGAGACCCAGCAGGACTCGGCGGACTCTCAGTCCTCGGAGCCCTCCTCCACCCAGACCTCGGCGGAATCCGATGACCGGAGCACCACCGACCAGTCCACCTCAGACCAATCGAACGTCGCTGCCCCGGCAGGTGCCCCCACCTCTGCCGCCGACGGCGCTCTGACGACGGAAGGCTGACCATGGCGCAGTCACCCATTCCCCCTGTGATCAACAACCGGTACGAAGTCGGCGAGATGATCGGCCGCGGCGGCATGGCCACGGTCTACGTCGCCACGGACCGGCGGTTGGGTCGCAAGGTGGCCATCAAGGTTCTCAAGCCGGAGTTGGCCAGGGACGAATCGTTCCAGGAACGC
The DNA here is from genome assembly GCF_011602805.1 of Kocuria sp. JC486. Lineage (NCBI taxonomy): Bacteria > Bacillati > Actinomycetota > Actinomycetes > Micrococcales > Micrococcaceae > Kocuria > Kocuria sp. JC486. The sequence continues at coordinate 21,827 of NZ_JAAOZS010000022.1, read as the reverse complement.
TTCCAGCGCGAGGCCCAAGCGGTGGCAGGGCTCAACCACCACACCATCACGTCCGTGTACGACACGGGTGAGATCGCTCCGCAGCAGCCCTCCGACGTCGCCTGCCCGTACATCGTCATGGAGTACGTCCCGGGGCGGACGCTGCGGGAGCTGATCCGCGAAGGTGAGTTGTCACCGCGCGAATCGGTGGATGCCATGCTCGGGATCCTGGACGCACTGGCCTACAGCCACCGCTCGGGCATCGTCCACCGGGACATCAAGCCCGCCAACGTGGTCATCACCCCGGACGGTCGGGTCAAGGTGATGGACTTCGGCATCGCCCGCGCCGTGGAGGACACCCAGGCTGCACTGACCCAGACCCAGGCGGTCCTGGGAACGGCCCAGTACCTCTCACCGGAGCAGGCCCGTGGCGAGAACGTCGACGCCCGTTCCGATCTGTACTCGGCGGCTTGTGTGTTCTTCGAGATGCTCACCGGCCGCGCGCCGTTCGTCGGTGAGGCCTCCGTGGACATCGCGGCCCAGCACGTCCGGGATGCCCCGCCCGCACCGTCGGAGCTCGCACCGCACCTCCACGCGGTGTTCGACGAATTCATGGCCAAGGGCCTCTCCAAGGCACGTGACGACCGGTTCCAGTCGGCCGCGGAGATGAAGGCTGCGCTGGAACCTCTGCGCAAGAACGCAGACGTGGACGCGACCACCGTGATCGCCCCCGCTGCAGGGGAGACGACGGCCGGCATGTCCTCCACCGGCGACGACGACGAGAGCACGCGCGCGGTTCCTCCGGTCTTCCCGATCTCAGCCGCAGCGGGTGCTGCCGGCGCTGCGGGGGCGGCAGGTGCCGCCGGAACCGCGGCGAACGCCGCTGGAAGTGGTGCGGGTTCCTCCGCGCCGTCCGCCCAGAACCAATCACAAGGCTCGTTGTTCGCGCCCCCCGGGGGCAATGACGTGGCCCCCGCCGGTGCCAGGTCCGGCAAGGAGCGGGATCCGGAGGACCGGCGTCGCCGGACCCGGGTGTGGCTGTTGCCGCTCCTGCTTCTGTTGCTCCTGGGAGGTTCCGCCGCCACCGCGTTCTTCCTGCTGCGCGGACCGTCGGAGGTGAGCGTCCCCGACGTCGTCGGGATGTCCCAGGAGGAGGCCGAAGCCGAGCTGAGCGATCTGGGCCTGACCACGGAGATCGTCCACGAGAACAGCGACGACGTCGCCGAGGACGACGTCATTTCCACGGATCCGGGCTCCGGCACGGAGGTCGAATCCGGGTCCAGTGTGACGCTCACGGTGTCCGAGGGGTCGGAGAAGGTCGAGGTGCCCAAGGACCTTTCGGGCCAGTCCGAGAGCTATGTGCGTGAGATGCTCGACGCCGCGGGGCTCGAGGTCGGCAAGACGCGCAGTGAGAACCACCCGACGATCGCGCGCGACCTGGTGGTCACCACTGATCCGGAAGGTGGCAAGGAGGTGGACCGCGGCAGCAAGGTGGACATCGTCCTGTCCACGGGCAAGGTCACGGTTCCCGACGTCGTCGGGCTCTCCCGGGACGACGCCGTGGCCGCGATCGAAGGCGGGGACGTGCAACTGCCGGTCCAGGTCGTGACCGCGGAGACCTCCGAGGCGACCGCGGGAACCGTCCTGAGCCAGTCCACCGCGGGCGGTACGGACGTCGACCAGGGCACCACGATCACGATCAGCGTGGCAGCCACCCCGACGCCGACGGCCGAGCCGTCACCGTCGGAGTCGAGCAGCAGCTCGCGGCCGAGTTCGTCGGCGGAACCTTCAGACAACGAGTCGAAGGAACCCTCCGAGGAACCCAGCGAGGAGCCGTCGGAGGAACCCTCCGAAGAGCCCAGTGAGGAGCCCTCCGAGGAGCCGGAGCCGACCAAGGAACAGCCGAGTCAGGCCCCGACGCGCTCGAACAGCTCGTCTTCGGACAGCGGTAGCAGCTCGAACGCGGGTTCCTCGTCCAGCAGCAACTCGAGCAGCAGCAGGAACTCCGGGTCCTCCGGCTCCAATGCCGCAGCCGCCGAGGCCGGTGGGAACTCCTCAAGCAGTTCCAACGACAACTGACCCGGTCCCTTCGTGGGATGCCCGACTCCGGTCGGGTCCGTAGAGAACTGCCCGCTGCTTCACTCGAAGCGGCGGGCAGTTCTCGTCAGGCCGAAGATCGGAAGAAGGTCAGCGGGAGATCAGCGGGGAGAGTTGGTCCGAATGGGCGGCGGCCCCGTCCAGGCCACACAGCTCGAGCCAGTTGCCCAACATGCGATAACCGCCTTGGGTCAGTACGGATTCCGGGTGGAATTGCACCCCGTGCAACGGAGCAGTCCTGTGACTGAGCCCCATGACCACACCGTCGTCGGTGCGAGCCGTGACGCGGAGACAATCCGGCACGGTCTCCGGGACCACGCTCAACGAGTGGTATCGGGTGGCGGTGAAAGGCGAGGGCACGCCTTCGAAGACCCCGGTGTCCTCGTGGAGGACTTCCGATGTCTTTCCGTGCATGAGCTGGACCGCGTGGGCCACGGTTCCGCCGTAGATCTCCGCCAACGTCTGGTGCCCCAGGCAGACCCCGAGCAACGGCTTGCTGGTCACTTCGGCATGGCGGATCATCGAGCCGCACACGCCGGAATCCGCGGGGGCTCCGGGGCCCGGCGAGAGCAGAATTCCATCGTGCTCGTTGGCGAGGGAGGTGGCACCGGCATCGTCAACCGCGTCATTGCGTACCACCGTTGTTTCGGCGCCGAGTTCCTGGAGGTAGCCGACGAGCGTGTAGACGAAGCTGTCGTAGTTGTCGACGACGAGGATCTTCACGGTCACGGTGGCCTCCTGGGTGAACTGGAAGGATTTCGAGAACCAACCCTACTGCCGTGAGACCTTCTCCGATGTCCCCGGCGCCCGCCCAGGACCCACTCGGCGGACGTGAAGGTGGCTGGCGATAGGATGGGGGCCGTCGTCGTCGCATGCGGCAGTCCCCCGATGCATCCATCCAAGCTGTGGGGCTGCCACAACGCAGGAGGAGTCCCCGTAGTGTCCGAGCCCAAGAAGCGCCTTTTGGGGCGCAAGCGCACCGTCACGGAGGACCCCGATCCCCGTCCGGAGGTGGATGACGAGCTCACCCGCTTGGCGGCAGAAGCCTTGCCGGAGCACCGGCGGAAGGAATGGGAGCGGTCTCAGCACACGGGCAACGGCACCAAGCGCTCCACTGCCAAGGAGGGCTCGGGCGAGGACGCCCCCCAGGACTCTGCGGATGACTCGGTTGAGCGCGACGACATGGCGGAGGACCTCGCCGACGAGATCACCCGCGGGGCACGCAGCACCGGGCCCGGAACCGATGAAACCGCCGCCTGGTACAAGATCATCATGTTCGGCCTCATCCTGATCGGCCTGCTCTGGCTGATCGTGTGGTACCTGCTCGACTACTCGTGGCCGATCCCTTCCATCGGCTACGGGAACGTGGCGGTGGGGATCGGCTTGATGATGGTCGGCCTGGTCATGACCACGAGGTGGCGTTGAACGCCCACGATCCCACTGGCCCGTCGGAACACGTAGACCCGTCGGTTCCGTCGTCCCCGGAAGGCAATGACGCGCGGGGCACCCGACCGGCCCCCCTCAAGGACGAGATCGCGAAGGACAAACGTAGCGGCGATCGGGCTGGCAAGGGCCGTTTGAGCCCGGCCGTACTCGAAGTCCGGCTCCGGCGCATCGCCCTCGGACTGCTGGTGCTCGTCCCGTTGGTGTGGTGGTTGACCCGAGCCCTGTCCTGAGACGCACCGAGCGGGCCCCTGGACGAATTGTGGCCCCGCACCCTTGAAGGGTGCGGGGCCACAATCTTTGCCCGGAAACCACCGGGCGGGTGCTCGGGCGGAACCCGACGCCGAACTCAGGCCTGCGGTGCGGTGAAGGCTGCGTCCAGGTTGATGACGACCTTGTCCGAAACCAGCACGCCACCGGCCTCGATGGCAGCGTTCCAGGTCAAGCCGAACTCCTTACGGGAGATGGTGGTCTTGGCCTCGAAGCCTGCACGGGTCACGCCGAAGGCATCCACGACGACGCCGTTGAACTCGGTCTCGAGCTCGACGGTCTTGGTGACGCCCTTGATGGTCAACTCACCGGTGATGGTGCCCTCGCCGCCGGCCAGATCAAAGCCCGTGGACTTGAAGGTCATGGTGGGGTACTTCTCGACGTCGAAGAAGTCCTCGCCACGGACGTGGCCGTCGCGATCGGCGTTGCCGGAGTCCACGGAAGTGGTCTGGATGGTGGCCTCGATGACCGAGTTCTCCAGCTCCTCGGCGACGTTCAGGGACGCTTCGGCGTCCTTGAACACGCCGTGGACCTTTGAGATGCCGGCGTGACGGACCGTGAAGCCGACCTCCGAGTGGGCGGGGTCGAAAGTCCAGGTACCGGGAACCAGGCGATCAAGCGTGCTCATGATGTCTCTCCTTCTGAGCCCTACGGGCTGCTACGTCGAAGATGTCGTGGAGCGGTGGTTGGCACCGGCGCGACACCAATTAGTTGATGTGTCACTTACATTAGGACGCGGTAGGTGATGCGTCAACTAATTGTGCAGAAATGTGACGTGACCTCAGACACGTCCTGTTCAGATCGAGTAGTCGAGGGCGGAACCGCCCGAGAGACTGTGGAACTGCCGCCGGTGGTAGACCAGTGGTGCCCCGTTGGCCTCGGCACCCAGAACCTGCGTCACACCCGCGTTGAACACCAGGGCCGGCCCCGCCTGGATTCTGACCAGCGGGTGAACGCGCAGCACTCGCCCCACGCCCGCCAGCAAGGGCTCGCCCGTGGGCAACCACTCCCAGTCCATGGCGTCGCCGAAACGCGGCGCCCCGTGGGTGGAAAAGGCTCTGGCCAAAGCAATGTGAGGGGCGTCCAGAAGATGGACGAGCAACGAGTCAGCCTGGGCCACCAGCGCTGCCGAACCGCTGCCAGCATGCAAGGAGAAACCGATGATCGGCGGCTCCGCCGACACCGAGGACACGGAGGAAACGGTGAGCCCCACGGGGCCCTCCGGCCCACGCGCCGTGAGGACGGCGACCCCTGCCGGGTGATCCCCGAACACCGAGCTGAATTCCGTCTTCTTGACAGCCAGGTCTCCCATGTCACGCGAAGGGACCACGTAATCGGCCAACGGGTGGCTCGGACCACCACTTCCGGCGGGTGGCTCCGCCGCGGTACGTGACGGTTCGGTCATGACCCCCTCCTTCCGCGCAGCAGGACCCCAGCCCGCAGGCGCTCGAACGAGTCTGGCAATGTCACCCATGCATTGTCGAGTTGGTCCGTCACAGACGGTCGCAAGGGGCAACGCTCACCGCAAACCGTGAAAGGACCGCGACCAGTGGACCAGCGGATCTTGCTCTGCTTGGCGAGCGTCACCCGGAGCCCGACCCCGCCCCATGGCGACGACCCGGCCGATCACGATTCGGTGAGTTGCTGCGGAGTGCACCTGCTCCGTGCGGACCTCGAACCACGCCAGGCACCTGTCAATCACCGGCGCACCACTGCTTTCAGCACGACGGAACGCCACGGTGTTCAGCAGCCCCTCCACAGGATTGCCGGGAGAAGCCAGCCACGTGGCAACCCCCTCCTGGTCTCGCGCGAGAACGGACAGCACCCAGGTCCCGGAACCTTCGACGGCCTCGCAGATGCGCGCTTCGTCGAACAGGCTCACCGCCATGGTGGGAGGATCCCAGGAGACGTCCAACCAACCAGTGACCGTGACTGCATGGTCTCGACCCCTGTGACGAGCAGACACGATCGCAACGCCCGAGGCGAGTTCCGAGGCCAATACGCGATATCGGTCCTCGAAACTCCTCCCGGACGTGCTCTCCACCCAGCCGTCTGCCGGTCCTTCGAGCTCCATACCGCCTCCATGATCTCCGATGCCCGTGCTCCCCCCCGCCGCCCGATGCCGACTGCCACGGTCGGCGGTCGACTCAGGTCAGGTCAGGTCGGCTCCGGTCAGGTCGGGTCCGAACGTCACTCGTGCTCCGGATCGTGATGTTGATCCGACCGCCGTGGCGCATCCCCAGGGCCGGATCACCAGTACCCACCTTGACAGCCGGTACCCCGTGAAATGCCCACCGCGAGCTGCGGCCGAAGACCAGCAAGTCTCCGCTGCGCAGTTCAACGTCCTGATACGGGCGCCCACGGTTCTCCACATTGCCCAGCCGGAACACGCAGGCATCGCCCAGGGAGACAGAGACGATCGGATCCGGACCTGACTCGTCGAGGTCCTGGTGCATGCCCATCCTGGCATCACCACCGTAGAAGTTCACGACAGCAGTGGTGGGAGTGAAGGTCACCGCTTCGGGGGAGTCACGCCCGTAGGCCCGAGTCACGCCCGCCGTACCCAAGCGGGTCAGGGATTGCGGGAGGACCGCGGAGGTCTGTGTGCTCGGACGGGTACCGGTTCGACCCTCGGACCAACGCCGACCCAGGACCGTGGATTTCACGGACATGACACCGCCGCCGGGCAGCTGGTGGTGGCGCAGGCTCGCTTCGCCCGTGCACCACCGGCGGGTCGCCTCCACGAGTTCCTGCTGTTCGGTCAACGTCAGCCAGTCGGGCACGTGGACGGCGCCGGGAGCGACTTCCCGCGCGTGCCTGTCCACGGTGAAGAGTTCAGGGCCGCCCGGGCCGCGCAACAAAGATGGCCGACGCATCGTTTCCCCTCCCTTCCCGAACCTGCGGAACGTCGCGATCGATCCTGAGTTCAGGACCGGACACCGCCTCGTTCTCGGTCACGATACAACCGCGCAGCGACACCATTGGGTGCGGGGACACCATCGGGGACGGCGACCACCCGGGCTAGTGACCAGGGAGCGAGAACCCGGAGAGCAGTCCGGAGTAGGACTTGGGCCGCGGTTCGGCGAATTCACCGCGTGCCGCTCCCGGAACCCCCATCCGAAGCATGATCTCCACCAGACCGCACGCTGCGGCAACACCGTCCACCACGGGCACGCCCACTTCCGACTGGATCCGCGTGCACAGCCCGGCCATGCCTGCACATCCGAGGACCACGCAATCGGCCCCGTCCTCCACAACCGCCCGGTGGCATTCCTCCGTGATGCGCGTCGTCGCGTCAGAGGACGGGTCGTCCAAGTCCAGCACCGGGATCTCGCAGGCCCGCACGGACACGCACCTGCGGTCGAAACCGAACGCTGCGGCCAGGTCCCAAGCCCGACCGGCGGTTCGGGAGAGGGTGGTGACCACGGCGAAACTGCGGCCCGTGAGCGAGGCGATGTGCATGGCACCCTGGGCGATGCCCACCACCGGGCGACCGGCCGCGACCTCCCGGACCGCGTCCAGACCGGGATCCCCGAAACAGGCGATCACGAATCCGTCGGCCGACTCCGTCGCGACAGCCCGCCGAACCACTTCCAGCAGCCCGGGGACAGCGAGCGCCTCATCGTAGTGACTTTCGATCGAGGCCGGGCCCATGGTCGGTGAGATCGCCCGGGTCGACGTCCCGGCACCCACGGCTGTGCGTGCCGCTGCCCCGATGGCATCCGTCATGACCTCGGTGGTGTTGGGATTGATGACCAGGATGCGACGGCCCGTGTCGCCGCTCACGGTTGCCCGACCTGCTCGCCGGACATCGACGCGGCGTCATCCTGACGGGCCAGGAACGGATCCACCGGCAGTTGGTCGTCGTCAACCGACGGCCGTTCGGGCCACGGCCCCCACAGGGACACTGCCGCGTAGACAGCAGCACCCAGGGCACACCCGATGAACCAGTTGAAAGCAGCCACGGATTCCATTCCGGGGACCAGGACGAAAACCAACCCCACGGCGGCTGCACTCATGACGGCCACCACGGCGTTCGGGTTGACCCCGCTGCGGTACCAGTACCGACCGTTGGTACTCATGGAGAACAAGTCGTCGAGCATGATCCGGCCCCGTTTGATGACGTAGTAGTCCACGATCAGGATCCCGAAGAGCGGACCGATGAACGCCGCCAGGGTGTCCAGGGTGTAGTGGATCAGCTGAGGACTCGAGTACAGATTCCAGGGGGTGATCAGGACCGATCCAACCGCGGCGATCATCCCACCGGTACGCCAGGAGATGCGGCGCGGATCCACGTTGGAGAAATCGAAGGCCGGCGCCACGAAGTTGGCCACGATGTTGATGCCGACGGTGGCGATGGTGAAGGTGAGTGCCCCCAACAGCGTGGCCCACACGCTGTCCAGACGCGCCACCGTCTCGACGGGGTCCGTGATCAATTCGCCGTAGACGGGCACCGTGGCTGCGGCCGTGGTGACCGTCAGGAGCGCGAACAACGTGAAGTTCACGGGCAACCCCCAGAAGTTCCCACGCTTGATGTCACCAAACGTCTTGGGATAGCGGGCGAAGTCACCGAAGTTCAGCAGCGGGCCGGAGAAATAGGAGACCACCAGCGCCGTTGCGGTCGCCATGACCGGCAGCGCTTCCCAGCCGGTGAACTCGACAGTGCCGAGAGTCCAGGAGGTGTTGGACCACCCCGCTGTTGCGACCAGGTAGATCGCCAGGGCGAACATGACCACGTAGACGGCGGGGCCTGCCCAGTCGATGAAACGGCGAATCGAATCCATACCGCGCCAGAAAACGAAGGCTTGAACCACCCACAACACCCCGTAGGCAGCCCAACCGAGCGTGGAGAGACCCGCAAATCCGTGCTGTTGGACCTCCGCGTACGGGCCCAGGGCGGGCCACAACTTCAGGAACACGACGACGAGTGCGTGGGAGGCCAAATAGGTCTGGATGCCGTACCAGGCCACGGCGATCAGACCGCGAATGATGGCGGGGATGTTGGCTCCCCGGACGCCGAAGGCCAACCGCGCCACCACCGGGTAGGGCACACCAGCCTGCTGGGAGGGGCGAGCGACCAGATTGGCGAACACCTGAACGATCAGGATGCCCACGATCAGGCAGATCAAGACCTGCCAAGAGGCCAGCCCGAGGGCAAACAGCGAACCCGCGGTGACGTACCCACCCACTGAATGCACGTCCGCCATCCAGAAGGCAAAAATGTTGTACCAGTTCCATTTCTGCTCTTTCAACGGAGCAAGGTCGTCATTGGTCAGACGTTCATCAAAGTTCCGGCGCCTGAGGACGGAGGTGTCCACAGCGCCACCGGCGGTCTCGGTTTGAATCTCGACCGTGGTCGGCCGAGGCGGTTCTGTGGTGCTCATGGTGGGGCCTTTCGTGAAGCACAGTGACCGTTGTGAACACAGTCGCGAAACCGGTGTTTCTTACCCCTCAAGTCAAGGCAATGAGTGTTTCACCCAAATGTCTGAGACCGTGACCGGTGTTAAATCTCCGCAACCGAGGCCTCACATTCCTCGAGATCCGCGGTGTGCGTCGGAGGTCGACCGCACCGAAACCTCCATCACGTCATGCATCCAGAGGATTACCCGCGACGTTCTTGAAGATCCCGTCCAGAATTGTGGCCCCGTCTTCTCGGCGCAGCTCGTCGTACCACGCGGCGGTTTGTTCCGGGTTCGCTCCGTGCGTGACCAGTGAACGTTTCCTGGCGCGCAGCACCAACTCTCCCGCCCGATGTGCACGGCGCTGTTGGTAGCGGCGCAGCGAGTCCTCGACGGAGATGGTGGAAGTCTTCAGCGCCAGGGATAGGACCACTGCGTCCTCCATGGCCTGGCAGCCCCCCTGACCGATGTCCGGGGTGGTCGAGTGGGCGGCATCACCCAACAACGCAACCCGCCCACGGACCCATTGGTCGAATGGTTCGATGTCAGCGATCTCCACCCGGTTCGTCCTCGCGGGGTCAAGTGCGGCGATGAGGCGCTGAACGGGCTGGCACCAGTGCCCGAAGTGCTCACGCAGTTCCGCCACCCTCTCCGTCTGCCGATCGGGGGTTCCCTCCGGGAGTGGAACGTCGAAGAAGAAGTAGAACCGGTTGTCGGCCACGGGCATCACCGACACCCGCTTGCCTTCGCCGACGTACGTGGTCCAGGAATCAGGTGCGCCTATGACCGGGTCGATCTCCACCAGCCCGTTGAAGTTCACGTAGTCCCGGTAGGTCCGGCGGGTGCGCTCATGCCCCAAGACGTACGACCGCAGCCGCGAGTGGGTGCCGTCGGCCGCGATCAGCAGGTCCGCCGTCGCAGTGCTGCCGTCCTCGAAGAACGCCCTGACCACGCCGCCGGTCTCTTCCACGCCCGTGCAGGATTTGCCCAGGTGTACTCGATCCACTCCGAACTCGTGGCGCAGCATGTCCTGGAGCGCAGCCCGCGCCATGGGATACGGCTTCTGTCCCGCCTTTTCGATCAGTGGGTCCATGGAGAAGTGACACATTTCTTCCCCTGTCACGCCGTCTCGGTACCCCATGCGCCGCAAGTTCCCGCCCAAGGCCGCCGCTTGGTCGCGCAACCCCAGGAAGTTGAGGGCCTTGGCCCCGTTGGGCCACACCGAGATCGCCGCCCCGACCGGCCGCATGGAGCGGACCTTCTCGAACACTTCGACGTCGTGACCGTCGTTGCGCAGCGCGATCGCCGCCGACAATCCACCCATTCCTGCTCCGATGACAATGACCTTCACGTGTCTTCCTGTCTTCCCGAGTCTTTTCGTGTCTTCCGCCGTGCACGACGGCGAGCTGTTTCCACGCGTGGGCGCAACAGCGCTCAGCCCAGATCGAGCTCGCGGAGGGTTTCGAACAGCTCCGTGGCCCGATCCACGTGACCGGCAGCCGTTGCCCCGCCCGCGGCCAGAACGGCGTCCGCGAGCCAGGCAACCGTGGAGAAGGCCGCCGCGTATGAGTCGAAGGCTCCGGAGCGCCCCACGGGGCACTCGATCCAGTGCCGGGCGTGGTGCGCCAAGTGACGCGCGCTGGGGTCCGCGATCAAGATCAGCGGTACCTGTGCTTCCGCGCAGCCCTTGAGGGCCTCCTCGAATCCCCGGGGACGACGTCGGAACCCGAGCACGACCACCACGTCCTGCGGCCCGAGCCCTGTCAACTCCTCCGCGACCGTCTGCCCCGGGGTGGGGGCAACAGCCACCCCGTCGCGGATCTGCTGCAGTTGAGTGCGCAGGTGCAGGGCAACCGGATAAGAATTGCGCCACCCCAGAACCAGGACCCGCCGGGCGGAGGCCACCGCAGCGGCCGCCGCCGGGAGGTGCGTGCGGTTCTCCGGCCCGAAGGCGGCGGCCATGTTCAGGTGCTCGTCCCGAAGATGACCGTCAAAGATGTCACCGGGTGCCCGCTCCCCCTCGACGGTTGCCACCGGAACACCCTGGGCACGACGCTCCCGTGCCAAGGACTTGACTTCTTGGGAGGATTCAAAACCCAGGTGTCGGTACAGCCGCGAGAAGGTCGCCCGGGACACACCGGCCACCTCGGCCAGCTCCGCGGAGGAGTAGACGGCCAGATCGTCCAGGTGCGCCATCACAACGTCCGCTGCCCGCTGCTCCTGTGGTGTCAGCTCCGCATATCCAGCGGTGATGCGCTCAGCAATGCTCGCCTTCATCTCAGACCCTCCTCATGATCCTCCGGTGTGGAAGCGTGGTCGCCTGCGGCGATCTCCACCCGACGGGCAACGGCCCACACAGCCGCTTCCAAGGCGTCGAGCCCCGCCGCGACGTCGTCCTGGAGCACCGCTTCGCCCGGATGGTGGCTGATGCCGTCTTCGCACCGGACGAAGATCATGCCGACATCGGTCACGGCGGCCATGGCCATCGCGTCATGGCCTGCCCGGGACCAGATCTCCATGGGGGACTGATCACCCGTGCTGCGTATGCCCTCGGTCACGGCATCCATGAGCCATGGTGCGCAGGTCACGGTCGGAGCCGAGTGGATCTCCTCCACGGTCAGCTCCAGCCCACGCCGTCCGCACGTCGTCTCGATCTCCGCCAGGATCTCGCCCCATGCACGGTCCCGCGCGAGGTCGTCCGCCGCACGGAGGTCCAGGGAGAAATCCACCAACCCGGGGACCACGTTGACGGCCCCGGGGTGGGCCTGCAGCCGGCCCACCGTGGCGATCACACCCGATTCGCGTCCGATGCGTTCAACCGTCTGGACCGCCATGGCGGCCCCGACCAAGGCGTCCCGACGCCGGTCGTAGGGCGTACCCCCGGCGTGCCGGGCATCCCCGTGAATCTGCATGGCGAACCGTCGCGCTCCGGCAATGGCCGTGACCACACCCAGACGCCGGTCCGCCGCCTCGAGCAGTGGTCCCTGTTCGATGTGCAGTTCCAGGTACCCCACCAGGTCCTGGGCAGGTTTGGCCGCGGTGGGGACCTCCGTGGGGTCCAGTCCGAAGTCCCGGAAGGCCTGTTCCAGCCGGATGCCGTGGCGGTCCTCCAACTGCAGCCATTCGGGGTCCCAGGTCCCGGCCATCGCCCGGGACCCCAACAACGTGGCCCCGAACCGAACACCTTCCTCGTCCCCGTAGGCGCAGACCTCCAGCGCAAAGGGCAGTTCCCCGGCTCGGGACCGAAGCCGCTGGGCAACGGCTATGCCTGAGACAACCCCCAGGATCCCGTCGTAGCGTCCTGCATCCGGCACCGTGTCCAAGTGGGACGCGACGACGAGTGCGGGTAGCCCGGGGCGGGCACCTTCGAGTCTGCCGATCAGCGTTCCCGCCGGGTCGACCCGCACGGTGAGCCCCGCAGCCTGCATCCATTCGGCAGCCAGCGCATTGTGCTTGGCGTGTTCGGGCGTCAGGTAGGTCCGTTCGATGCCGTCCGAGAGGACGGAAATCGTGGCCAGTTCAGCACACCGGTCCATGACCTGGTGGGCCTGAGCTTGATCGCAGCTGTTCACGCCGCCTCCTGGTAGAACTCCAGCGCGGCACCGGTGCCCCCGCCACTGACCACGGGGACCCCGGCCGTCCGGAGAGCGGATTCGAGCACCGAGAGCGTGGTCAGCACGGCCTCACGCCGCGCGTTGTATCCCATGACCCCAATGCGCCAGACCACACCGTGCAACGGGCCGAACGAGGTTCCGATCTCGACCCCGTAGTCGCTCAACAACCCGGAGCGGACCGCGTCACCGTCGATCCCGTCGGGGATCTTGACCGCAATCACGTTGTTCATCCGGTGTTGCTGATCGCCGAACAGCTCCAGGCCCATGGCCCGAAGGCCCGCAGCCATCGCCTGACCGTGCAGGGCATGCCTGGCCACGGCAGCGTCCATGCCCTCCTCCACCAGGAGGCGAGCGCATTCCCGCGCCCCGTAGAGCATGGTCGTCGCCTCCGTGTGGTGGTTCAGCCGCTGTGGACCCCAGTAGTCCATGATCTGGGCCAGGTCGAAGTAGTTCGAGCGGATCACCGGCCCGGGTCCGGCCGAGCTGCCGTCGGCGATCCCCGCCTCCACGTGCCGCCGCGACCGGATCTTTGCCACCGCCGCCTCCGAAAGCGTGATCGGCGCGGAGCCGGACGGCCCGGCCAGACACTTCTGCAGGCCCGCGGTCACCGCATCCAACCCCCATGCATCGGTCTCCAGCCGGTTTCCGCCCAAGGAAGCGGTCACATCCACGTAGAGCAGGGCCCCGTGTCGGTCGCAGATCGCTCCCAACTCCTCCAGCGGCTGGTTCATGGTGGTGGAGGTGTCGCCCTGGACCACTGCCACCACGGCGGGTTTCTCCGCGCGGATCGCGTCCTCGAGCCGGGCGGCGTCAAAGACCTGCCCCCATTCGACCTCCACGGTCACCACCCGGGCGCCGATGCGCTCACCGATCTCCTTGAGCAACAGCCCGAACCGACCGAAAACGGGGACCAGAACGGTTTCCCCGGGCTCCACCAGGGACACCAGTGCCGCCTCGATGCCCGCGCGTGAGGTTCCGTCGACCAAGAACGTCCATTCGTTGGCGGTCCGGAACACCTCCCGGTACAGGGACATGGTCTGGTTCATGGAGTCAGTCATCCAGGGGTCGTACTGCCCGACCAGCGCTGCGGACATCGCCCGGGTGACCCGCGGGTCGGCGTTGATCGGGCCGGGGCCCATCAGAAGACGCTGGGGTGGGTTGACCGGCGCCTGCCGGTGAATGGTGTGCAAAGAGTTCCTCCTGGTGTGAGCACGCGGCATTGCCCGTGTTCCTGTACCCGTTCGGGTGCGTGGTCGACTCGGTGACTGTGCTGAGCTCAGTGCCTCAAGAGGATCTCCCGTCCCCCGGGCCTCGGGGTCAGGACGGCACCTTCGCGGTCACGCACGGAGGTGACCGCGCCGCGCAGAATCGTCAGCACCGGAGCGCCCCTCAGAGGCATCCCGTCATAAGCACTGATGGGGTTCTTGTGCTCCAACCGGTTGACCTCCACCGTCCACTCATGGGTTGGGTCCCAGACCGCGAAGTCGGCGGAGGCACCTGGTGTCAAGCGCCCACGGTCTGACATCCCTGCCAGGTCAGCGGGGCCCCGTGCGGTCCACCGCGACACGTCCTCGAGTGTTAACCCCCGGGACAGGGCCGCGGAGACGGTGAGGCTCAAACCGACCTGGAGTCCTGAGATCCCACCCCAGGCGCGCATGAGGTCGCCGCCACCGGCTGACTTCTCGGCCGCGGTGGCCGGCGAGTGGTCAGAGACCACCACGTCGATCACGCCGAGCCCCAGGGCTTCCCACAGCGCTTCCTGGTTTCCCGCGTCGCGCACCGGTGGACAGCATTTGAACTGTGGAGCGGCATCCGGAACCGTCTCCGCGTCCAACGTCAGGTAGTGCGGACAGGTTTCCACCGTCAGGGGCAGCCCCTCGTCCTTGGCGTCAGCGACCAGGTCGAGCGCGGCCGCCGCGGACAGGTGCAGGATGTGGGTGCGGCATCCGGTCCGGCGCACGCCCTCCACCACGGTGCGGATGGCCTCCACCTCCGCACGTTCGGGACGGGAAGCCACAAAATCCAGGAACCTCGACGACGCAGCGGGTTCGGCGACCAGGTGCTCAGGGGCTTCCGCGTGAACGATCAACAGCCCGTTGAAGGCGGCGATCTCGCGCATCGCCGTCACCAGTTGGTCCGAGTCCAGGGGAGGGAACTCCGGCACACCCGAATCCGCGGTGAAGCACTTGAAGCCGGCGACACCGGCATGCCAGAGGCTCTCGAGTTGCCCCAGGGACGACGGCGTCGCGCCGCCCCAAAAGCCCGTGTCCACCGTGAGCTGACCGCGAGCGGCCCTCCTCTTGGTTTCGAGGGCGTCGACGGAGACGGTCGGCGGAATCGAGTTGAGGGGCATGTCCACCACCGTGGTGACTCCACCTGCCGCCGCCGCCCGCGTCCCCGTGGCAAAGCCTTCCCACTGCGTGCGGCCCGGTTCGTTCAGATGGACGTGGGTGTCCACTCCGCCCGGCATCAAAGTCAGGTCTCCGGCCACCACCAGGTCGGCGTGCTCCCGCTGCGCGCGCGTCACCGCCTCGAGCTCGGTCACGGACCCGATCCGTCCGTCGTCGTCAATGGTGATGAGCGCCGGGCGCACGCCCTGCGGCAGTACCGCTGCCTCGGCCACGACGGTCCGCACATGCGTTCCGAGCTTGTCCGTGAAGAACTGATCGTCAGCCATGCTCATCGTCACGGGCGGTCTCCCTCCGGACCCTCGACCTCGACCGTCTGAGCAGATTCAGCGGGCGAACTCAGGTGCCGCCGGTCGTCAACCTTGTGGGAGGAGGCAGGCATGACATGGTGGAAAAGCAGGTTCAACGCAAAGGCGGTGATTGCCGCGGCTGAGATCCCGGAGTCGAAAACCGTGGCCACGGTCTCCGGAAACTCGTCGTAGAAAGTGGGCATGGCGATCGGGATCACGCCCATGGCGATGGATGTGGCCACGATCAACTGGTTGGTGTTCTTGGCCCAATCGATCCGGGTCAGCATTCGGATCCCTGATGCAGCCACGGACCCGAAGAGCACAATGCCGACCCCCCCCAGGACGGGGTAGGGGACGGAGGCTATGACTCTGCCCAACACCGGAAGTAGACCCAGGAGAACCAGCATGCCGCCACCGGCCACCACGACGAACCGGGACTTGATGCCGGTCATGGCGATCACTCCGACGTTCTGGGCGAAGGCCGTGGCGGGGAACGTGTTGAACACGGGCGCCAGGGTCGAGGCAAGCATGTCCGCCCGTAGCCCGTCAGCCACCCGCCGCGAGTCAACCTTGGTGCCCACAATCTCCCCCACCGCCAGGATGTCCGCCGTGGTTTCCGTCATGATCACCAGCATGACGATGACCATGGAGATGACGGCCCCCGCCTGGAAGGTCGGCGTCCCGAAGGCCAACGGCTGCGGAAGTGCGAAGACTGCACCGTCGGCCACTTTGGTGAAATCGGCCAACCCGAAGGGCACCGCCACCACGGAGCCCACCACGATGCCGATCAGGACGGCCATTCGCGAGATTGCCGGGACTCGGGAACACAACAGGGTCACCACCAGGGTGAATGCGCCCAGGAGAATGAAGTGCACGGACCCGTAGTCAGGATCTTGGACGTTGTTGCCCATGAGCCACCGGATGGCCACGGGCAACAACGAGATACCGATGACGGTGATGATGGTCCCGGTCACCACGGGAGGGAAGAAGCGCACGACTTTGGAGAACACGGGTGCGATCACCAGTCCGAAGAGTCCGGCGACCAGGATGGAACCGAACACGGCTTGGATGCCGCCGTCGCCGCTGACCACCGCCGTCATGGTGGAGACCGATGCAAAGGAAATTCCCTGGACCAGCGGGAGCCGGGAACCGAAGAACGGCAGCCCCCACGCCTGCAGGACGGTTGCTGCGCCCGATACGAACAGTGCGGCGGCCACCAGCAGCCCCACCTCTGCTGTGGACATACCCGCCGCCCCGCCCACGATGAGGGGCACGGACACCACTCCGCCGTACATAGTCAGAATGTGCTGGAACCCGTACAGAAGGGTTCGCCCCAGCGGGAGACGTTCGTCTTCAGGCGCCTGGGCAGTGGTGGGCTCTTGCGTGGTGGTGCTCATGGGACCAACTTCCAAGGGGTGCTTCCGGTGCGGTACGGGCCGCTTTGCGTGGGGGTGATGGTGTTCAGCTACCGCGGTAGCTGGAGAAGGACCAGGGACTGATCAGCAACGGCACGTGGTAGTGCGATTGGCCTTCTTCGACGGCGAATGCCAGGTCGACCTTGGTGAAGAAGGAAGGGGTGTCGCGGTGGCGCCAGTAGTCCTGTACGTCGAAAACCAGGCGGTGGACACCACCGGCCAGGGCGCTGGGGCCAAGGTGGTTGATTCGGCCCTCGGGGTCCGTGACGCCCTGGCCCAGCCGCTCCCCGTCCGGGCCGAACAGGTGGACGGTGATGCCGGATGCAGGCGAACCCACCGTGGTGTCCAGGACGTGGGTGGTCACGAAAGATCGCTGTCGGGCGGTGAGTTCACCGCCTGCCCCGGCCCCGTCCGCCTGGGTGGCCGTGACCGACTTCTGCAGTCTCAAGAGCATGATCTGACGTAACTGGGTGGCCCGTACAGACGATTCCGTGGCGGGGTCGTTGGTCAGACGCCGTTCGAGTTCTTGGAGCATTTCTGTTGAACTTCGGCCTGCGGCCCGGATCAGGAAGATCTGGTTGAACTTCTGTTCGTAGACACGGTTGGCCTCCGCCCACGCCGCTCGATCCTCCCGACTCATGCCGCTCTGTTCGTCTGCCGAGAAGGCCATCGATTCCGGGCCGGACGACGACGCGAGGCGACGTGATCCGATCCGCGGATGCCCGGCCACGGCGGCACCGACCTCGTCCGCGCTCCACGATTCGGCCAAGCTCAGGGCCCGCCCGTAGAGGTGCTCCGCAGAGGGAAAAGGACGTTGCGCAAGGAGCCCGGAGATCCACCGCGGAACGTCCGCGCAGGCCTTCAGGACCTGCCGGGCCGCAGCTTCATCTGCGCTGTTGAAGGTCCTCAGATCCATGCGGTCCCCTAGCTGTATCCTTGGCTGCAACTTTCGTTTCAGCCCCGTTGAAAGCACCCTAGGAAGCCAGTTTTTCGGGCGGATTGCCTGACTGTATCCGCCAGGTTTCCGATCCTTGAAGGCGCCAGGTGGGGGCATTCACGCACACCAGAGGCGGTACAGGAGGACACTCACCCCAATGACCTCTGGTCGTGCGTGGATGAAACTGAGGTTTCATCGCCCCACAACTCAGCTGCGCGTCGCACCAGGGACTCGTCTGAACCCTCCGGGCCGATCAGGCTCAATCCACAGGGCAGGCCGTCGGCCGTTCGAACAGGGACGGAGACCACCGGCAGTCCCGCCAGCCCCGCCAGACTGGTCAATGCCATCGTCGCTGCCCGCGCAGCCTCGATCCAATGACCCCCGGCCGTGGCCTGGGACTGCAACGGGGCCACGGAGGAGGCTGATGGCAGCACAAGTATCCGGCCGGCGGCCAGTTCCCTGATGGACCGACGTGCGGCTCCCGCCTCCACACGGGCCCGGGCCAGCGAATCGGCCGTTTGCTCCCGTGCGGCCGCAAATCGCGACGCCACGTCCGGGGCCAGCCGGTCCCAGTGGTCATCGATCCACTCTCCGTGTTGGGCCCAGGCCTCACCGGCTTGTACGGACTGGAACACGCTGCGCCACCGCTGTCCCTGGGCGGCCGAGGGACCCGTGTCCGACCTGGCCCCCGCAGCGTCGGAAGCGCTGCGTACAGCTTGCGCGACGTCGTCGTCGGCCAATTTCAATAGTCCTTCCAGGAGGACCAACGGACCGTCGGCGGGCTGGGGCTCCTTGTCCCAACCGCGGCTGCGCGCACCGTGCACCATGGTGCGCGTCACCCGGGACAGCAAGTCGACGGACCGGGTCACCCACCCGACGGTGTCAAAGCTCGGGGCCAATGGCAGAACCCCGTCCCGACTGACCAGACCGTGGGTGGTGCGCAGCCCCCAGAGGCCTTGATAGGCGGAAGGCACGCGGATCGAACCGCCGGTGTCCGTCCCCAGGCCGATGTCCGCCTGCCCCGAGGACACGGCGGAGGCCGAACCGGACGTCGATCCCCCGGGGATCCGGTGCGGGTCCGAGGAATTGGGGGGTGTGCCGTAATGGGTGTTGGTGCCGGCCAGCGAATAGGCGAACTCGTCGGTCCTGGCCAGGCCACGTACATGGGCTCCCGCCGCCAACAGTGCTCGCACCGCGGGGGCATGCCGGGCCTCGGGCTCGGCCTCAGCCAGCCATGCCGGGCTCCCCGCTCCGATGCGGTGACCCGCAACGGCAAAAAGATCCTTGACCGCAACGGAACAACCCGCCAGCGGGGGCGAAGCTTCCCGGCCTCGACCGTCCGACGACGGCTCGGTCTCGGGTCCAACGAGGGGATCCCCCACAACACGCCAGATCCGGGTGTCCATGGCGGGCGCGGGTGTCGAGACGTGTGCAGCACTGACCCCCCACGGACCTTCAGCCGAGCGTCGCCACACTTGTGTCTGTTGCCCCCGCCCACCGTCGGGTGACTGCGTGACGGCGATGAGCAGGACAACACCCGGTGCCAGATTCCTTCGGTGGATCTCCAGGACTGATCGAGCGGGCGCTCCCCCACGGTTGGCACGGAACGCGGTGATGGTTCCGTGCCGCACCAACAGGCCCGCTGCATCACCGCGGACGGTCTCTGCTGAGTTTTCGGACAGCTCTGCCATGGCGTGTGTGTCGTTGCTCATCAACGCCGATTCGTAGGCCCAGAAGCGGTCCATGAGGTCGTCGTCATCCCTGCCGCCCAGTACGGGCGCTCGATCTTGGCTCACCCCGCCACCTCCCGGAAGTCGTTCTTGCGGATTCGCACGTGCGCCCCCGTCACGAGGTCGACCACCTGGGAAATGTTCACGTCGGCGGCCGCCGACAGGTACGCATACGCGTGCTCCGGACTCATACCGAACCGGGTCACCAGCAGACTGATTGCGTTGCGCACCGCTTTCCGCACGGCCTCGTCAAGATCGCTGTCCAGTCCCGTGGGCACCAGGAGCTCCGGAGTCTCCACCATGGGGGAGATCAACGCACCGAACTCGCGAGCCACTGTTTCGGGGCCGATGATCTCGAATCTGACAACCACACGAAGGGATGCTTCCAAGGCGGTCAGTGCCACTTCACCGTCGCCCTGGGCGAAATGGGGATCTCCCACATAAGCCATCGCACCGGGTACCTGGACCGGCACCAGAACGGAGGCGCCTTCGGTGAGCAGCTTGATGTCGATGTTTCCGCCGTGAGCCCCCGGCGGCACACTGTGCAACCGATCCCCCGGTGTGGCCACACCCATGATTCCCAGGAACGGTGCAGTGGGGAACCTGACCGCGGGCGGCCCGCCGTCCCGCAGAGCCATGCGTGCCGTACCCGGATCCTCAGGATCCAAGTCCGCAAAAATACTCACGGTCGCCTGCCCACGGGGGTACTCCCCGGGCAGTGCCCCGCGCATGTGGCGGTTGGAGACGATCCCATAGGGGACTCTGGGGGTGGCCTTCTCCAGAGTCATCCGGAGGACGTCACCCGGTCGCGCACCCCGCACCTGGATCGGCCCGGTCACAACATGGGGACCATCCGTCTTCCCTGCACGACGACGCTTTGTCACCAGCAGCCGCGCATCCTCCAGGACCTGAGAAGGGTCAACACCGTGTCGCCCGAAAAACTCGACGGGGTCGCTGCCTTGATCGGCCAGCAGCCCCTCGTGACTCAAGGTGTCGATGGTGACGGCCTGCCCGGAATCCACCGTCAACACTGGCGGATCGACCCCACCGGGGAGCCTCCCCCAGAACACCGATTCGGCTTCGGCAGGCACGTAGTCCAGTGCACCCTCCAGCCTCGACCACGGTTGCAAAATCGCGGCACCACCGTTGGGCGTGCCCTCCGGTCTGAGTCCACGAAATGTCATGACGTCACCGTAGGTAGGAGTTTTTACCCCTGTGTTACCGGCACGAGACAGCCGGAAATCCACGTTTCATACGCTCAGCAACCATGAACGACACGTTGAACGCGACAGGAAGAAGTAGCACAGCGCCACCACCGGCAAACGCCAGACCGAACACATCACGCACCCACCTGGTACTGATGCTTTGCCTCACATTCTCCACGGGCATCATCGATGCCTTGGGCTACCTGGGGCTGGACCGGGTGTTCACCGCCAACATGACCGGCAACGTCGTGATCCTGGGCATGGGCTTGATGGGCGCCGAGGGACTTCCCGTGATCGGTCCGCTGGTCGCATTCGGTGGCTTTCTCGTCGGCGCCACCGTCACGGGCCGCGTCCTGCGGCAACTCACGACTGGTTGGGCTCCGAGGACTACCGTCGTCCTCACTCTTGTCGGCCTAATCACTTTCGCCCTGGGCATCCTCCTCCTGCTGTGGGGCACCCCACCCAGCGCCTGTCTGCGCGGCATCACCGGCGTTCTGGGCATGGTCATGGGCGCACAGGCGGCTGCGGCGCGCACCATTGGAGTCAAGGACATCACCACCGTGGTCATCACCTCCACGATCACGGGACTCGCCGCAGACTCAAAACTGGCCGGCGGAACCGGGAAGGACAACCCCCGCCGCGTGGCGACCATAGCGCTGATGCTCACCGGCGCGGCCGCGGGAGCACTCCTCCTGCTCTGGCTCGGACTCGGAGCAGGGCTCGTGGTCGCGGGCTGCATCGTCACCGTATGTGCACTGGTTGGGCACGTCACAGGGAGGGACGCCTGAGGAAGAAAGGACATACACGTTGGCCCGTGACGGTATTCCGTGGCCGGGAATACACGATTTTCGGGACCTCGTCCCTGATTCTCTCTGTGGTCGAGACACGGGGCCCCGTCTCTGGATTGTGGGAGTCCTGGGATGCAGGGAAGCCCCGTCCTGGTGGGTGGGGCTTTCCGTGTGGTGTGGCGTGGTGTTGCGGCGGTGTCTTACTCTCCCACACCCTTACGAGTGCAGTACCATCAGCGCTATGGGCCTTAG
>NZ_JAAOZS010000021.1:36830-47732 GCF_011602805.1 Kocuria sp. JC486 | reverse complement strand
CGCCACAGCGCACTCGACGGACTACCTCCGACCAGCCGCCTGTAACCAACGTCGTGGCCGAGTACACCTAGGCGCCTCTGACGTTGCAAAGGCGGCCCGCAGGATCGGTTTCACGCCCCAGGACCTGTGGCAACTACGCGTTTGCCTGGACCAGATCGATCCCGAAGGCCACCCGGCGCATCCGTTCCACCAGCGGGCTGTCGCCGGATTCGACGGTTTCGTGCCTTTCGACTCCGAACTATGGCGAGGATGGCCGCAGCGGGTCCGGCGAGGTGAGGCCCCGGAGACTGTGACCCGGAGCCTGCTTCGTGCTGCCACTCAGGGCTCCGGACCCGGCACCGACTGACCGGTTCCGCCCCAGACAGACTGAAAAGTGCCGTGCCCACCATCATTGGTAACGATGGTGGGCACGGCACGCGGGGGCCTTCTTCAGGTCACTCCGGGACCACGCGCACAGCACCCTTGTCAGCGGAGGTCACCATGGAGGCGTAGGCCCGCAGGGCCGCGGAGACCTTGCGCTCGCGCTCCTTGGCGGGCTTCCAGGGCAGGGCTCCCTTGGATTCGCGGCGGCGATGCAGTTCGGCGTCGTCGACATCGACCTTGAGCACGCGGTTCTCGACGTCGATCACGATCGGGTCGCCCGTCTCGATCAGAGCGATCGCGCCACCGGCGGCCGCCTCCGGGGACATGTGCCCGATCGACAGCCCTGAGGTACCGCCGGAGAAGCGGCCGTCCGTGATGAGCGCGCAGGCCTTCCCCAGGCCCAGACCCTTGAGGTAGGAGGTCGGGTACAGCATTTCCTGCATGCCCGGCCCTCCCTTGGGCCCCTCATACCGGATGACGACGACGTCGCCCTCCTTCACGTTCTTGGACAGGATTTCGAACACCGCCTCGTCCTGGGACTCGACGACGAACGCCTTGCCCTCGAAGTGGAACAGCTCGGGATCGATGCCCGCGGTCTTGATGATCGCCCCGTCCTCGGCGATGTTGCCGAACAGGACACACAGCCCACCCTCGGCCGTGTACGCGTGTTCGACGTCGCGGATACAGCCTTCGGCAGCGTCAACGTCATGGGATTCGTACAGGTTGGCCTGGGAGAAGGCCTGCGTGGTCCGCACCCCGCCGGGTGCGGCCAGGAAGTGCGCCTTGGCGTCCTCGGAGGCCTTGCCCGACCGGATGTCCCAGGTATCCAGCCATTCACCCAGGGTCTCGGAATGGACCGTGTGCACCGTTTCGTCCAGCAGCCCGCCGCGGCGCAGCTCTCCCAGGATCGCGGGGATGCCGCCGGCGCGGTGGACATGCTCGATGTGGTACTTCGTCGAGTTGGGTGCGACCTTGGCCAGGCACGGAACCTTGCGGGACAGGGCGTCGATGTCGGACATCGTGAACTCGACTTCGGCCTCCTGGGCGGCGGCCAGGATGTGCAGAACCGTGTTGGTGGAACCACCCATGGCGATGTCCAGGGCCATGGCGTTCGTGAAGGCGTTCTGGGTCGCGATCGAGCGCGGGAGGACCGAGTCGTCGTCGTCCTCGTAGTACCGCTTGGCGGATTCCACGATGCGCCGACCGGCCTCCTCGAAGAGCCGCTTGCGATTGGCGTGCGTGGCAAGCGTGGTGCCGTTACCCGGCAGGGACAGCCCCAATGCCTCGGTGAGGCAGTTCATGGAGTTCGCGGTGAACATGCCCGAGCAGGAACCGCACGTGGGGCAGGCGCTCTCCTCGATCAGGGCCAGCTGCGCATCGGTCACGGATTCGTCCACGGCCATGACCATGGCGTCCACCAGGTCCACCCGGTGCTCGACGACGCCTTCGACGCCCTCCCCGGACTCCATGGGGCCCCCGGAGACGAAAATCGTGGGGATGTTCAGACGCATGGCCGCCATGAGCATTCCGGGCGTGATCTTGTCGCAGTTGGAGATGCAGACCAGGGCGTCGGCACAGTGCGCGTTGACCATGTACTCGACCGAATCGGCGATGATGTCGCGGCTGGGCAGCGAGTAGAGCATGCCATCGTGGCCCATGGCGATGCCGTCGTCCACCGCGATGGTGTTGAACTCCTTGGCCACACCACCCGCTTCCTGCACGGCAGCCGCGACGAGTTGCCCCATGTCTTTCAGGTGTACGTGCCCGGGAACGAACTGGGTGAAGGAGTTGGCGATCGCGATGATCGGTTTGCCGAAATCCTCGCTCCCCATACCGGTGGCACGCCACAGGGCGCGGGCTCCGGCCATGTTGCGGCCCGTGGTGGATGTGGCAGAACGCAGCTGCGGCACGACAACTCCTCAAGACGAAACAGCGCGAGACGAAACAATCTGTGAGTCTCGCAGTCAACAGTGGCACGAACCAGAGGCTCGGGCTAATCTGGCCGTGACATTTGCGAACGAAAATCTGGGGGAGGCTGTACGTGACCCACCACCACCCGTCACACCAGTCCGGTTCATCCGGCTATCAGGGTGCCCCGCAGTACGTCCGCCCGCCCGCCTACGACAGATCTGCCTACCACACCCCGGGGAGTTCGTACGGCCCCTCCGCTCCCGCCAACGGGACACCGCCCTATGCGTCTGCCGGTGGCCCGAACGGGTCCTGGCCGGCGCAAGGCCCGGTCAAGGGTTCGCCTCCGCTGTGGGTGGGGATCCTCGCCCTGGCATTGAGCCCCGTCCTGGCCGTCGGTGGAATCATCCTGTCCCTGGTCTTCGGCAGCCAGGAGCTCGACCGGGAACTCGCAGCCGCTCAACCGGGCGTCACGGAGGAGCTTGACGCGAGCACCATGCACACCCTGTACGCGCCCGCCGGCGAGTCCGTGGTCGCCTCGGACTGTCAGGTCTACGGACCGGAGTACGACCCGATCTACGTGAGCGACAGCTACAGCACCAGCACGGAAGAACGTGCCGGTGAGAGCTATCAGGAGATCGGGGAGTTCACCACCACGGACGCCGGAAGGTACCGGGTCAGTTGCGAGGGCAGCAGCGATCTGCTGGCCATCGAAGGCAACGGATACGTGTGGATCGGGCTGGGGTCGCTGTTCTCGGTCCTCGGTGCCGGAGTCCTGGGAGTCCTCGGGGTCGTGTTGATCGTGGTCAACCGGATCTCGGCCTCGCAACGTCGCCAGTCCGCCTGGGGAGGTCGCTACTGAACCCTGCCCTCCCATCACCTCCGCGCCATCAGCGCACTACCAACGCACCACGACGGCCCCACGGCCCGACCCCAGCCCCATCTGAAAGGACCTGACCCTTGAGCACTCCCACCAACGGCACGCCCACCCCGAACGACCCGCAGGACAACGGAGACCTCGGCAAGGACGCCACGTCCGGTGACCACTCGCCGTCGACCTCCGACGGCAACTACTCGGCCCCTCAATTCGGCGGCGCCGCGTCCACGAATGCCCCCGGTCCCCAGGGACAGCAGGGTTCCGATGCCCCGCGTGACCAATCGGGTTCCTCGGCACCCCAGTTCCGTCCCGCCGGTGGCCAGGACTGGCAGCAGCAACCCGCCCAGGGCGGAGGCTACGGCGGCCCCGGCGGTATGCAGAACCAGAATCCCTACCAGTCCGGCGGCCAGAATGCCTACGGCTCCGGCAAGGGCTTCCAACCACAGGGGGATCGCAAGTCCATCAAGGGCACTCCCCCGTTGTGGCTGGGCATCACCCTGGCCGTCCTGGGCCCGGTCCTGGGTCTGATCATGATCATCGTGTCCTTCGTAACGCTAGGCGGAACGGTCACAGACTTTGCGAATGCGCCATCCGGTTCCACCCAGTCCCTCGAGGCGGACACGGACTACTGGATCATGTCGGGTGACGGCACGACGTTCGTGAGCTCCTGCTCCGTCTACGACCCCGAGTCCAACTCGATCGACGTGGACGTGACACCCAGCAGCTCGGCCTCCACGGAAACCCAGGACTCTTCGATGAACCTGGTGGGCACGTTCACCTCCCAGGACGCGGGCGATTACAGCGTCTACTGCTCGGACCTGGCAGGTTCGGACACGTACGTGGTCGAGGGCAATATCGGTGGGATCCTGGGCGGTGCCGCGGGAATCATCGGCGGCATCCTGTTGGGCTTGCTCCTCCTGGTCATTGGCATCGTGCTGATCATCATCAACCGCGTCACCGCCTCGCGGCGGCGCCGGGCTGCCGGATTCAACTGATCGGCGGCAATTTCTCCCATCGCGATCCATCCTGATGCCGCAACAACGGCTCACGCGGATAGCATGGACTCCACGACCGGGGGCCGGGTCGACCACGAGCGTCGGCCCGGCCCCTCGGCCGTGTTCCTGACCTCCGATCGCCCGAAGGACCGCGCCCGTGGCCAAGTCCGCCCCACCCGTACCGAAGCCCGATGACGGGTCCGAATTCTCGGTCCCACTGGTCAAGGCAGTCGATCCCCTGGTCCTTGCGCTGGACGTCGGGTCGACGGCAAGCCGTGGAAGCCTGCACGACGCCCACGGGGTTCCGGTCCGTGGTTATCGCCACAAGATCCCCCACGCCTTCACGGCCAAGTCGGACGGGACCAGCATCATCGACCCGGACTCCGTGGTCGAGGAACTCGGGACGATCATCGACGTCGTCGTCGGCACTCGTAAGGAACTGATCGGGCGGCTCAAGGGCGTCGCGATCGACACCTTCGCGTCGTCGCTGGTGGGTGTGGACGCGAATCGCAAGGCCACGACCCCGTGCTACACGTACGCAGATTCACGAGCCACACCCCAACTGGCCCGGCTTCGGGAACAGGCCGACGAGCCGGAGCTCCAACAGCTGACCGGGGCCCGCCTGCACACCTCCTACCTGGCACCGCGGTTCCTCTGGTTGCGAGAGAACGAACCCGATCTGGTGGCCGACACCAAGCGCTGGGTCTCCCTGGGTGAGTACTTCCACATCCGGTTGCTCGGGAAGGCCCGCGCGGGCACCGCCGTCGCCGCCTGGACGGGGCTGCTCAACCGCCACACGGGTGACTGGTCCGACCGCATGCTTGATCTCGCCCAGATCGACCGGACCAAGCTGTCGCTGATCGCCCGGCCGAACCAACCGATCCTCGAGGTTCCCTCGGGGGTCGTCCAGCGCTGGCCCGCCCTGCGGGATGCCCGGTGGTTCGCACCGATCGCGGACGGGTTGGCCCAGAACATCGGCGCCGGTGGTCGCGACGCATCCACCATGGTGACGTCGATGTCCACCTCGGGTGCCATGAGGGTTCTGGTCCACAGCGTCCCCCAGGAGATCCCCTACGGGCTGTGGTGCTACCGCATCGACGACTCGCGCAGCCTGCTGGGCGGCGCCGTCAACGATGTCGGACGTGCCCTCGACTGGGCATCGAGAACCTTCGCACTGCCCGAGGACACGGGCATGCCCGAGATCGCGACCCAGCCGTACCGCCCGGACCTGCCGCTGTTGCTCCCCTACCTCACCGGCGAACGCTCCACGGGCTGGGCGGGAGGAGCCCAGGCTCACGCGCTGGACATCACCGCCGCCACGGGCCCCGAGGCTCTGGCCCGGGGAGTCATGGAGGGCGTTGTACTCAGCCTGGGGCGAGTGGCCTCCCAACTCAAGGAGGTGGCGGGCGACGTCGAGCGTCTGGTGTCCACGGGTGGGGTGTCCCAGAACGTCCCCGGAATCCAGCAGCTGTTGGCCGACTACCTGGGGCGGGAAACCGTCCAGGCCACGTTCAAACGCTCGACCCTGCGCGGAACCGCGATCCTGGCGCAGGAGGTCCTGGCCCCCGGCGTGGAACCGGCGGAGGCACCCGCCACCCGGACCTTCAAGCCCAAGGAGAAGCACCGCGAGCACTGGGACCGGTTGGCCGAGCGCTACGAGGTCGCCTACCGGCGCCTGATCGCGCCGTGAGTCAGGTCCGATGACATGGCGTTGACCCGCGACCAGATCGTGGACGCCGCACTCGAGGTGGCCGGCGACTACGGCCTCGGAGACCTGTCCATGCGGCGTGTGGCCGGCGAACTCGGGGTCCAGGCCGGGGCCCTGTACTGGCACGTGGCCAACAAGCAGGAGCTGCTGATCGCGCTGTCCCGCCGGATCCTGGACCCGTCCTCGGGTGCGCACGCCTGGCCGACGGAGCCCCGAGAGATCCTGCTCGACTTTCGGTCCCGTCTCCTGTCCGTGCGCGACGGCGCCGAGATCGTGGCCGTCGCCCACGCCGATTCTCCGGCGGAACTCGCCCCCGTACCCCAACTGGCGGCAGGTCTGGACGGCGGCCACGGCGCATGGGCCATGGCGCAAGCCAAGGTTCTGGCCCGCTGGGCGATCGGTTCCGTCCTGGCCCAGCAGACCGCCCAGTCGCTGACCGCCGCGGCACCGTCCGAGCAGACCACGGCAGCCGCCGTCGAGGCACAGTTCGAGCTGGATTTTCAGCAGGGTCTGATCTGTCTGCTCCCCGGGGCGACCGGAGCTCAGGAACAGCCGAGCCCGGAATCTGCTTAGATCTCCCGCTGGATACCAGCCGAGCGCAAGCCCTCTGCCGTGGACACTCCATGCCATTTCACCTGGTGCTGGGCCGTTTTCGTCCGGTCATCCCACGATTCGGCCACCAAACGGTCTGCGAATGACCAATCTGGCCTACGTTGTCCCGAGCGGCCGATCATGTGATCCACGACACGGGCCGGCCGGGGTGAGGCGCCGGATGGCACGGCGCCCACCGCATCAAACCTGCACGGAGGCACGACATGGCAGACGCACCCGATCCGACCGCACGGGTCCGGACCCCGGAACCCAGCGGCACCCAGTTGCCCCGCACCGCACAGGACGCCCAGTTGAAGGCCCACATGAAGGGCCGCCACCTGGTGATGATGAGCCTGGGCTCCGCCATCGGCGCGGGGTTGTTCGTGGGTTCCGGTGTGGGCATCCAGGCCGCGGGACCTGCGGTTTTGATCTCCTACGCGATCGCCGGGGTCATGATCGTGCTGATCATGCGCATGCTGGGGGAAATGGTGGCCGACCGCCCGACCTCCGGCGCGTTTTCCGTGTACGCGGGGCGGGCCATGGGACCCGCCACGGGATTCGCCGTCGGCTGGTTGTGGTGGGTGCAGCTCATCATCGTGATCGCCGCCGAGGCCACCGCAGCCGCCCAGATCCTCTCGGCTACCTGGCCGATCGCCCCACAGTGGGTCCTGGCGCTGATCTTCATGTGTGTCTTCACTGCCATCAACCTGACGGGCGTGGGACGTTTCGGCGAATTCGAGTTCTGGTTCTCACTCCTGAAGGTCGTGGCCGTACTCGCCTTCCTGGTGATCGGCGTGCTGTTCATCGCAGATCTCCTGCCCACGGCCTCCCCCGGGACGACCAATCTGACCGAGCACGGCGGGTTCATGCCCCAGGGCATCGGTGGCGTCGCTGCGGGCCTGCTGATCGTGGCCTTCGCCTTCGGAGGCATCGAAATCGTGGCGGTCGCCGCTGCGGAGACCGAGGACCCTCAACGCAACGTGGGTCGGGCCATCCGAACGATCATGTGGCGCATCCTGGTCTTCTACATGGGCTCCGTGCTGATCATGGTCCTCGCCATGCCCTGGAACTCGGAGGACCTGGGCGCCTCACCGTTCGTGGCGGTGCTGCAGACCGCCGGCCTGCCCGCCGTCGCGACCACCATGGCCGTCGTCGTCACCGTGGCCCTCCTGTCCTCCCTGAACGCAAATCTCTACGGCGCATCGCGCATGATCTACTCCCTGTCTCACCGCGAGTTGGCCCCGGCCGGGCTGCAGAGCACGAACAAGCACGGAGTCCCGGTGGCGGCGGTGCTGGCCTCCGTGGCCTTCGGCTTCGTGACCGTGGCCCTGAACTACGTGTGGGCCGAGGAGATCCTGGGCATCCTCATCAACATCGTCGGTTCCACCCTGATCTTCATCTGGACCACGACGATCCTTTCGCACCTGATCCTGCGCCGTCGGGCGGAGCGCAAAGGCCGCGAACTCACGCTCAAGGCCTGGGGATACCCGTGGCTGTCCGTGCTGACCCTGATCGCCATGGCGGCGGTCATCGTCCTGGGCATGACCATGCCGGAGGTGCGCCAGCAGATTCTGCTGACCGGCGCCTTGTTCGCGGCTCTGTGGGTCATCGGCGCCATCCTTGCGCGGCGACGCGGTGTGGTGCGCTTCCGTTCTCCCGAGGAGGTCGACGCCGGGGCCACCGGGCGCACGCGCGCGAATCCGGTGGTCCAGCCGGGCACAGAAGATTCAGACGCCACGCGTCCCACGCGATCCACCGGCGACTGACCGGCCGCACCGTCGTCCCGCCTCGTGACGCAGGACGTCCCCGACGTTTTGGCGTCCACGGTGGCCGTCGTGCCAAGATGTGACGCGTAACCATCCAGAGCGACCGAGAGACCTGGCTCGTCGACGTCGCAGCAACCCCGGTTGGCAGCTCACGCAGCGCAACCTCCGGTGCTCCCGCCAGGACCGATGGAAAGGACGTGTCTTCGCGCATGCTGAATTCTGACCGGATCCGTACCACCCACGTGGGCTCCCTGCCCCGCACCCCGGAACTCCTGTCCGCCAACGAGGCCTTCCAGGACGGCAAGATCTCCTGGGACGAGCTGGTGGCCACCATGCAGCGCGGCGTCGTGGACATCGTGGCCAAACAGCGCGAGCTGGGCATCGACGTGGTCAACGACGGCGAGTACGGCCACACCATGTCCTCCTCCGTGGACTACGGGGCGTGGTGGAACTACTCCTTCTCGCGCCTCGGCGGACTGACCCCGTCGGACGAGGACCGGTGGGCGGACACGGAACAGCGCCGCTCCTCTCCCGGCAACATCGTGCTGACCACCTTCTCCGACCGGCGGGACCGCGAGCGCTTCCGCGAGGCCTACGAAGACCCGTCCTCGGGAATCCTCACGGCCCGCAAATCCGTCAAGCAGCCCAAGATCACCGGGCCCCTGACCTACACGGGACAGGAGGCCGTGGCCGCGGACATCGCGAACCTCAAGGCCGCGATGGAACAGACCGGGGCCACCGAGGGCTTCGTCGCCGCGCTCTCGCCCGGGTCCTGCGCCCGCGTGACCAACGAGTACTACAAGACCGACGAGGAACTGGTCTACGCCTGCGCCGACGCCATGCGTGAGGAGTACAAGGCGATCACGGACGCAGGGCTGATCGTGCAGATCGACGACCCCTCCATCGCCGAGTCCTGGGACCAGATCAACCCCGAGCCCTCGGTCGAGGACTACCTGGGTTTCATCCAACTGCGGATCGACGCCCTGAACCACGCTCTGGAAGGCCTCCCGCCTGAGCAGGTCCGGTTCCACCTGTGCTGGGGCTCCTGGCACGGTCCGCACACCACGGATCTGGAGCTCAAGCACCTGATCAAGCCGCTGCTGTCCATCAACGCGGGCGGCTACTCCTTCGAGGCCGCCAACGTCCGCCACGCCCACGAGTGGAAGCTGTGGAAGGACGCGGGTCTGCCGGAGGACAAGGTCATCATCCCCGGCGTGGTCTCGCATTCGACCAACGTGGTGGAGCACCCGGAACTGGTCGCGGACCG
The DNA here is from genome assembly GCF_011602805.1 of Kocuria sp. JC486. NCBI lineage: Bacteria > Bacillati > Actinomycetota > Actinomycetes > Micrococcales > Micrococcaceae > Kocuria > Kocuria sp. JC486. The sequence goes on along the minus strand of NZ_JAAOZS010000021.1, from coordinate 38,257 downwards.
GATCGAGAACTTCGCCTCCGCCGTGGGGCGAGAGCGCGTGATTGCCTCGACCGACTGTGGACTGGGCGGACGCCTGCACCCGCAGATCGCCCTGGCCAAGCTCGAGTCCCTGACCGCCGGTGCCGCCCTGGCCACCGATCGACTGTTCTGAGGGGGCAGCCGTGCAGCGTTCCGAGAACCACATCCTGACCACTCACGCGGGCTCCCTGCCGCGCACCCGCGAACTGATCGAGGCCGCCCGTGCCCGCGTGGCGGGTGAGGACTACGACCGGCTCCTCTCCACTGCGGTGGACGACGTGGTGACACAGCAGCGCACCACCGGCATCGACGTCGTCAACGACGGTGAATACGGCCACGCGATGGCCGAGGACGTCGACTATGGCGCCTGGTGGCACTACATCTTCGCCCGCCTGGACGGACTGGCCCCGGGCGAGCGCACGCTGGCCGACCAGCCCGTCCAGCGGTCGGCACCCGGGGACGTTCGCCTCACGAGTTTCGGCGACCGCCGGGACTGGGGGAAGTTCGCGGAGGCCTACCAGGATCCGTCGTCGGGCATCTTCACGGGCAAACCCGCACCGTTCCCGGTTTTCAGCGGCCCGATCAGTTATGTCGGCCAGGAGGCCGTGGCGCGTGACATCGCGAACCTGAAGGCCGCGATGGCCAAGACCGGAGCACAGGAGGGGTACCTTGCCGCGCTGTCCCCCGGGTCCTGTGCTCGGCTCGAGGACACCTACTACGGCAACGAGGACGACGTCCTGGCCGCGTGCACCGAGGCCATGCGCCAGGAGTACAAGGCCATCACGGACGCGGGGCTGATCGTGCAGATCGACGACCCGTCGATCGCCGAGAACTGGGACCAGATCAACCCCGAGCCCTCGGTCGAGGACTACCTTGCTTTCACCCGGCGGCGCGTGGACGCGATCAATGCCGCGTTGGACGGCATTCCGCCCGAGCAGGTCCGTTTCCATCTGTGCTGGGGATCGTGGCACGGCCCGCACACCACGGACATCGAGTTCCGCCACATCGCTGAACTCATGCTCGAGATCAACGCGAGTGCCTACTCCTTCGAGGCCGCCAACGTGCGTCACGAACACGAATGGAAGATCTGGCAGGAGGTGGCCCTGCCCGCCGACAAGGTGATCATCCCCGGCGTGGTGTCGCACGCGACCAACGTGGTGGAACACCCTGAGCTGGTGGCCGAGCGGATCGAACGCTTCGCCTCCGTGGTCGGCCCCGAACGGGTCATCGCCTCGACCGACTGCGGACTGGGCGGCCGCGTCCACCCGCAGATCGCTCAGGCCAAGCTCGAAACCCTCGTGGAAGGTGCGCGCATCGCCTCCGAACGTCTCTTCTGTGCGGTCGAACTCACGGCGCCAGAGGGCGGGGGGGGTCCCCCTCGCGGGGGGAGGGGCGCGCGGGCCGGGGGG
>NZ_JAAOZS010000021.1:0-36820 GCF_011602805.1 Kocuria sp. JC486 | reverse complement strand
CGGCCCTCCCTGTCGAGGGGGAGGGCCGCCGTCGTCGTCGTGTCACCCGGACCGTGACCGGCAATTATGTAGTTCGCTAAAGGAAATCGTATCTGATTGGCCGAAAACTGGTGACACGGCTCACATACTCCCCCTAGTATGCGTAACTACCGACCAATCGGTAAGTAAATCAGGGCGACCCCGTCCCCGACCCTCACGGGAGACTTCCATGAGTGCAAACACCGCCACGGCCCCGCAGGGCCATGAGATGACTCGCGAGGAGAAAAAGGTCCTCGCGGGCACGCTCGTCGGCACCACCATCGAGTGGTACGACTTCTTCATCTACGCGCAGGCAGCCGGCTTCATCCTGGCCACCCACTTCTTCAACCCGCTGGGCGAAGAGAGCGCGGCACTGGCCCAGGTCGTGTCTTGGGCTTCACTGGGCATCAGCTTCCTGTTCCGACCCCTCGGTGCCATTGCCGCCGGTCACATCGGCGACAAGTTCGGCCGCAAAGTGGTCCTGGTCCTCACCCTGGTTGGAATGGGTGGCGCCACAACACTGATCGGCCTGCTCCCCACCTATGCCACGATCGGCATCTGGGCGCCGATCATCCTGGTGGTACTGCGCATCCTGCAGGGCTTCTCTGCCGGCGGTGAATGGGGCGGCGCGGCCCTCATGTCCGTGGAACACGCACCGAACCACAAGCGCGGCCTGTTCGGCGCCTACCCCCAGATCGGTGTGCCGCTGGGCATGCTGCTGGCCACGGCGTTCATGTTCGTGATGACTTCCGCCCTGACCCCGGAACAGTTCGAGTCCTGGGGCTGGCGCGTGCCGTTCCTGTCCTCCGTGATCCTGATCGTGGTCGGCTATCTCATCCGCATGACCGTGGACGAGTCCCCGGTGTTCAAGGAGATGCAGCTGCGCCAGACCGAGTCCTCGGCTCCGCTGGGGCAGCTCATGAAGAACAACAAGCGCGAGGTCCTGCTCGCGGCCCTGATCTTCGCGGGCAACAACGCCGTCGGGTACATGGTGATCGCCTTCTTCGCCTCCTACGGCGCCAAGGTCCTCGGCATGCCGCGCACGGACACCCTGATCGCCTCCTTGATCGGCGGTCTCGGCTGGTTGATCTTCACGATGTTCGGCGGCTGGATCTCTGACCGCACCGGACGCCGCCTGACGTTCCAGATCGGCTACGTCCTGCTGATCCTGTGGTCCATCCCCATGTGGTTCCTGCTGAACACGGCATCCCTGCCGCTGTTCGCGGCCGCGATTTTCCTGCTGACCGTAGGCCTCGGCCCCTCGTACGGCCCGCAGTCCGCGATGTACGCCGAGATGTTCCCGGCCCGCGTGCGGTACTCCGGGGTGTCGATCGGCTACGCCTTCGGCTCCATCATCGGTGGCGCCTTCGCCCCGATGGTCGCCCAGCTGATCCTCAACAGGACCGGCCAGGGTTGGATGATCGGCATCTACATGGCCGCCATCAGCCTGCTCTCGCTGATCGCGGTGTCCTTCGTTCGCAAGTCCGACCAGGGTCGCGACCTGCACGTGGAAGAGGTGCACCAGGAGTACCTTTCGGAGCACCCGGAGTTCGTGGAGCAGAACCCGACCGCGGCCCACATGATCCTGGGCGAAGGAGCTGCCCGGGGGCCCGCCAGCGGCCGCAAGCACTGACGGGCCCGAACACCCGGACGTCCTGATTCCTTGCCCCCGATCGGGCGCGCGGTCACCGATCCCCCGATCGGCCCGCGCGCCCGCTCGTCGTTTGCCCCCGTCACCCCCGCCCCAGGACGCCCAGCCCGCAGACCGCTGGGCCGGGGGCCAGTGGACTGCGGGGCCGCCGTCGTCGAAAAGTGAATGCCCATTGACCGCGGGCGTGAGCCATGTCATGTTTATGTGAACGATCGGTCGGTAATTGTCGGCCGTCAAATCGTGTCAAGGCCACGTCAAGGAGGACCCGTGACCCAGATGCCCCAAGCTTTCCTCGTCGGAGGCGCCCGCACCCCCGTGGGCCGCTACGGAGGTGCTCTCTCGAGCGTCCGTCCGGACGACCTCGCCGCCCTGTGCATCCGCCGGGTGATCGAGGCCGCTGGGCTGGACCCCGCGGTCGTGGACGAGGTCATCCTGGGCAACGCCAACGGCGCCGGGGAGGAGAACCGCAACGTGGCCCGCATGGCGTGGCTGCTCAACGGCTACCCGGACACCGTCCCGGGCGTCACGGTGAACCGGCTGTGCGCATCAGGGATGTCCGCGATCACCATGGCGCAGCAGATGGTGGCCTCAGGGGCGGCCGAGGTCGTCGTCGCCGGTGGTGTGGAGTCCATGTCCCGCGCCCCCTGGGTCCAGGCCAAGCCCACCACCGCGTTCGCCAAGCCCGGCGAGTCCTTCGACACCTCGATCGGCTGGCGGTTCGTCAACCCCGCCTTTGCCTCCGGGGAACTCAGCCGCGACGGGAAGATGACCTTCTCCATGCCCGAGACGGCCGAGGAGGTCGCCCGGGTGGACAACATCGCCCGCGAGGACTGCGACGCCTTCGCGGCCCAGTCCCACGAAAAGGCACTGGCCGCCATCCGGGCGGGCAAGTTCGACGCCGAGATCGTCCCCGTCACCGTGCGTGACCGCAAGGGCCGCGAGACCGTGGTCGACACTGACGAGGGCCCCCGCGAGGGATCCACCACGGAGGTCCTGGCCAAGCTGCGTCCGGTCGTGGCCGGAGGTTCTGTAGTCACCGCCGGCAACTCCTCCTCACTCAACGACGGCGCATCGGCCGTCATCGTGGCCTCCGAGGCCGCGGTCGAGAAGTACGGGCTGCACGCCCGGGCGCGCGTCGTCCTGGGCGCTTCCGCGGGTCTTGCCCCCGAGATCATGGGACTGGGCCCCGTTCCCGCGTCCCAGAAGGCGCTCGAGCGTGCCGGGTGGACCGTGGAGGACCTGGGCGCGGTTGAGCTCAACGAGGCCTTCGCTACCCAGTCGCTGGGCTCCATGCGACGGCTGGGCCTGGACCCGGAGATCGTCAACCGCTGGGGCGGTGCCATCGCCCTGGGTCACCCGCTCGGATCCTCCGGATCGCGCATCGCGATCACGCTGCTCAACCGCATGGAGGACGAGAACGTCTCCCGCGGTCTGGCCACCATGTGCATCGGCGTGGGGCAGGGTGCCGCCCTGTTGCTGGAGAGGGTGTGATCGCGTGAGCACCGAGTTCACCGAGCAGGCCGGGGCTTTCGAAGCGTTGACCGTCACCCCCGGTCAGGACCGATTGAAGGTTCAGCTCAACCGGCCGGAGGTCCGCAACGCGATCGACGCGACCATGGTCGAGGAGCTGCACGCCGTGTGTGCCCACCTCGAGCGCGAGCCCAAGATCCTGATCCTGGCCGGGACTGAGGTCAACGGCAAGGGCGTCTTCGCCTCGGGCGCGGACATCGCGCAGCTGCGGGAACGACGACGCGCCGATGCCCTGCGCGGGGTCAACTCGCAGCTGTTCAACCGCATCGCCAAGTTGCCCATGCCGGTCATCGCCGCCCTGGACGGGTACGCGTTGGGCGGCGGGGCAGAACTGGCGTGGGCCGCGGACTTCCGCCTGGGTACGCCCGGGCTCAAGATCGGCCAGCCGGAGACCGGGCTGGGGATCATCGCCGCCGCCGGTGCGCTCTGGCGGATCAAGGAACTGGCCGGTGAGGCCGTGGCCAAGGAGATCCTGCTGGCCGGACGCATCCTCTCGGCGGAGGAGTCCCTGACCGCCGGCCTGATCTCCGAGATCCACGAACCCGCCGAGCTCGACGCCGCCGCGGACGCCCTGGCCGATCGGATCGGCAAGCAGGACCCGCTGGCGGTGCAGATCAGCAAGAAGGTCTTCCACATGCCGCGGGAGGCCCACCCCTACGTCGACGAACTGGCCCAGGCGATCCTCTTCGAATCCGAGGCCAAGTTCGATCGCATGCAGGCGTTCCTGGACCGTAAGAAGAAATAGCGAGGCAGACAGACATGACTGAACATCACGAACGCACGGTTCCGGCCACCGTCGGAGTGCTCGGTGGCGGACGGATGGGCGCCGGTATCGCCCACGGCTTCCTGATCTCGGGGGCGCGGGTCGTCGTCGTCGAGGTCTCCGCGGAGGCCGCCGTGACTGCCAAGGAACGGATCGAGTCCGACCTGGCCAAGTCCCTGGAGCGGGGCAAGCTCGACGGCAACTTGGACGAATGGGCCGAGCGTCTGACGGTGTCCGTGGACTACTCGGCCTTCCAGCCCTGCGAGCTGGTGGTCGAAGCCGTTCCGGAGCTGTGGGACCTCAAGGTCTCCAGCCTCAAGGCGATCGAGGAGAACATCGGGGAGTCGGCGTGGTTGGCATCGAACACGTCGTCGCTGTCCATCAACGGACTGGCCGGTGAGCTGCAGCGGCCCGAGCGCTTCTGCGGGCTGCACTTCTTCAACCCCGTGCCGGCTTCCAAGCTGGTCGAGGTCGTTCTGGGTGAGAAGACCTCCGAGGAACTCGCCGCCCTGGCGCTGACCTGGGTCCAGGGCCTGAACAAGACCCCGGTGACGGTCAACGACGCCCCGGGCTTCGCATCGTCCCGGTTGGGTGTGGCCATCGCGCTGGAGGCCATCCGCATGGTGGAGGACGGTGTGGCCTCCCCCGAGGACATCGACAACGCCATGGTCCTGGGCTACAAGTTCCCGGTGGGGCCGCTGGCGCTCACCGACATCGTGGGACTGGACGTACGGCTCGGCATCGCCGAGTACCTGGCCTCCGAGCTGGGCGAGCGCTTCGAGCCGCCGCAGCTCATGCGGGACATGGTGGCCCGCGGTGAGCTGGGCCGGAAATCCGGAAAGGGCTTTTACAGCTACTGACCTCCTACTCCCCCTCCCCTCTGCGCCGAGTTCGGGGTTGTTCCGGCTATTCGGTCGAATAGCCGGAACAACCCCGAACTCGGCCCTGAGGCGCTGCGGAAACCGCAGAATGTGCTCATGGACCACATCGAGATCCTGCTCACCTACCTGCAACGTGCCCGTGAAGCCCTGCTGTGGAAACTCGAGGGGTTGAGCGAGTACGACCTCCGCCGCCCCATGACGCCCACCGGAAGCAACCTCCTCGGAATCGTCAAACACGTCTCCGCCGTGGAGCAGGGGTACCTACGAGGCTGCTTCGGCCTTGAACTGACCTATCCCACGCCGTACCTGTCGTTCGAGGCCGAGCCCAACGAAGACATGTGGGTCACGCTCGACGAGTCCAGTCAGCAGATCGTCGATCAGTACCGTGCCGCAGCCACCGCCGACGACGACGCCGTCCGCTCCCTCGGGCTCGACGCCGTCGGGTATGTCCCCTGGTGGCCGGAGGCGGACCGGGAGCCCACCATGATGCGCCTGGTGACGCACGTCATCGCCGAAACCCACCGGCATGTCGGGCACGCCGATCTGCTGCGGGAAATGATCGACGGCGCTGCTGGCCTCGGCCCTCTGAACTCCAACCTGCCCGTGGACCCCACCCAGGATGCTGTCTGGTGGGCCGACTACGTGGAGAGGCTGGAGCAGCTGGCCCAGCAGGCCGACGGTCACAGCCGACCCCATCCCTCCCCTGCGCCGAGTTCGGGGTTCTTCCGCTTATTCGGTCGAATAGGCGGAACAACTCCGAACTCGACGGTGATGGTGAGGCTGTGGCGGTAACGGGGGGCGGGGTTGTCAGAGCATGGTGATGGCTGTTTCCGGGTCCTCCGCGCAGTCGGCGACGAAGCGGAGGAAGCCGCCGGCCGAGCCGCCGTCGCACACGCGGTGGTCGAAGGCCAGGGTCAACACCATGACTTTCCGGACGGCCAGCTCCTCGTCCACCACCCACGGTTTGGAGATCACTCGTCCCATCCCGAGGATCGCAGCCTCCGGGTGGTTGATGATCGGGGTGGCGCCGTCGGTTCCGAACACGCCGTAGTTGTTGATCGTGAAGGTCGAGCCGGAGAGCTCGGCCGTGGAGGCCCTCCCCGCGCGAGCCGTCTCGACCAGGTCCCCGAATGCTCCTTGCAGCGCTTCCACGCCCATGCCCTGGGCGTTGCGCACCACGGGAACCACCAGCCCGCGGTCGGTCTGCGCCGCGAACCCCAGGTTGACGTCCGCGAACCGCACGATCTCCTGCCCGTCCGGCCCCTCGTCCACACGCACGTTGAGCTCGGGGTGACGCATCAGGCCCGCCAACGCGAAGCGAGCCATGAACGCCATGAGCCCCGGCGCGCGACCGTTGCGTTCCTTGAGGCGCTCCCGCAACTCCACCAGCGGTGTGACGTCCACGTCCACCCAGATGGTGGCCTCCGGGATCTCCTGGCGGGAGCGCGTCATGGCCTGGCCGATGGTCTTCCGGATCCCCTTGACGGGCTGCCGTTCGGCAACGGTCAGACCCGTGCGGGCGTCCACGGTGTCACCGTATTCGGTCCGGGGCAGGGCTTGGTCGGTGCCACCAGCGGCCGACGCGGCATCGGCTGCAGCACCCGCAGCACAAACGGCATCGACGGCGGGCTGCGACTCGATCGCCCCGAGGATGTCCCGGCGCATGATCAGACCGCCCGGGCCGCTGCCGGCCAGGTCGCCCACCTCCACTCCGTGTTCACGGGCGAGCTTGCGTACCAGCGGGGAAGTCACCTTGGGAGCCAGGCGCGGGGCGTGGTTCATGGTGTCGTGGGTCTTCTGCGCACTGGTCTCGGTTCCGGTGGCCCAGCGACGACGTCGCCGGCGCCGCCCCGAACCCTCCGAGGTCCCGTAGCCGATCAAGACGTTCCCGGAGCCTTCTGACTCGTCGGAGGCATCGTCTGATGCAGCAGCGGTCTGCTCACCGGGGTCCTGGGACTCCGCGGGAACAGCCCCGGCCCGTTCCTCCTCGCGGTAGGACAGGGCGCCGTCGTCGTTGCCGTTGGCCGAGGAGGGTCCGTCCTCGCCGGTGTCCACGGAGATCAGGGGTTTGCCGACCTCCAGGGTTTCGCCGGTTCCGCCGTGCAGCGTGGTGACCACGCCCGCCCAGGGGCAGGGGACCTCGACCAGCGACTTGGCGGTCTCGACCTCGGCGATGGGCTGGTCGATCGCAACGGTGTCCCCTTCGGCGACGAGCCAGCGGACCAGGTCGGCCTCCGTGAGGCCTTCACCGAGGTCGGGGAGCAGGAATGTGCGGGGCATGTCAGTCCTCCCACTGCATGTCGTCAATGACGTCCAGGATGCGGTCCACGGAGGGCAGGTGATGCTCCTCCAGCTTGGGCGCGGGGTACGGGATGTCGAAGCCCGTCACGCGCCGCACGGGTGAGGCCAGCGAGTGGAAACACCGCTCCTGGATCCGCGCCACGAGCTCCGAAGCCACGGACGCAAAGCCCTGCGCCTCTGCCACCACCAACGCCCGACCGGTCTTCTCGACGGAGGCGCACACCGTGTCGTCGTCCAACGGGACGATGCTGCGCAGGTCGACCACCTCCGCGCTGACACCGTCCTCCGCGGCGGCCTCGGCGGCCTTGAGCGCGGTCGGGAGGGAGGGCCCGTAGGTCACCAGGGTCACGTCGGTCCCCTGACGGGCGACGACGGCGGAGCCCTCCCGGCGCTCGCCGCTCTCGTAGGTGGCGCGCAGGTCCTCCAGGTCAAGGTCGGCCTTGGACCAGTAGAGCTTCTTCGGTTCGAAGAACACCACCGGGTCCGGGCTGTCGATGGCTTCGCGGAGCATGAGGTAGGCGTCCTCGACCGTGCCGGGGACGTACACCTTGAGCCCCGGCGTGTGCGCGTAGTAGCCCTCCGAGGAGTCGCAGTGGTGCTCCACACCGCCCACTCCACCGCCGTAGGGGATGCGGACGGCCACGGGCAACTCCACGCGGCCGCGGGTACGGTTGTGCATCTTGGCCAGGTGGGAGGCCACCTGTTCGAAGGCCGGGTAGGCGAAGGCGTCGAACTGCATTTCGACCACGGGACGCATGCCGTTGAGGGCCATGCCGACGGCGGTACCCATGATTCCGGACTCGGCCAGCGGGGTGTCGAAGCACCGGTCGGTTCCGTAGCGGGCGGCCAGGCCGTCCGTCACGCGGAACACCCCGCCCAAGGTGCCGACGTCCTCCCCGAAGACCACGACGTCCTGGCGGGCCTCCAAGGAATGGGCCAGCGCGGCGTTGAGAGCCCCCGCGAACGTCAGCTTGGCGGGCTTTGCCGACTGTGCCGCCGGCTTGGTTTCGGTCACCGTGGTCATCGCGCACCCTCCTTGGCTGCCTGGTCGGCACGTCCCTCAGCGGCTTCGGCGGCCAGTTCCTCCGCCAGCCAGTCCCGCTGTTCCCTCAACTGCTGCGTGGGTTCGGAGAAGACGTGGTCGAACATCTCCAGCGGATCCGGGTTGACGTCCGCGTTCATCGCATCTCGCAAGGAAGCCGCGACGGTTTCGCAGTGCTCCGAGACTCGTGCGGCCGCAGCCTCGTCCAGCACGCCCTTGTCCCGCAGGTAGGTCTCCATGCGCAGGACCGGGTCCTTGGCGGCCCACTCCTTGACCTCTTCGCGTTCGCGGTAGCGGGTGTCGTCGTCGGCGTTGGTGTGGGCCTGCATGCGGTAGGTGTGCGCTTCGACCAGCAGCGGGATGCGCTCGGTGCGGGCCAGGTCGACGGCGCGGCGAAGGGCGGCCATGAGCGCCACCAGGTCGTTGCCGTCCACCCGCTCCCCGGCCATTCCGTAGCCCACAGCCTTGTGCGCCAGGGTAGGTGCGGCCGACTGACGGGCCAGCGGGACGGAGATCGCGTAGCCGTTGTTCTGCACGAAGAACACGACCGGCAGGCGGAACACGGCGGCGAAGTTCAGGGCCTCGTGGAAGTCGCCTTCGGAGGTGGCGCCGTCGCCGCACATCGCCAGGACCACGGTGTCCTCGCCGCGCAGAACTGCCGCGTGCGCGGCACCGACGGCGTGGAGCAACTGCGTGGTCAACGGGGTGGCCTGCGCGGCCGTCTTGTGTTCCTTGGGGTCGTAGCCGCAGTGCCAGTCACCGCGGAAGGAGACCATCACGTCCAGGGGGTCCACGCCCTTGGAGATCACGGCCACGGTGTCCCGGTAGGTGGGGAACAGCCAGTCGTTGTCCTCGAGGCACATGGCGGCGGCGACCTGGCAGGCCTCCTGCCCGTGGCTGGACGGGTAGACGGCGAGGCGGCCCTGGCGGACCAGCGCTGTGTTCTGGTCGTTGACCCGACGCCCGACCATCAGCCGCTCGTAGGCCTCCAGCAGGACCTCGTCGGAGGGGATCGGGTACTCGTGTCCGGGGCCCGTGCCCTGCTGCTCGGCGGGGAGGAGAGTGCCCTCCGGGCTGAGCATGCGGATCTCACGCTCGGCCGGAAGCATGTAGTCCTCGGGGCTGATCCCCATCTGGGAACTGACCCGTTCCACCGGGGTCAGTTCTTGCCGGGCCGGTGGGATCGGGGGCCCGACGGGGGTGTCGATCGACTCGGACACGGTCTCCTCCTGGACGTTTCGGCCACCCGAGGGCGGCGGGATGCTGATGCTCTCCGTCCAGGGAGTCTGAGGTACGACGACGAACCGTCTCCATCTTTTTTGTAATTGCAGGACGTTCTGGACCTATAGAGGTCTCTCGATGGACACTCTGTATGGAGTGACCCGCATCACCCACCTGATGTCCACGGACCCACCGGCCACCCGTCCGCACTGTCCCCGCCCCATCGCCCACCCGAGGAGTGCCACCCATGCCGCCCACCCGCCGTCGTCCACCGGCCGACCATTCACGGAACCCGAACCTGGACGAGGTCGACCGGCAGCTCCTGGACGAACTGGCGCGCGACGGCAGGCAGTCCATCACCACGTTGGCCGGGGCGGTGCACATCTCACGCGCCCAGGCCTACGAACGCGTGGCCCGACTCCGCGACGGCGGAATCCTCAAGGGCTTCACGACCGTGGTGGATCCGCCGCGCGCAGGACTGGGCACGTCGGCCTACCTGACGGTCAAGCTCAAACAGAACTCCTGGCGAGAGCTCGAGCAGGCCCTGGACGCGGTCCCCGCGGTGGAGCACGTGGCGCTGGTGGGCGGGCAGTTCGACGTCGTCGTGCTGGTGCGCGCGCGGGACTCCCGGGAGCTACGGGACGTGGTCTTCGAACACATCCAACCCCTGCCGTTCGTCCTGGAGACCCAGACGCACCTGGTCTTCGAAGAACGCCAGTACCCCAGGAAACTGACCCGCTGACCGCCCGCCCCTCCTGCCCGCCCCCGCCGAACCCTCTCGAAACTCGCCCATCAGGCCCTGATCCGGGAGTTTCGCGAGGGTTCGGCGGGAGATCAGGCCGGGATCTCGCCCTTCTTCAGGAAGTTCGTGATGCGGGCGGTGCACAGGCGGGTGCCGTCCTCGTGGGTGAGGATCACCTCGTGCGTGGTGGTGGAGCCACCCAGGTGAATGGCGGTGGCGGTGACCGTGACCGTGCCGGAACGTCGCGACTGGTGGTGGGTCGCGTTGATCTCCAGTCCCACCGCGACCTTGCCCATAGTGGAGCCGTGAATCACGGCGGCCCAGGACCCGGCGGCCTCGGCCAGCGCGACCATTGCCCCGCCGTGCAGGAGGCCGAAGGACTGCCGATTGCCTTCGATCGGTGCGGTGATGACCACCCGTTCAGCCGACTGTTCAAGGACCTTCACGCCCATGCGTTCATCCAGCTCACCGAGCTTGATGGTCCAGGGCTGCGGCTGGTCAGAGGCTGGGGACACGGCTTCTCCTGACAACTTGGCTCCCTCGGTAGAGCGGGTGCGATCAACGGAGCTCAGCACACAAGGGTGTGGCCCAGCTCTCAGGATCAGGTTATAGTCACAATAACTGACCGAACAGTCAGAATATCGTGATCCGTCGGAAGGAGCTCCCGTGAGCCAGTCTGTGTCCGAGAGCGCAACCGCTGCCGCCCATTCCCCCAGCATCCTGCCCAGCTACCTCCAGGGCACCTGGTGGGCCCCGGAGAACCCGCAGCGCACCACCGACGTTCTGGACGCGGTCACGGGGGAGGTCGTCACCCGGGTCAGCACGGAAGGCATGGACCTCCCGGGCGCGATCGAGCACGCACGTACGGTCGGTCAGCGCAGTCTTGGGGAGCTGACCATCCATGAGCGTGCCCTCAAGCTCAAGGAACTCGCGCTGTTCCTCTCGGAGCACAAGAAGGAGCTGTACCAGATCTCCTTCCGCACCGGCGCCACGCAGCGCGACCACTACATCGACATCGACGGCGGCATCGGCACCCTGTTCACGTTCTCGTCCAAGGGCCGGCGCGAACTGCCCAACGCAAACGTGATCGTCGACGGCCAGGTGGAGCCGCTGTCCCCCGACGGCACGTTCATCGGCGAGCACATCTACACGCGCCTGCCGGGTGTGGCGGTGCAGATCAACGCCTTCAACTTCCCGGTCTGGGGCATGCTCGAGAAGTTCGCGCCGTCGTTCATCGCCGGGATGCCCACGATCGTGAAGCCGGCCACCCCCACGGGTTACGTCACGGAGGCCTGCGTACGCCTCATGGTCGATTCCGGAGTGCTCCCGGAGGGTTCGATCCAGTTGGTCTCCGGCTCGGCCCGCGACCTCCTGGACCACCTGGACTACCGCGACCACGTGGCGTTCACCGGTTCCGCGGGCACCGCCCAGACCCTGCGCGAGCACCCGAACGTCCTGCAGAACGGGGTCCGCTTCACCGCGGAGACCGATTCGCTGAACGCCGCGATCCTGGGCCCGGACGCCACCCCGGAGACCCCCGAGTTCGACGCCTTCATCAAGTCGGTGGTCCTGGAGATCACCGCCAAGGCCGGTCAGAAGTGCACGGCCATCCGCCGGACGATCGTGCCGAACGCGCAGGTCGACGCCGTCGTCGAAGCCCTCAACGCGCGTATCACCGAGCGCGCGGTCCTGGGCGACCCCTCGGAGAAGACGACGACGGTCGGCGCCCTGGCATCCTTCGACCAGCAGGCGGAGGTCGGCAAGGCCGTGGACCGGTTGATCTCCGCGGGCGGCACCGTTCGGGTGGGTGGCCCTGATGGGCCCAAGCCCGAGCGGGGAGCCTACTTCCCGGTCACGGTGCTGTCCTTCGACGACGCCCGTACCCCCGAGGTCCATTCGGTCGAGGCCTTCGGCCCCGTGACCTCCGTGCTGGGCTACGGCAGCGTGGAGGAAGCCATCGAGCTGGCTGCGCTGGGTTCCGGCTCCCTGGTGGCCACCGTCTGCACCCATGATCCCGAGCTCGCTCGGCAGTTCGCCGTCGGCATCGGCGCGCACCACGGCCGCCTGCTGTTCCTGGACCGCGACGACGCCAAGACCTCCACCGGTCACGGCTCGCCCATGCCGCACCTGGTCCACGGTGGCCCGGGGCGTGCCGGCGGCGGTGAGGAACTCGGCGGCATCCGCGCGGTCAAGCACTACATGCAGCGCACTGCCGTGCAGGGTTCCCCCGACCTGCTGACCGGCGTCACGGGTGTGTGGCACCAGGGTGCCGCGGCGAACGTGGCCACGCGCGCCGCCGTCGAGGCCGGGGAGGCCGAACACCCGTTCCGCAAGTCCCTGGAGACGCTGCGGATCGGTGACCAGTTCGCCTCCGACCTGCGGACCGTGACGCTGCAGGACATCACGGACTTCGCCAACGAGACGGGCGACACCTTCTACGCCCACACCGACGAGGAGGCCGCCACGGCCAACCCGTTCTTCCCGCGGCGCGTGGCCCACGGCTATCTGCTGGTCTCCTGGGCAGCCGGCCTGTTCGTCGAGCCGGCCCCGGGGCCCGTGCTGGCCAACTACGGGCTGGAGAACCTGCGGTTCATCACCCCGGTCACCTACGACGACGCCATCCGCGTGACCCTGACCGCCAAGCAGATCACCCCGCGCGTCACCGACGAATACGGCGAGGTCCGCTGGGACGCCGTGTTGCACAACCAGAACGACGAGATCGTGGCCCAGTACGACGTCCTGACCCTGGTGGCCAAGACCTGGCCGATGCCGGAGGTCGAGGAGGCAGACGCCACGGCAGACGTCGGCGCAGACGCCACGGCCTGACGCCGCGGCGCCCGCGCCCTGCGGTGCACAACATCCGGACCAGACAGCGCCCGGTCACGTCCGAGAGGAAGTGACCGGGCGCTGTGGTGCAGGTTTGCTGGACTACGAGCTCCGGGGCGCCGCAAGCACCAGTCCACGCACGGCGTACCCGGCCACCACGTCCTCCCACTCGATCCGCGGGGTGGACCGTAACGTCACGTCGCGGCGGAACAGGCGGTCCAGGAAGATCTCCGACTCCAGGATCGCGATCGAGTTCCCGGGGCAGCGATGCACCCCGTCCCCGAAGGCCATGACCTCCGGGCGCACCCCGCGGGGTAGGTCGCGTCCGGGACACAGTGATTCGGCGTCGTCCCCGAGCTGCCGGGCGTCCGAGTTCGCCTGGCGGATGTAGAGCTGCAGCCGCGACCCCGCGGGGATCAGGTGTTCCGTACCCGTCGAGTCGACGAGGGGCAGGTCGTCCCGGACCCGGCGGTAGAGATGACCCACCACGGGTTCCAGGCGCAGGATCTCGTGGAGAATCGCACGTCGCCCGGCGGAATCCGCCGAGAGGAACCGCTGCCGCAGATCCTGCTTCTCCAGCAGGTGCCACGCGGCCATCTGCAGGAACTCCCGCGTGGTCACCATGCCCGCGGCACCGTAGGTCAGGCACTCCATGAGGATCTCCAGCTCGGAGTAGCCCTCACCGATCAGATGGGTGATGACGTCGTCGGGCGCGGTGGCTCCCCCCTGGCCCGCTGTTTCCAAGGCGACGCGGTGGGCGCGGATGGCCGGGCGCACGTCCTTGAGAAAGAACCACCCCAGCTTCGCCGCCTGCTGTGCATGATCCGGGGCGGACCGTACCCGGGCCCACCAGCTCTCGGGCAGCTCGCCGAGCATGGAGTCAGGCTGGTCGAAGAAGCCCGCCAGCCGCCGCGCCATCCGCTCCTGGTCGGAGGCCGTCAGCCCGATCACCCGGGCGGCCACCTGGGTGGAGAAGTGCAACGCGATGTCGCTGAGGTCGTGCGGCTGGCCGTCGTCGAACTGCGCCAGGAACGCATCGGCCCGCTGACTGACCAGGTCGCGGTAGTCCCGGTCCACCACGGCGGGCGCGAAGAATCGCGCGATCTTGCTGCGCTGCTCCCGGTGCGCGGGACCATCGGCGTAGAGCACGGGCCATCGCTTCAGCGGCAGGGACCGCATGGCGGCCTCGACGGCGAACCCGGACTGCTTGGTGGCGCCACCGGCCCGCAGGATCTCACGCACCAGGGCCAGGGAGCGGATGTGCCACTGGCCGTCGCGCTCCTCGACCTCCGGCAGGGGCGTCTCACCAGCGGGCAGGGCCTTGCGGTCCACCGCATCGCGCGGAGCTGGCGAGTGGGGACACCCTGTCATGGCGCGCTCACCCGCCCTCCACCGGGCCGCGCAGCCCGTCGAGCGCGATCTTGGTGACCGTGTCCGCCACGACGTCCACGCTGCCGATCGTCGTGGGGCGGTACCAGTCCACCAAAGAGTTGACCATGCCCAGCAGGAGCCGCGGCGCGGCCACGGTGCTCACGTCCTGACGGATCTGTCCGTCCTCCTGGGCCCGGGTGATCAGGTCCCCGAGCTGGCGCGTGAATTGACGACGGCGCTGCAGCGCTGCCATCTCGACCTCCGAGTTGCCGCGCAGTCGCAAGAGCAACGTCACGTACGGCATCTGCTCGACGAGAACCCGTACCGTTCCGCGAAGGACGGCTTCCAACTGATCGACGGCATCGAGGCTCTGGTCCTGGACCCGCTCGTACTCCGCCTCCAGGGCGTCCAGGGCCCGGTTGAGCGCCAGCTCGAGCAACTCCTCCTTGGAGGCCACGTGGTGGTAGATCGCGGACTTGGTGATACCGAGTTCCTCGGCGAGTTTCCCCATCGACGTCGCGTCGTACCCGTGCTCGTTGAACACCTGGACGCAGACCTGCAGCAGCTGTTCGCGGTCATAGCCAGGCCGCCCACGGCGGACGGGACTGTGTGTGCTTGTCATGGCGTTGTGCGGCTCTCGGTCGATGGTTCTGCGACGGCGGGTGAGCCGGTGAGCAGACGTGATGAGGTGACGGGAAACCACCCGGGACGCCGGGTCCGGACCGTCGGGAAGGTCATAGTCAGACTACGCGTCGGAACACGTCAGACGTCGATTGTGGGGACTCTTGGCGCAACAACGGGCGCCCCGAGCCATCCCTTCCCTGGCGTGGGACAAGGCGTGGCTCGGGGCGCCCGTGGCCCCGCTGGGCTCTGCGTACGTACCGCACGGAGCCCACGGTCACATCACTTGTTGCGTTCGTCGAAGATCCTGCGGATCTTGCCGGAGGAACGCTGGAGCGATCCGGGTTCTTCAACCGTGATGGTGCAGGAGGAACCGATCTTGGTCTTGATCTCCTGCTTGAGGTGCTTGGCGTCCTCCTCCGCGTTCTCCCGCGCAGCGTCCTCACGACGTTCGATCCGCACGGTCATCTGGTCCATGCGACCCGGGCGGGTCAGGACCAACTGGAAGTGGGGGGAGAGCGCGGGTTCCTGCAGCGCCAATTCCTCGATCTGGGACGGGAAGAGATTCACACCGCGCAGGATGATCATGTCGTCCGAACGCCCCGTGATACGCCCCATGCGCCGGTGACCGGGCCGGGCAGTACCGGGCAGCAGGCGGGTGAGGTCGTGGGTCCGATAGCGGATGATCGGCAGGGCTTCCTTGGTCAGTGCGGTGAACACGAGTTCACCGGGACGTCCCAACTCCATGACCTCGTCGGTCATGGGGTCGATGATCTCCGGACGGAAGTGGTCCTCCCAGATGTGGGAACCGTCCTTGCTCTCTGCCGACTCGCCGGCCACACCGGGGCCCATGACCTCGGACAGACCGTAGATGTCGGAGGCGGTGATCCCGAAGGTCTGTTCGATCTCCCGGCGCATCTCCTCCGTCCACGGCTCAGCACCCAGGACCGCGTGCCGCAAGGAGGTCTCCTTGGGGTCCAGGCCCTGCGCCCGGAAGCCGTCGGCGATGGTCAGCAGGTAGGTCGGCGTGGACAGGATCGCCTGGGGCTCGAAGTCACGGATGAGCTGGACCTGCTTCTCCGTCTGCCCACCGGACATGGGAATCACGGCGCAGCCCAGTCGCTCGGCACCGTAGTGCGCACCCAGGCCACCGGTGAACAGTCCGTAGCCGTATGCGTTGTGCACCTTGTCGCCGGGGCGGATCCCGGAAAGACGGAAGCACCGGGAAACCAAGGTGCCCCAGGTCTGGAGATCGTTCTCCGTATAGGCCACCACAGTGGGCTGCCCCGTCGTTCCGGAGGAGGCGTGGATACGCCGGATCTCCGACATGTCCACGGCGAAGGACTTGAAGGGGTAGGCCTTTCGGAGGAATTCCTTGTCCGTGTACGGGAACAGCTTGAGGTCTTCGAGTTCCTTGAAGTCGTTGGGGTGCACACCGTGGGCGTCGTAGAGCTCGCGGTAGGCGTCCACGCGCTCATAGGCGTAGTGCAGGCTCCAGCGCAGGCGTTCGAACTGAAGCGCCTCGATCTGGTCCCGGCTCATCATCTCTTCGGGATCAGGCTGGGACCGGTCGGCGGCGGGGCCACTGGGCGTGTACGGGTTCTGCACGGCATCGGTGGTCTCGGTCATGACATGTCCTCTCAGGCTTCCTTGGACGCAGGGATCGTGCGGTAGCGGCCGCGGAACAGTGCCACCACGGTCTGGCCGTGGCGCACGGTGATGTCACAGATTCCGCTGCGTCCGTTCTGCTCCAGGAGGTGACCCTCGGCTTCCAGGACGTCACCGGCCCGGGTGGGGGCCAGGAAGTTGATGTCCACTCCGGTCGCGACGGTCACGGTGCCGTCGTCTTCCGTGGGGTGGTTGCACGTGAGCGCAAAGCACGTGTCGGCCAGTGTGAAAACCATGCCGCCGTGACTGATGCCGAACCCGTTGACCATCTCCTCGCGCACCGTCATCTGCACGACGGCGTGGCCGTGTTCAGCGGCAACGACGTCGATACCCATCCACCGGGTAGCGGCGTCGTTGGCCAGGATCTTGTGCTCTCCCACGCAACCTCCTAAAAATGACCGATCGGTCAGTAATGACCAAAGCGAACCATCGCGCCGTGCCTGTGTCAAGACTCACACATCGGCATTGACGACGACGGCACCGTGCGCCTATCCTGACCGAACGGTCAGTAAATGCCGTGCGCTGTTCGCCGCCCCATCACACCGATCCGACCGCCGATCACTCCATCGACAGTGGGCAAGCAGCAAGAGCCAGGGAAGGGACAGTCATGACCGAGCAAGAAACCACCGGCCAGGAATACTTCGACCACCTCATCGACCAGGATTCCCGCGTCGAGCCCCGCGACTGGATGCCGGAGGCCTACCGCAAGACCCTCACTCGCCAGGTGTCCCAGCACGCGCACTCCGAGATCATCGGCATGCAGCCGGAAGCCAACTGGATCACGCGTGCGCCGTCGTTGAAGCGCAAGGCCATCCTGATGGCAAAGGTCCAGGACGAAGCCGGCCACGGCCTGTACCTCTACTCGGCCGCCGAGACCCTGGGGACCCCGCGTGACGTGCTCAACCAGCAGCTGCTGGACGGCAAGGCGAAGTACTCGTCGATCTTCAACTACCCGGCCCGGACTTGGGCCGACATCGGCGCCATCGGTTGGCTGGTCGACGGGGCCGCGATCTGCAATCAGGTCCCGCTGTGCCGCGCCTCCTACGGGCCCTACGGACGCGCCATGGTCCGGATCTGCAAGGAGGAGTCCTTCCACCAGCGCCAGGGCTGGGAGATCCTCTACGAGCTCTCCAACGGAACCCCCGAGCAGAAGCAGATGGCGCAGGACGCCGTGAACCGCTTCTACGGTCCGGCCCTGCAGATGTTCGGCCCGCCGGATGCCGATTCCCCGCACTCCCAGCAGTCCATGGACTGGAAGATCAAGCGGTTCTCCAACGACGACCTGCGTCAGCGCTTCGTGGACATGATCGTGCCGCAGGTCGAGGCCCTGGGCCTGACCCTGCCCGACCCGGACCTCAAGTGGAACGAGGACCGCGGCCATTACGACTACGGCGAGCTCGACTGGGAGGAGTTCTTCGCGGTCATCAAGGGCCAGGGGCCGTGCAACCGGCAGCGCATGCAGCGTCGTCGTGAAGCCCACCGTGAAGGCGCCTGGGTCCGCGAGGCCGCAGCAGCGTACGCAGAAAAGACCAGCCAGACCGCCGCATCGGCACTGATCGGAGCCTGAGACACATGAGCGACAACACTTCGGAGCAGAACACCGGCATCGGCGGCGCAGAGGCCACGGGGTCCCAGCCCACCCCCATCTCGGACGCCCAGAGCCACCCGAGCAACAGCGGGTCCAAGGCGGGCTCGGAGGCCTGGCCCATGTGGGAGGTGTTCGTGCGTTCCTCGCGCGGCCTGTCCCACGTCCACGCCGGCTCCCTGCACGCCCCGGACGCCACCATGGCCGTGCGCAACGCCCGTGACCTGTACACCCGCCGCAACGAAGGCACCTCCGTGTGGGTGGTTCCCTCCGAGGCCGTGACCTCCTCCGACCCCGACTCCAAGGGCGGGTACTTCGAATCCGCTGCGGGCAAGGCCTACCGCCACGCCACGTACTACACCAAGAGCGAAGGGGTGAAGCACCTGTGAGCTTCGCAGCCACCGAATCGGCCACCACGCAGTCGGCCGGCGACGCCATCACCCCCGAGGACCTCACCGCACAGGGGGTCAAGGCCGACGAGGCCGTGGCCCGCTACGCGATGATGCTCGGCGACGACTCCCTGATGCTCGCCCAGCGCCTGGGCCACTGGATCTCCCGCGCGCCGGAACTCGAGGAGGACATCGCCCTGGGCAACATCGCCCTGGACCTCCTGGGCCACGCCCGCTTCTTCCTGACCTACGCGGGGACCGCGTGGGGCAAGACCGAGGACGACCTGGCCTACTTCCGCGACGAGGAGGAGTTCCGCTCCTGCCGTCTGGTCGAGCAGGAGAACGGCGACTTCGGTCGCACGATCGCCCGCCAGCTGGTCTTCAGCTACTACCAGTACGAGCTCTACCGCCGCCTGGTGAACTCGACCGACCGGACCCTCGCCGCCATCGCGGCCAAGGCACTCAAGGAGGTCGAGTACCACCAGGACCACGCCACCCAGTGGACGCTGCGCCTCGGCCTGGGCACTGAGGAGTCCAACCGTCGGCTCCAGGAGGGCTTCGACGTCGTCTGGCCCTACATCGACGAGTTGTTCCTGGACGTCGAGCAGGTCGCAGAACTCGGCAACCGGGCGGTCCTGCCGTCGTCCTTGCGCGAGGACACCATGGCCCGTGTGACCAAGGCCCTCGAGGAAGCGCACCTCACGGTCCCGGATGTCAAGCCGGCCTTCGGTTCCGACCGCACGGGACGGTTCTCCGAGCAGCGGGGTTACATCCTGGCCGAGATGCAGGTGCTCGCCCGCCAGCATCCCGGCGCCACGTGGTGAGGTGCACCGTGACTGCGTCCCAGATGCCCGGCGGCCCCGAGATCCCGCGGATGGATTTCGAGCAGGACCCGAACGCCGTTCCGCGTCCGGTGGGTCAGGCCGTGCCCGTTCGCGACGACGAACTGCGTCCCGCGGATCCCGTCGCGGCGCGGATCTGGGACGTGGCCGCGACGGTCAACGACCCGGAGATCCCCGTCCTGTCCGTTGCCGACCTGGGCATCCTGCGGGAGGCCCGGGCGGATGGTGAGGGTGGCGCCGTCGTCGTCATCACCCCCACCTACTCCGGGTGCCCCGCGATGGAAACCATCACGGCGGACCTGCGGGCGGCCCTGGGCGACGACGGTTTCTCGCCGGTGCGCGTGGAAACCGTCCTGGAGCCCGCCTGGACAACCGACTGGATGACGGAGGACGGGTGCCGCAAGCTCAACGAGTACGGCATCGCCCCGCCCACCGGGCGCGCCGCAGCGGGCCCCGTGACGCTGACCCTGGGTGTGAAGTGCCCGCGGTGCAACTCCCTGTCCACGCGAGAGATGACCCATTTCGGCTCGACCTCCTGCAAATCCCTGTGGGTCTGCAACGACTGCCTAGAACCCTTCGACCACTTCAAGGTGCACTGATGAGCGAAACGATTGACACCGACGTCACCGGTACCGACGCCGAAGCCACCCCCGGCCGCCGTCGGGCCACCTTCCACACGCTGCGTGTGTCCGAGGTCCGCCCGCTGACCGCGGAATCCGTGGAGGTCACCTTCCACGTGCCCGACGGACTGGCGGGCGACTACGACTACGCGCCGGGCCAGTACGTTGCTCTGCGCGCGCAGATCGACGGGCAGGAGGTCCGCCGGTCGTACTCGATCTGCGCCGAGCCCGTACGCGGTCAGGTCAAGGTGGCCATCAAGAAGACCCTGGGCGGCGTCTTCTCCACCTGGGCCAACGAGAACCTCAAGGTCGGTGACGAACTGGAGGTCATGAACCCGCAGGGTGCGTTCACGTCGACCCATTCGGTCAACATCACCTCCATGAACGACGCCGAACGACTGGCCGCGGCCGAGGTTGCCAAGAACGCGCACGTTCACCTGGTGGCCTTTGCCGCCGGGTCCGGCATCACACCGATCATGGCGATCACCCGGGCAGTCCTCAATGCCTCCGCGAACTCCTCCGTGGACCTGGTGTACGCCAACAAGTCGGCCTCCGACGTGATGTTCGCCGAGGAACTGGGGGATCTGAAGGACCGCTACCCCTCCCGGTTCGCGATCCACCACGTGCTCTCCCGCGAGCAGCGCATCAACCCGCTCATGTCCGGGCGTATCGACCACGAAAAGCTGGGCGAGCTGCTGGACCACGTGATCCAGGTGGACCGGACCGACGAATGGTTCCTGTGCGGGCCGTTCGAGCTGGTGCAGCTGTGCCGGGACACCCTGGCCGACCGTGGTGTTCCCGCGGAGAACATCCGCTTCGAACTGTTCACCACGGGCAACCCAGCGGATCCGCAGGGTCAGACCGGCCGCGTGGTCCACGTGGATCCCAAGGGCGACAACGTGGAGATCACGTTCACGCTGGACGGGCTGACCGGCGAGGTGGCCTCGCCCGTCGCGGCCCGCGAAACCGTGCTGAACGCGGCCCTGCGCGCCCGGCCCGACGTCCCGTTCGCCTGTGCGGGCGGAGTGTGCGGAACGTGCCGCGCCAAGGTGGTCGAGGGCGAGTACGAGATGGCCGAGAACTTCGCGCTGGAGCCGGACGAGGTGGAGAAGGGCTACGTCCTGACCTGCCAGACCCGGGCACAGGGCAAGACCTTGACCGTGGACTACGACGCCTGAGGAGGCCCGCGTGATCGAACTTGCGATCGACAACGCCGTCGCGGAGGTCACCCTCAACGCGCCGCAGAAGATGAACGCCCTGGACGAAGCGGCCATCACCGAGTTGGGCGAGGCCTACGACCAGGCGGCCTCCGCCGGGGTGCGCGCCATGGTCCTGCGCGGTGAGGGCCGCGGGTTCTGCGCGGGCCGTGACATCTCGGGCGTGGACCCTGCCACCGACGACGTGCACGCCTACCTGTCCGAGGCACTGACCCCGGTGCTGCGCCGCATGGCCGAGTTCCCTGCGCCGACCTTCGCCGCCGTCCAGGGCCCGTGCCTGGGCGTGGGTCTGGGACTAGCCATCGCGACCGACGTCGTCTACGTGGCCGAGGACGCCAAGATCGGATCGCCGTTTGCCAACCTGGGTGCCACGCTGGACTCCGGCGGGCACGCGTTGTTCGTCGAGCGACTGGGTGCCCATCGGACGCTGGACCTGATCTACACCGCCGAGTTGATCAGCGGGTCGGAGGCGGTGCGTTCCGGACTGTTCTCCCGTGCTCTCCCGTCCGAGGACCTTCTGGAGTTCACCCGTTCAACGGCCACCCGCGTGGCCTCCGGGGCAACCCAGGCGTTCCTGGCGTCCAAGAAGCTCGTGGCCCAGCTGCGCGATGAACGCATCGGGTTGTGGGAGTCCTTGGCCCAGGAGAACGACCTCCAGGCGGCGCTGTGTTCTTCGGCCGACTACGCGGAGGGCTTCAAGGCCTTCCAGGAGAAGCGCAAACCGACGTTCACGGGCCGCGCCTGAGCCCTTCCCATTCCGCCGAACCCTCGCGAAACTTGTGCATCAACAGCTGATGCGCGAGTTTCGCGAGGGTTCGGCGCTGTTCTGGGACCGATTGGAGCACGATGCACACCACCAACTACCGCAACACGTTGATCACCGTGGCTCCGGACACCCGCGCCGTCGTCGGTACCGAGCCTCCCCGTGGCAAGGGCACGGTGGCCGACCGGCAATTCGATCTGCTGCACGACCGCGACCACCAGATCACCAGTGACGACGTGATCTTCACCGTTCACGCCGATCGGCAAGGGATCCCGGAGGACCATCGGCCGGATGCGCGTGAGGAGTTCTACTCGCAGGGCCGCGCCTGCCTGCGGTCCTCTCCCCTGGCCAAGACGTACGGCTGGGGGTTCCACTTTGACGACGACGGTTTGGTCGCCCTGGTTTCGATGGACAGCGAGCGGTATACCGACCTTGTTGCGGACGACTCCGTGACGAAGGTGTCCGCCATGCGCTCCCGGAGGGCGTGAACCCGCTCCTGTACGAAATATGCCCCGGGCGCCCTCTTCACCGCCGAACCCTCGCGAAACTCGCGCATCAGGGGCTGATGGGCGAGTTTCGCGAGGGTTCGGCGGGTAGTTACTTCAGGAAGCACGTGATGCGGGCGGTGCAGACCCGCTGGCCGGCGTCGTCGACGACGACGATCTCGTGGCTGGTGGCCGTCCGGCCCAGCCGGATGGGCGTGGCCGTGGCGGTCACGTGGCCGCTGGTCGCCGACTTGTGGTGCGTGGCGTTGACGTCCACTCCCACGGCGGCCTGCCCGGTTCGAGAGGCGTGGATGAAGGCCCCGATCGACGCGACGGACTCGCACAGTGCGATGGTGGACCCTCCGTGCAACAGCCCCATGGGCTGCCGATTGCCCTCGACCGGCATCCGCGCCACCACCCGCTCCGTCGACGCCTCCAGGTAGGTCACCCCCAGGCGCTGGTCCAGCTGACCGGGGCGGGAGTTGAGCAGGGCCACCGGGTCTTCCGCCTTCGCGAGTTCGGCGGCGCTGGCTGCGGTCTGGGTGGTGGTCTCCTCGGATGGCATGGCGCCGGCGAGCCTGGGCGCCCGGTAGTCGGCGGGCGCAGGGTCCTCACGCAACCAGCGGTCGGAGTCGGCTGCGGTGGGGTCCTCGTGCATGTGCGGGGATCCTGGCTGGTTCACGGGTGCTCCTCGGGTCGCGGATTCGTCGTGCCGTTGTGTTCTGCATCATCTGTCATCAACCGCCGGGATCGCCACACTCACCAATAAGCGTGTCACGTCACGTAAATCCTGAGGTGGTGGCCCCGGTTGCCCCCGGCGCGCCGACAAGCCCCGAGGCCCCGCACCGACCAGCAAACGCAATAGCAACAGCAAGGAGTAGTCATGAAGATCGGCATCATCATCGGATCCACCCGTGAAGGCCGCAACGGCGAAGCCGTCGGCAAGTGGGTCGAGCAGCACGCTCACGCCAAGGGCGGCTCGGACTACGAACTGATCGACCTCAAGAGCTTCGACCTGCCGTTGTTCACCTCCCAGCCCCTCCCGATGATGGCCTACAAGCAGTACGACTCGGAGGCCGTCACCGCATGGTCCCGAGCCATCGACGCCTGCGACGGCTACGTCTTCATCACCCCCGAGTTCAACCACGGCGTGCCGGCCGCGCTCAAGAACGCGGTGGACTCCCTGGGCAGCGAGTGGTCCAACAAGTCCAGGGCGCTGGTCGGCTACGGCGCCGTGGGTGGCGTGCGCGCCGTCGAGCAGTGGCGTCAGATCCTGCCGAACTTCTCCCAGCACGTCGTGCGCGGCGCCGTGGACCTGAGCCTGTTCACCGACTTCGCCGAGGACGGCGTCAAGACCAGTGACGTCAAGGTCCAGGGCCTCAACGGCATGCTCGACGAACTGCAGGCGGCCATCCGTCGTCAAGGCGCCTGACCCCTCGGCCCCAGGCCATCACCCACGGCATCGCCCTCGCCATCGCCCACCGCTGCAGCCCTCGGGTTACGCGGTGGGCGATGCACACTCCGCCGTCGCGCGGTCCCGCTTAGTCTTTCGGCATGACCCACCATGACGTGAACCACGACGCGACCAACGACGACGGCGCCCTGACGGTGCTCACGCCCTCGACCTTCGACACCGCAACCCGCCCGCAGGAGGACCTGTTCCGCCACGTCAACGGGCCCTGGTTGGACTCGACCGAGATTCCGGACGACAAGCCGCTGACCGGTTCGTTCATGGTCCTGCGCGACCGCGCGGAGGAAGCCGTCCGGGAGATCATCACCGGCGTGGAAGCGGGCGAGCCGGGGTCGGTCGAGTCCAAGGTCGCCGATCTGTACGCGTCCTTCATGGATCAGGAGCACGTGGAGTCGTTGGGCGCTGAGCCCCTGGCCCCGGATTTCCGGGCCGTGGACGCCGTCCAGGACGTGACCGGGTTGCAGCAGCTGTTCGGCACCCTCCTAGCACGCGGGCTGGGCTCCGTCCTGGGTGTGGACACGGACGCGGATCCGGGCGATCCCACCCGCAATCTGGTCTTCGTGGGCCAGGCGGGCCTGGGGCTTCCGGACGAGGAGTACTACCGGGAGGAATCCCACGCCGAGATCCGCGAGCAGTACCGCGGGCACGTCGAGCGCATGTTCACCCACGCCGGCTTCAAGGATGCAGCCGAGCAGGCGCAACGCGTGTTCGACCTGGAGACCGCCATCGCCTCCCATCACTGGGACAAGGTCGAGGTCCGCGATCTGACCAAGATGTACAACCCCTTCACATGGGCCGAGTTGAAGGAATCCGGTGAGGTCTTCGACTGGAACGCCGTCGTCGTCGACGGTCTGGGGCTTCCTGCCACCGCGGTGGAGACGGTGGTCAATGCGCAACCGTCGTTCTTCACGGGACTCGAGGACCTGCTGACGGCCGAGCGTCTGGAGGACTGGAAGTCCTGGGCGCGGTGGCGCGTGATCACGGGACGTGCGGCGTACCTGTCCAACCCGTTCGTGCAGGAGGACTTCGCCTTCTACGGGACCGTGCTCTCCGGGACTCCCGAGCTCAAGGAGCGGTGGAAGCGCGGCGTGGGGCTGGTCAACGGCGTGCTGGGTGAGGCCGTGGGCAAGCTGTACGTGGAGCGGCATTTCTCGCCGACCGCCAAGGCCCGGATGGACGATCTGGTGGCCAACCTGCTGGCGGCGTACAAGTCGTCGATCGAGACGCTGGACTGGATGACCGACGAGACCCGCGCGGAAGCGCTCAAGAAGCTCGCGGCCTTCACCCCCAAGATCGGGTTCCCGGACAAGTGGAAGGACTACTCCTCCCTGGAGATCCGCGCGGACGACCTGGTGGGCAACATCGTGCGGACCTCCGAGTTCGAGCTGGCCGAGCTGATCCGCAAGGCGGGCAAGCCCGTGGAGAAGCACGAGTGGCTCATGACCCCGCAGACGGTCAACGCCTACTACCACCCGCTGCGCAACGAAATCGTGTTCCCCGCGGCCATTCTGCAGCCGCCGTTCTTCGACGAATCCGCGGAGGATGCCGTGAACTACGGCGGCATCGGCGCGGTGATCGGTCACGAGATCGGGCACGGGTTCGACGACAAGGGTTCGACCTGCGACGGCGACGGTCGCCTGCGCAACTGGTGGACCGACGCCGACCGCGCGGCCTTCGAGGAGCGCACCGGCAAGTTGGTGGAGCAGTACGACGGCCTGGTGCCCGAGCAGCTGTCCGGCTCCTCCGATGCCCCGTCGGTCAACGGACGCATGACCCTGGGCGAGAACATCGGCGACCTGGGCGGGCTGTCGATCACGTACAAGGCGTGGGAGCACTCGCGCGGTGTGGCCGACCCGGCACCGGCTTCCGATGCGGTGGCCGACGCCGCTCCTGCCGCCGCAGATCCCGCGGCGTTCACCGCCACCGACGACGACGGGCTGACCCCCGCGCAGAAGCTCTTCCTGTCCTGGGCATTCGTGTGGCAGCAGAAGGCCCGCGACGAGGCCGTGGCCCAGCGCCTGGCCGTGGACGTGCACTCCCCCAATGAGTTCCGCGCCAATCAGACCGCCCGGAACATCGACGCGTTCCACGAGGCCTTCGGCGTGACGGAATCGGACCCGATGTGGCTGGCCCCGGAGGAGCGCGTGCGGATCTGGTGAGGCGGGGCTGAGAAGGGCTTAGACTCTCGTGCACCCCAACCGGTAACCGTCCAAGGAGACCCCGTGTCCAACCAGCTCCTGACCGTGTACCTGAACTTCCGTGGCGAGGCGGCCGAGGCCCTGAGCTTCTACGCCTCGGTCCTGGGCGGGGAACCGCAGATCATGCGCCACGGCGACATGGGCGCCGAAGGCCCCGACGCGGATCTGGTCATGCGCGGTCAGTTGGACGCCCCCAACGGCATGCCCATCATGGCCTCGGACATCCCCTCCTTCATGGAGGCCCCCACGGGCGGCGAAGGCGGGGTCTCCCTGTGCCTGCACGGCGACGACGACGCCCTCCGCGGCTACTTCACCGCCCTGTCCGAAGGCGGCACGGTCGGTATGCCGCTCGAGAAGCAGATGTGGGGCGCCGAGTACGGCGACCTGGTGGACAAGTTCGGTATCCGCTGGAGCGTGAACATCGGCTGAGGACCGACCGCTCAGGTCCAGGACGCCAGGCCCGTTAGCATCGGAGGCATGGCCGACCAGGAGCCGCACTCCCCCACCACCCCGCCGACAACCGGACGCACCGGGCTCTCCGCGCGCTTGCTGGGCGGCGGCATCGAACCCGACCCGCGATTCACCCTGGCCAACGAGCGCACGTTCCTGGCGTGGATCCGTACGGCCCTGGCCTTCCTGGCCGGCGGCGTGGCGTTGGAGGCCTTTGCCGGGGACGTCTTCCCCACGGTGGTGCGCACCGGCCTGGCGATCACCCTGCTGCTGGTCGGCATGGTGATCGCCGCCGGAGCCACCACCCGATGGATTCGCGTGGAACGCGCGATGCGCCATTCCCTGCCGTTGCCGTTGCCCTGGATCGCCCCGGTTCTGGCCACGGGCGCGGCGATTGCCACGGGCATCATGCTCGGGGTGTTGATCTTCCGATGAACGCGCGGCACTCCGCGGTGGTGGATCCCGGCCTCCAACCAGAGCGCACCACGTTGGCCTGGTCCCGGACGCTCATGGCCTTCGTGACCGTGGCGGCGCTGTTCCTGCGCTGGGGTGGCGAGCACGGCGCCGTCGTCGTGCTGCTCTTCGGTGGCGCCATCGCCGTGGCGCTGGCCATCGGCGCCACCCAACGACGGCGCTACACGCACCGCGCGCAGGCCATGGGTCAGCCCACGGGACAACCCAAGGTGGGCCCCGCCGTGGCCCTGTCGGCCGCGGCGGTCCTGCTGGGCGCGGCCGGCCTGGCGGTCATCCTGATCTGAGCGGTCAGCTCGCCCGGAGAGGGCGGAGGAACGACGGCGCTCAGGCCACTTCGTCCTCACGGTTGCGGGAGAGATCCGCTTGGGCAGGCTCCACTCGCTTGGAGCCGGTCACCAGTTTGTGGCCCCACCAGAACGCCAGGAACAGGGGCAGTCCCAGGTAGGAGGACAGCAGCGACACGGGGGTGATCGTCCCGTTGATGAAGGCCTCGTAGCTCTGGCCCACGATCACCAGGAGGCACATGGCCAGGGCGATGAGCGGCCCGGCGGGGAAGAACTTGGCCCGGAACGGCAGTTCGGTCACGGAGCGCCCCTGGGCCTTGAAGGCCTTGCGGAAGTTGTAGTGCGTCCAGGCGATTCCGGCCCAGACGATGAACCCGGCCAGCGCGGACGCGTTGATCAACCACGTGTAGACCGCGCCGTTGCCGAACCACGTGGTACCGAAGGCCAACAGCCCGAAGGCTGCGGTGGCCCACAGCGCATTCATGGGCACCCCACGGCGGTTGAGTTTGCGCAGGAACCGTGGCGCCTTGCCCTCCATGGCCAGCGACCAGAGCATGCGCGTGGAGGCGTACAGACCGGAGTTGCCCGCCGAGAGGATGGCCGTCAGGATCACGGCGTTCATGACCGAGGCCGCGAAGGCGACACCCGCGTTCTGCAGCACCAGGGTGAACGGGGACATGGCCACGTCAGCTTCACCGGAGGCCAGCAGGTTGGGGTGCGTGTAGGGCAGCAGGAATCCGATCACGGAGATCGCGCCGACGTAGAACAGCAGGATGCGGAAGAAAACGGTGCGGATGGCCTTGGGGACGGTGGTCTCCGGGTCCTGGGCCTCACCCGCGGCAACACCCACCAATTCGGTCCCCTGGAAGGAGAACCCGGCCACCATGAAAATCGCCAGGATGGTGATGGGGCCGCCCACGAACGGGGCTTCCTCCGTGGTCCAGTTGCCGAAGCCCGGGCTTTCCCCGCCCAGGATCCCGGCAATCATCAGCACGCCCAGCACCAGGAAGACGATCACGGCGGTGACCTTGATGGCCGAGAGCCAGAACTCACCTTCGCCGTACGTGCGGGTGGACAGCGCGTTGAGTCCGAAGACGATGGCCAGGAACAGGGCCGACCAGATCCAGGCCGGGGTGTCCGGGAACCAGAACTGCATGATGATCGCCGCCGCCACGAGTTCCGCGGCCACGGTGATCGCCCAGTTGAACCAGTAGTTCCACCCAATCGCGAATCCGAACGACGGCGACACGTACCGTCCCGCGTGATCGCCGAAGGAACCCGAGGTCGGTCGCCACGCGGACATCTCGCCCAGGGACTGCATGAGCAGGTAGACCATGAGCCCGATCAGGACGTAGGCCACCAGCGCACCACCCGGGCCGGCGGTGGCGATCGAGTTGCCCGAGGCCACGAACAGGCCCGTCCCGATGGCACCGCCCATGGCGATCATGGTCATGTGACGGGTGTGCAGGCTGCGTCGCAGGCCTTCGCCTTCGGCCTTGCTGCTCACCTGTGCTGCTCGCTCAGTGGACACGGGTGTGCCTCTCGCTCGGTGGTGCTGGATCCTGGCAACCACCGCTGTGAGACGAGTCGAGACACGGAGGTGGCGTCATCCCGGGAGCGTACCGGACCGATCCGCCCAAGCGGGCCACATCACGACGACGTCGGGACGTGGCCGCGGTGCCGAGTGCCGCGCCCTCGGTGTCGTTGTGGCGTGGCCCCTCCCCGTCTTTCGTCGACTCCCGCCCCGCTGATTCGTGGCCGATGGTCCATACCGTGAGGTGAACCCTCGTTCCTAGCGTGGAGATCGTCAGCGGGGGCAGCCCAGCCACCGCAACGATCAGAGGAGAACATCATGACCGCGACACTCACCGCACCCAAGTCGGTCGACGAACAGCGCTCGAGCTCCACACCTCGTGACGCCGCCGGTGCCCTCCGGACACCAACGATGATCGAACGCACCCTCGCCATGTTGCTGTGGCTCAACGCTGCCCCTGCGAACGCGCAAGCCAACCTGCAGGAGCGGCGTCGCAACGGCGCTGGCCCCGTGGTGGTGATCTTCGTGGTCGCCATCGCCGTGCTCCTGGTGTTGGCCGCAGCGGTGTCAGCTGCTGTCGTCATCTACTGCGCCAACAAGGGCATGAACTTCGAGTGGTACGTCAAGACCAGCTGGTTCGAAGTCAAGGTCGCCTGCAGCAAGTGACCCAGCCATGGGTTGCACCTGGACACCTATTTGTGCGCCGCGCAGGCGCCAAGAACGGGAGATGACATGACTGCCTGGAACCTCGAACACTCACAAAACCCCTCTCGCCGGGGGCTGAACCGAACCGTACTGCTCACCGCACTCGGCGCCGTCGCGGGACTCCTCGTCGGCGTGGTCCTGACCGTGGGCGTCGTGATCTGGGGAATGTCACAGGTCGTCGAACAGGGTGGAACGGTGTCCTTGCAGCCCATCATCGAGTTGCAGCAAGCAGCCAACGGCGATGTCACCGCCCATTCCGGAAACGGGGTCTTGACCCTGGCCATGATCGGTCTCCTCGTCGGAGCCGTTGCGGGGGCCCTGACCGGTCACTTCACCCGGAAGAGCTGAAGTGCAATGACACGCACCGCTGAGTCCGCGCCGTCCTCTGGGCAGCCAAATCTCCCGCTCCGGCTTGAGCGCGGCATGGGAGAAGGCCCGTTCCGGCTTCGGCGCGGACTCAGCGGCGTGTTCCTCGCCGTTGTTCCACCTGCTCTGCGACTCACCACCGCATTCGCGGTTCCCTTCGTGTCCGCGGCCTGGTTACTGGCCCCGTTCCTGGGTGCAACGCCCGCCGTACTGTGCGCAGTGTCTGTTCTGATCTGCCCGGCGGCGTTCGTGGCCCACGAACTTGCCCACGCGGCCGTTTACACCATCCTGGCTCCGGCTGACGCACCCGAGGCGAAGGGGCACAGCACTGTCTGGACCGCCCATGTCGAACGCGGAGCCCTCCCCGCAGCACAGGATGTGCTGGTCACTCTCGCAGGCCCTCTCGTCGGTCTTGCCGTGGCTGTGCTCCCTCAGCTGAGCGCATGGGTCGTGGGAGCTTCACTGGAAATCCATGTGGCCCTTGTGCCTTCTTCCACCTTCGCTCTCCAACACCTCGGCTCGATCTTGCCTGGAACCGACGATTTCACGGCTCTGATCGAGGCCTTGCGAGAGAGCAGGACCGTGGCCTCTCCCAGCAAGGAGCAGGCCCCCGGAACTGAATCGACCCGATGAATCGAAAGGACTCCACTGTGTCCACCGAGAATCAGACCCAGGCAACACCCGAGCCGCCTGCTGGAGACGGTTTGACGGTGACCCGTCTGACCAGCGGTTACCGGCGCGGTTCGGATGTCGTGAAGGACGTTTCGATGCGTGCGACGGCGGGGCGAATAACAGCCCTGGTGGGTCCCAACGGGTCCGGCAAGTCCACGTTGTTGCACACCGTTCTGGGGCTGATCCGGCCCCGCGACGGGGAAGTCCTGCTCGACGGCACACCCATGGTTGACCAGATGAGTTCCAGGGTGGGGTTCTGTGCGGATGACCTCCCCGTCCCCGAGTTGCTCACGGGACTCGAGTACGTCGAGACCATGGCTCTGCTCCGCTCCGTCGCCGTCGACCGGGCCGAAATCCTCGAGTACTTCGCGGCTCTGCGCATGGCCGATGCCGCCGGTGATCTCGTGGGCTCCTACAGCCACGGCATGAAGCGAAAGGTGCAATTGGTGGCCAACGTATTGCACCGGCCGTCCTTGTTGATCCTGGACGAACCCTTCCGGGGCCTCGATCCGGAAACGGCCGCGCTCCTGCGCAGAGTGCTCACAGAGACCGCGGCGAACGGCCGGGCCATCCTGGTGTCCACCCATGACTTGGGTGCCGTGGAGTCCTTTTGCCACGACGTCGTCGTGCTTTCGCAAGGGCAGGTCGTCCTGGACGATCGGGTCGAGACACTCCGAGCAGCCGCCCAAGGCAGCGACACCTTCCTCGAGGACGCATTCTTGGACGTCACCGGCCTACGCGACAACGTCGAAGAGTCCGCGCAGCGGGCGGCCACATTGATCGGAGGACGGTCATGAGTTCCGTCGGCACGTTGGTCCGCGCCGAGAACAAGGCCTTGTTCCACCACCTCGATCGGCAACTGGGCGGACCAGCGGTAAAAGTTGCATTGCTGGCCGCTGTGGTGATCGCCGGGCTGGTTCTCAACGGTTTGGTCGCCGTGGTGCTGGGGCAGATTCTCGACGGCGCGCGGGAAACCCTCACCCAAGCAGGTGCCTCCTCGGAGACCACGACCCGCACGTTGAGGCAGGCCACCGCCGTCCTGCCCTACGCCTTGGCCCTCGGGCCGGCGGCCGCCGTCCTACTGCTGCACCTGGTCATGCCCCCAGGTTCCCCGTTGCTCCTGCATGCCCGAATGGTCGGCACGAGCCGATGGACTTGTGGTTCCGCTCGCTACCTCGGGCAACTGATCTGGGGCCTGGTGTTGGGAACGAGCATGCTGGCCGGTGGAGCCTGGGCCTTGTCCACCAGTCTCTCGGAACGGCCGATACGCGCCATGATCGGTGTGATCCTATTGGGGGCGGTCGTGGCTGCGTCGTCCACTACCGTGTTGACTGCCGCCCAGTCCTTTCTGCACCCCGTACTGCGGTCCTACGAGTCCGCGCGTGCCGTGGGGCTGCTCACCGTCTGCACCGGCATCGCCTTGGTGTTCTCGGACATCCTGCGGGGAGCATCCGGTGGCCCCTCCGCCCTGGGCAGCCTCTCCCGGGCCTGGGGTGGGCTGCTCCCGGACTCTCTTGCAGCGCATGGATTGCTGCTCCTCATGCTGCTCACGGCAATCATTCTGGGCCTGGCCGCCGCGCGTTCCGATGCCTCCGGCGGCGCGCTGTCCGTACACGGTCGAGCCCGAACCCTTCCGACCACCCGGTGGCCAACCCTGGATCTGGTCACCCGTGAACTTGCCCAGGTTCTGCGGGACCCCGTGGTCCGGGTCGCCATGATTACCTCGGTGGTGCTGGCAGGTCTCCTCGCCGCAGGGGTCCACACGGTAGGACTGCACCCCGGAATCGCGGTCATGGTCATCGTGCTCATCTCCGCCATGGGGGCAGAAACCGTCCACGGCCGGACACGGGAGACGGCCTGGATCCTGCGTTTGGCGGGACTCTCCCCGCTCTCGATCGCTTTGTTGCGGACCCTGCCCTATCTCGGGTTGCAACTTTCCGTGCTGGTCCTCTTCCTAGCACCTGTGGCGCTGCCGTTCGGCGGCCCGCTTGCCTGGGCTGAGGCTCTGAGCTTGTTCGCGCTCACCTTCACTGTCGCGTTGCTGGCCGGCACCTTGGTCCCTTACGACCGTCAGGCGCCCACAGCGGTAGCGGTGACCTCGGTGTTGACGCTGTCTCTGGAGATCCTGGCCCTGGGACTGATCACATGGGCCTTCAGTCTCCAAGGTTGGACCTTGATCCTCGTGGATCTGGCACTGGCCGCTGCGTTGTTCACGGTGGCTGTGCGGTTCATGACCCGCAGTGTCTCCACGTGCTTGGGCTGACGCAACCTGTGACCATGGAGCACATCGGTCCGGTCCGTCTTACTCCGTCTTACTCCGTCTTACTCCGTCTTACTCCGGCAGAGCCGGAGTAACCAGGCGCATCTGTGTGGCGCGGATGAGCAATTGAACCCGGTCGCGCACCTGCAACTTGGTGCAGCTGGAGCCCAAGTACGCCTTGACCGCACCGACGGACACGTGCATGGCCGTCGCAATCTCCTGGTTGGACATCCCTTCCGCCAACCTGGCCAGACACTCCAATTCGCGATCTGTCAGCTGAGCCGCCAAAACATCGCTTCGTGGCCGGTCCGGGCCGTCGAGACCTTGGCGGGGGACCCCGTCAAGGGTCATAGCCCTGCGACCGGGTAGGTGGTCAACCACCCAGGCAGTGAGCGCGCGGGCGGCCTCCGGGGACAACGGCATGCCGTCCTCCAGCACAGCTTGCACCGCGGGGACGAGGTCCGTGGCAGCACGGTCCTTGACGAGGTATCCGCTGGCACCTGCTCCCATCGCTTCCAACACCAAGTCCTCCGTGCTGAAAGTCGTCAGGGCCAGGACCGGTAAGTGCGGGTCCTGCGCGTGTAACTCCCTGATGGCCTCGACGCCGGACAGGTGGGGCATTCGAAGGTCCATGAGGACGATGTCCGGGCTGACCGCAGCACACACCACCAATGCCTCTTCGCCGTTTCCGGCAACCTCGATGCTCGACACGTCAAGTTCGTCACTTGCCTGCAACAGTGCACAGATTCCTTGCCGTACCAACGGTTCGTCGTCCACGACCACAATCGAGGGTCCAGTCATGGGCTCAACCCTACGGGAGAGCGTTTGACGGTTCATCCGCCGGATCCATTGTGACAACGGCGGTGCCGAGCGCCGGAACACCGGAATCGTAGACAAAAGTCCATGGGCTCCTCTGGGCTCCGGGTACCACCATGGGTGTCACGCCATGGGCTGAACCGTGGTGGTTTAGCCCCTTTGATGGAAGCCAAGGAGTTCACGAATGTCACGTCGCACCCGTATCACAGCAGCGAGCCTGGTCATCAGCAGTCTGTTCCTGGGCACGGCCCCGGCCCAGGCACTTCCTCCGGCCGGTGGCCATCAAACCGGTGCGGACCGCTTCTTCTGCGAACTGCTCCGCCTAGACTGCGACTGACCCGAGGGCGGAACCGGCTCGATCAACCGCCCTTTCGGCGAGCCAGCGCGAACCAATGCGACAGGGAAGAGGTTGATCGGCCATTCCACATCGACTCCTTCCAGCACACCGTCCTGGTCAGAACCAAACGAGGGAACCTGTCAGACCCGCACCCATTCCCCGGGCCGGGTTGGTGGCTCTGGCGACCTTGGCGATCGTGTCCACGGTCGATGACCTTCGATTCTCGGCTGGGGACCCGTGGAAGGTCGCCGTTCTGCTCACCGGTTGTGCCGCCGTCGCTCTCGCGGGTGTCCGTCCTCTGCTCGCACTTGCATTGACCTGGGTAATGCTGGTGTTGGGCTGGCAGGCAGGCTCCGTCACAGCTTTGCTGCTGCCCTTGTGGTTGACCACCGCTGTGGTCCACGCGATCGTTGAGCGCAGAATCGGCGTGATCCACGCAGTGACCGCGATCGTGGCCTTGACCGCAATCGTGATCAGCCACACGACGTTCAGCGTGACTGCCGGGGTCTGGGGATGCACCCTCCTGATCTTCACTGCCGTGGCGCTGGGCGAAATCCTGCGCTGGGCTTTGGAGGCGCGAGAACAATCGCACCGGGCGGAAGAGGCACGACGGCGGGAGGCCGTTGAGCACGAGCAGCGCCTGGCGAGGGCTCGCGACGACGAACGCTCGGCCCTTGCTCGATCTCTGCACGACGTTGTGGCCAGTCAGCTCACCATCATCGCAACCACGGTTGCGGTGGCGAGAACCAGCTCTCAACCCCAGGCATTGCACGACGCATTGGACGTGGTGGACTCCTCCACGCAGACCGCGTTGGTCGAGATGCGTGAACTGCTTCAGGTCCTGGACCGGGCCGAGACCAGAGGTGACTCGGCCCGGCCGGCAACCCGGGTCACGGACCCACCCTCCGCCCGCATCTCGCACTTGGCGGGGACCCTCACGCGGTTGGGGCGGGAGGTCACGATGGATCTCAACACCCATGCTCTGGACACGGTCAACGCAGCGACGGCCGATGCTGCCGTCCGGGTTGTCCGAGAATCGCTGACAAACGCCGTGCGCTACGCGGGTGAAGGCCCGACTTCCGTGAGCGTTCAAGCTGTGGACCGTTGGCTGGAGGTGCGTGTACGAACGCCGCAGATCCGGCAGCAGGCACCGGACCGACTCCGTTCGATGGGCTCGGGCCGCGGTTTGGAGGGGTTGGCCACCACGGTGAACGAAGTTGGTGGCAGTTTGCGTGCGGGTCCCGATCACAGCCATTGGTTGGTCGAGGCGCAGCTTCCCCTCAGTCGATGAGTCAGTCGATGAGGTCGCGCACCTCGATGGTGTGCTCGCGGTCCGGACCCACGCCGATCGCGGAGATCCTGGTCCCGGACATGGCCTCGAGTTCGCGCACATAGGTCTGCGCGTTCGCGGGCAGGTCCTCGATCGAGCGGGCACCGGAGATGTCCTCGGTCCACCCGGGGAAGTCCTCGAAGATCGGCTTGGCGTGGTGGAACTCGGTCTGGGTCATGGGCATCTCGTTGTGCCGCACGCCGTCGACGTCGTAGGCCACGCACACGGGAATGGAGTCGATCCCGGTGAGCACGTCCAGCTTGGTCAGGAAGTAGTCCGTGAACCCGTTGATGCGGGAGGCGTGGCGAGCCATGACGGCGTCGTACCACCCGGTGCGGCGCGGCCGCCCGGTGTTCACGCCGAACTCGCCACCCACGGTGCGCAGCCGTTCGCCCCAGGAGTCGAAGAGTTCGGTGGGGAACGGGCCCGCACCCACACGCGTGGTGTAGGCCTTGATGATGCCGACGGAACGGGTCATGCGCGTGGGGCCGATACCCGCGCCCACACAGGCCCCACCCGTGGACGGGTTGGAGGAGGTTACGAACGGGTAGGTGCCGTGGTCGACGTCCAGGAACGTTGCCTGACCACCTTCCAACAGCACGGTCTTGCCGGCGTCCAGACCGTCGTTGAGCAGCCGGGTGGAGTCCACGATCATGGGCGCCAACCGATCGGCGTAGCCCAGGAAGTAGTCGACGATCTCCTGCGTCTCGATGGCCCGACGGTTGTAGAGCTTGACCAGCAGTTCGTTCTTCTGCCGCAGGGCGCCTTCGATCTTCTGCGCCAGGATGGATTCGTCCAGGACGTCCTGGACGCGGATGCCTAAACGCCCCACCTTGTCCATGTAGGCCGGGCCGATGCCGCGTCCCGTGGTGCCGATCGCGCGCTTGCCCAGGAAACGTTCCGTGACCTGATCCATGGTCTGGTGGTACGGGGCCACCAGGTGCGCGTTGGCGGAGATCCGCAGCTTGGAGGTGTCCGCACCCCGGGCCTCCAGTCCGTCGATCTCCTCGAACAGAGCCTGCGGGTTGACCACCACGCCGTTGCCGATCACGGGGGTGGCCTGCTCGGAGAGGATGCCGGCGGGAAGGAGCTTCAGTTCGAACTTCTCACCGCCCACGACCACCGTGTGACCTGCGTTGTTGCCGCCGTTGGGTTTGACCACGAAGTCCACGCGGCCGCCCAGAATGTCCGTGGCCTTGCCCTTGCCTTCGTCGCCCCACTGGGCACCGACGATCGAGATCGCTGGCATATCAGATGCGCTCCTGAGTTCGGCGCGAATGGCACCGGTCTGCGGTCGTGTACCCGCCGAGTCTAGCTGTACTTCCCCGGCAGGTTGTGAACACGCGGGGTAGATGAAGGCCTCCGGGCAAGATGTGGGTTACCACAC
>NZ_JAAOZS010000020.1:0-59759 GCF_011602805.1 Kocuria sp. JC486 | reverse complement strand
CTCGGGAGACCTCGACTTCTATCCCAACACCGCCGCGCCGTCAGCTTCTACACCCTCATCTGCGAAGAGCCCCTTTCGCCATCGTCTCTATCTGGTCAGCAGTTCTCAGGTCGGTTAGCTGTACTGACCGGAAACGTTAGTCAATCGTGTGAACGGGGGTTGGTTTCCGCAACCCGTATGGGGGCGATGGTGGTTGTAGTAGTGCAACCAGCCGTCGAGCTCTCCGCGGCGCTCGGCCTCGGATCGGTAACAGCGGGCATAAGCCCAGCCATCTGCCAGAGTGCGATGAAATCTCTCGATCTTCCCGTTGGTTTGTGGCCGGTAGGGACGGGTGCGCTTGTGCGTGATGGCGAGCTTGGCGCACGTGCCGCGCCAAAGGTGTGATCGGTAGGCACCGCCGTTGTCGGACAGGACTCGTTCGACGATGACACCGCGGGCGTTGAACCACTCGACAGCCCGAGTTAGTACGGCAGTGGCAGTGACTGCAGTTTCGTCGTCGTGGATCTCGGCATATGCGACGCGGGGGTGGTCGTCGATGACGGTGTGAACAAACGCTGTACCCATCAACGGGTCACTGAACTTGTTCCGGGGCTTGTCTGGTGTGGAAGCCCGGTTCTTCTCTCCTTGCTGGCGGCCGACATAGCGCCAGCCTCCGCCATCAGGGATATTCCCGAGCTTCTTCACATCTACGTGAAGCATCGATCCAGGGTGGTCGTGCTCGTAGCGTCGGATCGGTTCTCCGGTTGCTCGGTCTACGTGGGACAGCCTATTGAGATGCACGGACCTGAGGATTCGGTGGACAGTCGAGGGGGCGATGTCCAGTCGATAGGAGAGCTGCACCGGCCCCTCCCGTAGGCGTAGCCGCAAGCTGATACAGCGCTTCGTGGTCTTCAAATCGGTCTTGCCCGGTGACTGGCGTGGCCTTGACGAGCGGTCGTGCATGGATTCGCCGGACCTGTAGCGCTCGACCCAGCGCTTCACGGTGGGCCAGGAGACCTGGAATCGGGCGGCGACCTCGGTGATCGGCCAACCCTGGTCAACGACAAGTCGTGCGACCTTGAGGCGGTGCCGAGGTGTTAGTGCTGCATTGGCATGAGACACGAAACTGATCCTCTACATGAGAAAGTATTCGGGCGTGGCCTTTTGGAGATGGCCACGCCCGCAAATCATTGTTTCGGGAATTTCTATAGGAGCGCTTTTCGAAGAATGCGCTCCTCTTCGTCGGTCAGGCCCGCCTGGCGAGGCGTTGAGCGCTCTTCTTCATAGCGCAGAGCTGCCGTCAATGTTTCGATGATCGGTCTGGTTTGAAGACCGTTGTCGATGGCCGCCGTGCTGTCGAGGGTTGCCGTGAACCGAGAACTTGGATCGGGGATCCATAGCGGGAATGACCGGGGCCCCATCCACGGATTGACTCCCTCGTCAAGAAGGGTCTGATCATCGACTACTCGGATGGCGGCTTCCATGCCGGACAGGTCTTGGCAATGCTGATAGATGTCTGCGAGAGTCGTGGTCTGACCAGCTGCACTGTAGGTTCCCGTGACCGAATTTGTAACGCAGCTAACGATCCACGCAGCAAGGTCCTCGACATCTAGGATTGCGGTCGGCTGGGTTTTGTCGGGGACCAGAACATCCGGCCCGGTCCAGTCGCCCCATCCTCCGATCAGTCCAGGTCGGATGATTGTGACTGGCTGGTCCATTGCTCGGTAAGCATCCTCACAGGCGATCTTTGCAGGGCCGAACTGGCTCATGTCTGGCATCCAGCCCGCCGCGAGTGGGTCATGCACCGTGCCGGCCTCTGACTGCTCAGGCGCGGAGAAGTCGGTGTAGACGCTGCTGGAGTATACGTAGACCCAGTGCCTGCTGGAGAGTTCTCCAACTGCACGGACGGCATGCACTGGATGGGAGGTCAGATCAATTACCGCGTCCCAGGCTGTTCTTGCGACCGAGCGCAGTGCATCAGCATTGTCACGGTCGGCTTTGATAAACGTGGTGCCGGCCGGAGCCGGCTGAGAGCCGCGAGCGAGACAGGTCACGCTGTGGCCAGAACTAAGGAATTGGCGTGCGATCTCACGCCCAAGAAACGCAGTTCCACCGAGCAATAGAATGTCCATGACATTCATGGTGGCACTTGGCGAGCCCGTCCGTGGGCTGCTCTGCTCTGAGCAGATTCAGGCGGCTAAGACGACCGCGCAGTCGCTGAGCGTTGCCTCCATGGTGTCGGCAGCCTTGCGTGCCAGGTCGGGGACTTCCAAACCTAGGGCTCCGGCGATCGCGTGCAACATCTCGGACGAAGGGTCCTTCATCCCGCGCTCAATCTCGGAAAGATACTGCGGCGATACCCCTGCACGGCCTGCTACATCCGTCAAGCGCTCACCGCGATCGACGCGTTCTTGACGCATAACGTCACCAACCGACTCTCGCCACAAGAGCCCGTCCTGAATCTGAACCGGCGGAAACAGCGGCGCAACGATACCCATACCTCGAATCTAGTCGATCAACGTCTCCGGTCAGTACAGCTAGGGACGGGGCCGGGGACGGGGCCGGGGACGACGACGAGCGGACCCCACCAGCGGAGCCATTGCCCGGCGTCGACCCCGCGGTACTGGCGGCCGCCGGGTTCTCCTCGTCGGACGCCCCCCGCTTCGGCCCCTATCCGGACGACCAGCCTGCGGCACTGCCCGCACCGCCTCTGCCCAATGCCCGCCTGCGCCCGCGGGGCTGACGGCGGCACCGTTGGCGGGACGTGAACCCCGCCAGCGGGCTCCCGCCACCGACCTCGGTCGAATTCGTTTCAGCACGGCAGTGTTCGCTTATTCGCGGACTTGCCAAGTGTGCGGACATTCCTGCTTGTCAGATCCATAAGATGGTATTGCGCAATACGATAATGCGCTAATGCTTGTTAGGGATTCCTTGCTTGTGTTAGTGCCTCAGCGATTAATAAGCTGTCGGTACGTGATTGTGAAACTTTCACACCGAAACCATGCTGTACGGGGCCTCGTGAACCGCTCCGCGGCAACCGATCAAGGAGACCGCAATGGCTACCGTCACCGACGTCAAGACCTGCACCGTCACCGCGTGCGCCTACAACAACGAAGGCTGTACCGCAGAAGCTGTGACCATCACGGATTCCGGTTGCGCCACCTTCATCTCCCTGGACGCTCACGGCGGCCTGCCCACCGCGGAAGCACACGTGGGTGCCTGCCAGCGCGCGAACTGCAAGTTCAACCAGGATCTGCTGTGCACCGCATCCGCGATCACCGTCGGTGATTCGGAGGCCTGCATGACCTTCGAGGCTCGCTGAGCCCGACCCGCGATCGTTCGCGGTCGGTGACCTGATCGCCGACCGTGACGCGAGCCCCCGTACGCACATGTCGGTGCGTACGGGGGCTCACGTCATGGTGACGGACAAGGAGCGCTCAGATGGCCCTTGAAGCGCTCGCGACCACCTCGTGCAGACCCTCGACCAGGTCCTCGACCGAGCGAGCAGGGCGCTCGAGGGGCACGACGACCGTTTCGCGCCCGGTGCCGTCTGTCACCAGGAACGAAAGGTCGCGGTCCGTCACCGCCACCGGGTAGGCGCGCCCCGTGGCGCAGTGCGCGTCACCCGGCGCGTCTGGGAACGCGGCGGTCAGTGATGACGCCGCGCGAAGTGCAGGCACGATCTCCGTGAGGTGAGTTCCCCATCGGCACCGCAGGGCTTCAATGGCCTCGAGCTCCTCGGCCGGGCTCGGCCAGGCCGCACGGGGTCGGAGTGCCTCGTGGTCCAGCGAGTGGGATCCGTGGACGTGATGCACGGTCATCTTGAGCGGCTCCACGTGCCACAGCTGGGCATCCGGCCAGCAGGCCAGTGCTCGCGCGATCTCCGTGGGGAGCGGCCCTTCGGCCAGAACGGCGAGTTCCTCGTCCTCCGAGCATCGGGTGAGCATGACGTGGCCGGACAGCTGGGAGGTGTTCATCCGAACCTCGGGCAACGGTGCATCGGCCTTGATGGTCATCGCCACCCGCTGCGGCCTGCCCACGGGCATTTCCGGCCAGGCATCCTCCGTGGGGGCCGCCACCAGATAGCGACTGCCGTCCGCCGCCGCTCCGTGCAGTGCGGTGTCCAAGGTGTAGCCGCGTTCGCCGTCGTGGCAGACCACGACGGCGCTGCCGGCGCCGTTGAGGAGTCGGGCCGCGGCTGCAGTCGCGGCCATGTCCAAGTGACAGGGCGCGGACGTGGGGCGAGCTGTCGTGCGCTCGCGATTCGAATGCGCGCTGCTGATCCGAGTGCTCGCGCCTTCGCTCGAGGTGGTCATCCGGTCTCCAGGTGGTTCTCGTGGGCACGTCCCGGCAGTCTCTTGAGCCCGGGCGATGCGTGCCGACGGTGTGTCCTGCTGCACGCAGTGAGGTGAACCTAACCTGCGGGTCCGGGTGGTCGTCAAGGCTTCCGCACCTATTACGCAACACGTCCGTGTGCTAATTACGTCGCCTGTTCAGGTTCCCGACGTGCCACGATGGACACCATGCTTCTGCCCACGTATCCGGCCTGGACCTGGATCGACACCCCCATGGGGTGGATGCTCGTCGTCACCACCCGGCGGGGAGTCGTGCGCACGGAGTTCTCCGCGCCCGACGGCAGCCAACTGCCACGCGAGGGTGACGTCCTGCCGGCGGTCACCGCCGCGTTGGAGGTGGAGCCGGAGCGGGATGCCGGGGGGTTGTCCGATCTGACCTCACGAATGGAGGCATGGTTCGCCGGGGACCGGACGGATTTCGGCGTGGACGTGGACCTGAGCCTGTGTCACGGGTTCATGCGGCGGGTGTGTGAGGCCATCCAGGAGATCCCGTTCGGGGAGACCGTGAGCTACGGGGAGGTCGCTGCGATGGTCGGTTCACCGTTGGCCGCCCGCGCGGTTGGAACCGCCTGCAAGAACGTGCCGGTGGCCCTGTTCCTGCCGGTGCACAGGGTGGTTCGCGCTGACGGGACTACGGGGGAATCCCCGGATTCCCCATGCCACCGGCGCAATCTTCTGATGCACGAACGGGCCGTTCTCGGTCGCGGCAGGTCGCCCTGGAACTGAGTTCCCTCAGAACTCCACGGTGCCGTGAATCGTGACCCGTGCCGGCCCTCCGACCCAGATGTCCTCGCCATCGCTGCGCACCTGCACCCGTCCCTCGCGGCCCAGGACGGTTCCCTGAGCGGCAACGTACCCCTCGGGTGCGCGTCCGGCCGGGATGAGCCAGGTGGCAAAGCCGGCGTTGAGACTGCCGGTCACCGGATCCTCGCGCACGGTGCCTCCCATGCTGATCAGGGCCCGCACTTCGACGTCGGCCCGCGCGGCGCCGCCGGCTGCTTCCTGACCCGGTCGTGCGTCGGACGTGTGCGCTCCCAGTAGTCCGATCCGGAGATCCTCACGGGTGAACAAGGCGCTGTCCGGGGTCACGTCCAGCACGGTCTGTGCGTCCTGGAGGACCAGGCCCAGCCATCCCGGTCCGTTGTCCACCCACTGGGCGGCCTGGATCTGACCAGGAGCCAGTCCGAGGGCGGCCCGTGCCGTGGCCAGGGTGGCCGAGTCAACCTCACCCGAGCGGATCAGTGCCGGTGCCGCGAAGGCCAGGTCGCCGTCGTCGTCGA
Source organism: Kocuria sp. JC486 (assembly GCF_011602805.1). NCBI lineage: Bacteria > Bacillati > Actinomycetota > Actinomycetes > Micrococcales > Micrococcaceae > Kocuria > Kocuria sp. JC486. The sequence continues at coordinate 54,145 of NZ_JAAOZS010000020.1, read as the reverse complement.
TCAGGAGGGTGACCAGGCCGATCTCGCATTCCTGGACCAGCTCGCCTGCGGTGCGGGGCTGTCCGCCCGCGTCGAGCCACGCGCGGGCGGAGCCCAGCGTGGGGTGTCCGGCGAAGGGGAGTTCCTCGTCCGGGGTGAAGATCTGCAGCTTGTAATCCGCGGCCGGGTCCGTCGGCGCCTGCAGGAACGTGGTCTCTGAGAGATTGGTCCAGTTGGCGAACCGGGACTTCTGCTCCTGGGTCAGGCTGTCTGCGTCATGGACGACCGCCACAGGGTTGCCGCGGTGCGGCGTGGCCGAGAAGACGTCCACCTGGGAAAACTTGAAAGTGGTCACTCGGAGAGTATGCCCCGGTCGTGCCCATGGTTGTCATCTGACTTGGTATCCGACCCGCCGGCCCATGCGGTGCTCAAGCCTGGTCGGAGGGGAACCGAACACCGATCTGCGCCCGGACCGCGTCCAGGACGGCAAGGGTTCCCAGGGACGCTGCCTGGTGCCGCGCCAGCGCCTCGTCGTCCCGCTGGCCTCGGGGTGCGTCGGCCAGGCGGAGGAACTCGAGGAGTTCGTAGCGCATGTTCTCGGGTGCCCCGGACCCACCGCCGTCGCCGTCGACGGTGACGACGTCCGTCGACCCGTCCGTCCCGTGAAGGACCAAGTTGCGTGGGGTGGTGACCGAGTCGATCTCGAGCGTGGCCCGCTCACCTTCGATGGTGCTGGACAGGGGAGACGTCGTGATCTTGGAGTAGTGGAGGCTCACGGAGAATCCGGCGGGGGAGTCGAAACCACACAGCACGGTGCCGGCGCCGTCGGCACCGGATCGCAAGATGGTCGCCGCCGCGTGAATGCGCTCCGGCACTCCCCACAGCGCGACCATGGGGTGGGTGCAGTACGTTCCGATGTCCATGAGCGCCCCTGCGCCCAGCGAGGGATCGAAGATGGCGGGAGTCTCACCGGCCAGGAACTTCCCGTACCTGCTCGAATACTGGCACAGGCGTAGCTCGGCGCGACGCAACGGGCCGAGCTGCGGCAGGAGCTCCCGGATTCGGGCGAACCCCGGATCGTGGACCGAGCGCATGGCCTCCAGGACGACCACCCCCGTGGACTCGGCGGTGTCCACCAGTTCTTGGAACTGCCGCCGGTCACATGCTGCGGACTTCTCCAGCAGGACGTGCTTGCCCGCTCGGAGAAGGGTGTTGGCCTGCGGGAAGTGCAAGGCGTTCGGGCTGGCGATGTACACCGCGTCGACGTCGCTCGCGTTGGCCAGCTCTTCGAGCGAGGTGACCACCCGCGCCCGGTCTCCCGTCAAACGGTTCGTCTCAGCCGCAAACGCTTCCCCGCGGGAGCGGTCTCGTGACATGACCGCCACGTGTTCCACACCGTCCACCGCCCCGATGGCCCGGGCGAACGTGGAGCCGATGGAGCTGGTCCCGATGGTCGCGATGCGCATGGCACCAGATTAGGCCCGGTGCCCGGTCGCAGGTGTCCGCAGCTGCGCCTGTGCGGGATGTGTCACGAATCATCCTAATTGCAGTTGTGCAAAAAATCTGGCCCTGCAAAAATTGCACGAGTGCAAGAAATGACATTGCGGGAGCGCAAGAAGGCCCAGACCTGGGAGGCGATCCACCACGCCGCCGCCCGTGCCGTGCTGGCACGTGGCCTGGGCGCGGTCACCGTGGAGCAGATTGCCGCAGCGGTCGGTATCTCGCCGCGGACGTTCTTCAACTACTTCCCCACCAAGGATCATGCCGTCCTGGGGCTGCGTGAACCGGTGATCGACGAGGGTGCGCTGGCGGAACTGACTGCGGGCCCGGACCTGTTGGCCCAGGTGGTCGACGTCCTGAACCGGACGCTGCGGTCATCGGTGCCGGCCAAGGACCGCAGCCTGCGTCTGAGCGTCCTGCGGGAACACCGTGAACTGGTCGGTCTGCACAAACACAACCTCGCTGTAGCCGAGGACAAGGTTCGCGTCGCTTTGCTGGACCGTGTGGCGGACCGGGCCAGAGGCGGGACCTTGGTCGAGGACGCGGAACACCCGATCGCTGAACGTGTCCGACTGCTGGTCATGATCGCCAGCGCCATCTTGCGTTACGTCTGGACGGATCCTCACCGGGAACCGGGCACAGAACCTACGGAAGACGACGTCGAACGCGCCGTCGCCCTTTACAAACACTTGAACAGAACGGACTTTGCGTGAACTCTTCAACCTCTCCGGTCCGAGAGCCTCAGCCGGAGACCGGTGCCCACACCCTGGTGGGTTCGGCGACTTCGGCCTCCGGGGCATCACCCTGGACCCACGAAACGGAGATCGTCACTCCCTCGGCTGCCCGTCCGCGGGACTCCGAGAAGCCTCAGCAGCGACTGCTGCCGATCTTTGCGGGTCTGATGCTGGCCATGCTGTTGGCCGCGCTGAACCAGACGGTGCTGTCCACGGCTCTGCCCACCATCGTGGGTGAACTCGATGGTGTGCACCAGATGCAGTGGGTCATCACGGGTTACATCCTGGCCTCGACCGTCATGATGCCCGTTTACGGCAAGCTCGGAGACCTCTTGGGCCGAAAGAACCTGCTCCTGGGCGCGATCGTCGTGTTCGTGGCCGGTTCCGTGGTGGGTGCTCTGGCACCTGACATCACCTGGCTCATCGTGGCCCGCGTGATTCAAGGCATCGGCGGTGGTGGCCTGATGATCCTGTCGCAGACGGTGATCGCCGACGTGGTGCCCCCGCGTCAGCGTGGCCGGTACATGGGCATCATGGGTGGCGTCTTCGCGCTGGCCTCCGTCGCGGGGCCCTTGCTCGGTGGATGGATCACGGAAGGACCGGGATGGCGCTGGGCTTTCTGGATGAGCCTTCCGCTCGGTTTGCTCGCCTTCGCCGGTGTTGCTGGCTTCCTGAAACTCCCGCGCCATCGGGGGCCCGTCAAGATCGACGTGCTCGGCATGATGCTGTTGGCCGCGGCCACGGTGGCCGTGATTCTGGTCGCCACCTGGGGTGGTCACCAGTACGCCTGGGATTCACCTCGGATCCTGGGCCTGATCGGCGCCGCCGTCGTACTGGTCGCCATCTTCGTGGTGGTCGAGCGCAAGGTGGAGGAACCCGTTCTCCCGCCGGCCTTGTTCGCCAACCGGACCTTCGTCCTGAGCACCGTCGCCGGGTTGTTCGTCGGCGTCGCCATGTTCGGTGCCCTGGGCTACATGCCCACCTACCTCCAGATGGTGCACGGCGCCAGTGCAACGGCCTCCGGCTTGCTCATGATCCCCATGATGGGTGCCATGCTGATCACCTCGACAGTTTCTGGTCAGGCCGTGACCAAGTCCGGGAAGTACAAGAAGTACCCCATCGTGGGCATGACGCTGATCGCCGTGGCCATGGTCATGCTCTCCCTGCTCAAGGTCTCAACGCCACTCTGGTTCGTGTGCACCTCCTTGGGCGTCCTCGGGGTGGGCCTCGGCCTGAGCATGCAGATCCTGGTGCTGGCCGTCCAGAACGTGTTCCCCACGTCCATGGTGGGAACGGCCACGGCCGGCAACAACTTCTTCCGCCAGGTCGGTGCCACGTTGGGCTCGGCCGTGGTCGGTGGAGTGTTCGCCACCCGGTTGGTGGACCTGCTGACGGAGCGCATGCCACCGCAGGCGATGGCCGGAGCCGGAAACTCGGACATGTCCGCGAGCCTCACGCCCGCCGTCGTGGGTGATCTGCCGGAGCAGATCCGAACGGTGGTCCTGGGGGCCTACAACGACGCCCTGGTTCCGATCTACCTGTGGTTGGTGCCGTTGGTGGTCATCGGTGCGATCCTGATGTTCTTCGTGCCGGAGACCCCGCTGCGCACCTCCAACATCCCCAAGGTGGAGGCCAAACCGCAGGCGAAGTCCGAGGCCGCGTCCCGGACCGCGTCGAAGTCCTGACGGCCACGGTTCTGACGCCTCTTCTGACACGCAGAACGCCGCGCTCCTGGATGGAGCGCGGCGTTCGCATTTGTCTTGCTGTGCAGCCAGGGCCAAAGTCCGGGCCCGGTTCGCTCAGGCGCTGAGCGTGAGTTCCCCGCGAACCCTGGTGGTCACCGGGCCGCCCACCCAGACCTCGTCCCCATGCATCTGGACGTGGACCTTGGCCGACCGGCCGAGCACCGTTCCCTGGGAGACGGTGTAGGAGGCGGGTGCGATGTCGTTGGGTACCAGCCACGTGGCAAAGCTTGCGCTGAGGGCAGCTGCGGCGGGGTATTCCGCGACGCCCATGGAAGGAGCGAAGGAGCGCATCTCGAAGTCGGCAGGACCACCCTCCGGGTAGGCACCCATGACCCCCACACACAGCTGGCCGAGCTCGGGGATGTTCGGGTCCATGGCGATGACGGTGTCGGCATCGGAGACCAGGAGGCCCAGAAAGCCGGGCCCGTTGTCCAGCCATGTGGTGGCCTTGATCTGATCGGCGTCCAGCCCGAGGACCTCGCGGGCGATTTCCACGGTCAGGTGGTCAGGGCCGCCGCGGTCGTAGATGGGCGGAGCGGTGAACTGCAGGTGGTCCTCCGCGGCCACGGAGATCTGTACGGTTCCGGCCCCACACTCCTGCAAAACCTGGGTGGGGACTTTCGGTTGGTGGCCATGGTCCAGCCAGGCCCGGCACGCGGCCAAGGTGGACAGCCCGGCGAAGCGGACTTCCGTGGACGGGCTGAACACGCGGATTCGGTAGTCGGACTCCGGATCCTGGGGGGAGAGCACGAAGGCGACTTCGGTGAAGTCTGACCACGCGGCGATCGCCGTCATCTCCTCGGTCTCGAGGGAGTCGGCATCCAGCACGACGGCGATGGGGCTTCCCCTGAACGGCCCGTCGGCAAAGACGTCGACGACGACGTGGGGGAGGACGTTCGGGAGATCGGCAGCGTGGCCGACGGCGAGATCGGGCGCACGGTCCGGCGCGAGATCGACGTGGGGGAGATCAGTCATGACCATGAGGTTAGGGCCTATGGTCTGCGAGAACGGCCTTGGATCCCGGCTCGAGCAGTCATGACCCTTCAAAAGCGGACGACTCGATGCGTAGACGTGGAATCACTGTGCCCGGGGGGAAGTCCACCAGACGGTGCAGCAGACGACGGAAGGAGTTCGGAAGGTCCTCCAGATCAGCACGGCGCGTGGCGTCGCGCAGGAATGCTCCGTTCTTGGGGAGTGGGTCCTCGGGCAGAGGTCCCGTGCCAGGAGATTCCGCCACACGGCGCCACGCAGCAGAGATGAAGCCGCCCCAGGCGGAGAGCTCCGCCTCCAGCGTCGTTCCCCACGCGCACCAGTACGGTCCGACGACCGTGGGGTCCCCGAACTTCCAGTCGACGGCGGGAGTGAAGACGGCGAGGGTACGGAGTAGGGCCTCGGTCTGCTGTTGTCGGGAACGTTGCATCCGATGGGCCTTCGAGGTGGCGGTGGGCGGGGTGCCGCCGTCGCCGTCGAAGACCACGTACGTGGGGATCCCCAACTGCCGGGCCAGTGCGGCCATGCCTGCCAAACGGACCTTGCTGCCCGCGGGGACGACGGTGAGGTCGCCGATGCCCCATCGGCCGACGAGAACTTCCAGTACCGCGCGGTCGGTGACACCTTCCACCAGTAGGACCCGCGTCGAGCGAAGGAGTTCGGCAAGAGCGGCAGGGTTGGTGGAGCTGAGCTCACGGAAGACTCCGTTGCGGGACCGACCGAGCGTGGTGGCGAGCTCCACGAGGTCAACCTGGAAGCGGCCCTGAGGCGTGACGCGAGCCAGATGTGGCAGCCACTGCCCGGGGACGGGGTCCCGCGGCCCCGGAACATAAAGGACGTGGTCGACAAGACCGTCGGCACCCGCGCGCCGGGCACTGTCCAACTCCGCCCTGAGTTCTCTGGCGGTTGCACCGCGGCCAGGGTCATCGTCCGTTGCCGTGCGATCAACTGTCCTGCGATCAACGACGACGGTCCCGTGGTCGCCGATCGCTCGCACCGTGCGGTCCTGGGCCGCGCGGGCGGCCGCCTCGGAGGGCCAGCCCGCATACACCGCCACCGTGAAGGGAGGCGGCGCTGCTGGGTGCTGTGACACGTGATCAGCCTAGGAGCCCTGCCTTCCCGAGCGGTGACGGTGCGCCCATCGGGTGTCGGCATCGTCCATAAGTCTGAGCAAGGTCCGGGGCGAAACCGAGGAAACATCCGGTGAAGTTCGGCGATTCATTCTCTCGGTGGATGTCCTGCCCACCGTGATCGGACAACATGGGGACAGAGGCTCAGAAAGGGCCTGACCCATGACGCAGGAGGAAAAGACGATGGAACCGGCGGTCCTCGAGACCGAAAATCTGGTCAAAGTCTACGGACGCGGAGCCAACAGATTCGATGCATTGAAGGGGCTGACCCTTGACATCAAACGCGGCGAGTCCGTTGCGGTGATCGGGAAGTCGGGTTCTGGCAAGTCCACGCTCATGCACCTCATGGCGCTGCTGGATCGCCCCAGCCAGGGAGTGGTCGCCCTCAACGGGCGCCCGGTCTCCGAGCTCAAGAACAAGGAAATACACAAGCTGCGCAACGAAAGTTTCGGTTTCGTTTTCCAGCAGTTCTTCCTGAACCCGAACCAGACAGTGTTGGAAAACGTGGTGCTCCCGCTCAAGATCGCCGGTCTCTCCAAGCGTGAGCGCAATCGTCGTGGATTGGAGGCCCTGGAACTGTTGGAAATGGCCGACAAGGCCAAGAACAAGGCGACTGATCTTTCCGGTGGTCAGAAACAGCGCGCGTGTATTGCCCGCGCCCTGGTGACCAACCCGTCGGTGATCTTCGCGGACGAACCGACGGGCAACCTGGACTCCAAGACCTCCGAGGTCGTCGAGAACATCCTCTTCGGCCTGCAGCGCGATCGTGGCATCACGTTGGTCATCGTGACCCACGACGACGACCTGGCGGCCAAGTGCGACCGACAGATCTACCTCAAGGACGGTCTGATCGTGGCCCCCGAGCAGAGCAACACCGCCCGGTCGGAGGCTGCCTCGTCGGGTGAGCCCGCACCTTCCGGGCAGGAAGCCACTGAACCCTGGGCGGGTGGCGGAAGCACCGCGTCCCGCGCATCCGAGCTCGGAAAGGAAGGCAACCGATGAAGGCCGTCGACGTCGTCACCACCGCCCTCGGGAACACGATGCGCTCCAAGGCGCGTACCTTCCTGACCGTCATCGCCATCTTCATCGGCGCCTTCACCCTGACCCTGACCTCGGGTCTCGGGGTGGGGATCAACAGCTACATCGACCGCCTGGTGCAAGGCTTCGGTGACCAGCAACAGCTCTACGTCCAGAAGACAAGCTCGCAGCAATCGGGCAACGCGAACGAACCGCAGGCCTACGACCCGGAGAAGGGCGCTGACAAGCAAGGCCAGTTCGGCATGTCCCTCTTGAGCGAGAAAGACATCGAGCAGATCGGCAACATCGACGGCGTCGAATCCGTCGAACCCGTGGTTGCGGTCTCCCCGTCCTATCTGGAGGGCGAGAACGGTGACCAGTTCCAGGTCCAGTTGGGCTACCCCTCTGACGTGAACAGCTATGAATACGCCGCCGGTGAAGCCCCCGGCCACGACAAGGACGAGATCACCATTCCCACCACGTGGGCCGACTCCCTGGGTTACGACAAGCCGGAAGACGCCGTGGGTGGAAAGGTCAAGATCGCGGTGTCCAATGTCACCGGTGAGGAGAAGACGTTCGAGGCCACGATCAGCGGCGTCACCGAAATCATGCTCTCCAACCAGGGCGCACAACCCACACCGTCCTCGGCGTTCAACGACCGGTTGTACGACTACCAGCAGGAGGGCCTGCCCGAGGGCGCCCAGACCGATGGCTACGCCATGGCCGTGGCCGACGTACCGGACCTGGGCAAGCAGAGTGAGGTCAAGAAGTCCTTGACCGAGGACGGCATGCTGGGCATGACGGTCGAAGACCAGATCGGCACGATCCGCGGCATCATCAACGCCGTCACCTGGATCCTCAATGGGTTCGCGTTGATCGCTCTGTTGGCTGCGGCCTTCGGCATCGTCAACACGCTGTTGATGTCCGTGCAGGAACGAACCCGTGAGATTGGCCTGATGAAGGCCTTGGGCATGTCCCCTGGCAAGATTTTCGGCCTGTTCTCGAGTGAGGCCGTTCTGATCGGTCTGTTGGGATCCGTGATCGGCGTGGGCGTCGGCGTCGTCGTCGGCACGGTGGCCAATGCCTTGCTGACAGGGGAAGGCGGCGCCCTGAGCAACGTCGCGGGCCTGAGCCTCTACGGGATCGCGCCCTTGCAGCTGGTGGGCATCGTCCTGCTGATCATGCTCATCGCCTTCATCGCCGGAACCCTTCCCGCGGCGCGTGCAGCCAGAAAGGATCCGATCGAAGCGTTGCGATACGAATAGCGCGCAGGTGGCCTACTCGGGGGACACTGGAGATGCCCCCTGTAGTCCCATCACAGTCCTGAGACCACACTCGTCATTCATCCACAGGAGGAGATCACCGTGACGAACGCACCGCAGAATCCTCAGTACCCGGAGCCCGGCAACAAGTACGGCACCAGCGGGTACGACCCCAACCAGAACTTCGAGATGTCCAAGCCCCCGCAGGTTGATCGGCTGCGTCAGATGACGCTCGCGTCCATGGCCATCTACCTGCTCTCCGGGGTGCTGGGGATCATCTACATCTTCTCGGGCTCCGGTCGGGAAGACATGCAGCAGCAACTCGAGGGCCAGGACCTGGGTGGCCTGAGCGTTGACGACGCCCTCATGGCCGGCGCCATCAGCGCCACGGTGGTTTCCGTCCTCCTCATGGCAGTGGCCCTTGTGCTCTACATCCTGGTGCTGGTCGGCATCAAGAAGCGCTGGGGATGGGCCCGGATCCTCGGGATCGTCCTGGCGATCCTGGGCGTCCTGTTCGTGGGCATCGCATTGTTCTCCGGTACGCCGATGGCGGGCGGACTCGGCATCCTCGTGTTGGTGTTGGACGTCTTGTTCGTGCTGGTCAACGTCTACTGGCTCGTCCTTGCCTTCAACGGCAAGGTCGGCGCATGGTTTGCCCGCCGTAATTGAGGACGGACTCGATTGATCGATCCTCACCAGCAACCGCCCGAATCGCGTGAGCAGCGCGATTCGGGCGATGCTGTTCCCAGCTCCAAGCGCGAACCGGGTGAGCGGCCACGGTCGGTGATGTTCTTGACACAGCTGACGGTGCTGTCCCTCTTGCTCCACGTGTCGGGGTCGGTCGTCAGCATTGCCGCCCTGCTGAGCACCCCCATGCTGGAATCGGTCAGGGATCGGTTGGCCAGCCAGGGAGTCCCCGCCGAGTTGATGGACAACGATTCCCTGCGGAAGTCACTGGTCACGGCGACGCTCGGCAACGTGGTCCTGGGGTTGCTGATCACGAGCGCCTTCGTGATCGTGCTGCTCGGCATACTGAACCGCGCGGACTGGGCCCGGTGGGGTGGGCTGGGGCTGGCCGCGGCCTTCGCCCTCTGGAACGTCTGGGTTCTGGTACCGGGGGGAGATCCCTCTCCCACGGGGACCATCTACCAACCCATGTCCGTAACGATCGCCGCATTGTTCCTGGTGGTGAATCTGGCCTGGCTTCTGGTCGGGTTCAATCCGGCGGTGACGGCGTGGTTCCGGCGTCGAGTGTGATGCACTAGTCGTACCGTCGACAGCACCGGCCGCCACGCCCGTGAAGAGCCCGCGACGTGCCGCCTCCGCACCCGAAAGGACCCTCCGTGTCGCAAGGCCCCCAGAACCCGTACGGCCAGGAGCCACAGAACCAGGCGCCGCAGAACCCGGAGAGCCGGAATGACGGGTCCACCGAGCCAGGCTGGCCTGGCCAGCAGCCGGGCGGTCCGAACGGGTCGAGTGCGTCATCAGCGCCGCGGTACGTCCCCGGTCCACAGGGCCCGAACTCCTCGAACGGTCCCGGCCGTCAACCCTATGCCGGTGGCCAGTACTCCCAGCCGCAGGGGCAGCCCGTACAGAATCAGAACCCGTACCAGCCGGGTCCGTACTCGCCGCAGGCACCGAATCAGGCACCGAGTCAGAGCCAGAATCCGTACGGGCCTGGTCAGTACTCACAGAACCAGTACCCGCAGGGTCAGTACCCACAAAACCAGTACGGGCAGGGTCAGTACAGCCAGAACCAATACAGCCAGAACCAATACGGACAGAACCAGTACGGACAGAACCAGTACGCGCCCAACCAGTACCCACCGAATCAGCAGGGTCCGAACCAGTACGCGCAGTGGTACGACCCCAACGGCGGTCCGTCCCGTCCCCGGAATTTCAGCAAGAAGGATCTCTTCACCAAGCCGCTCTACCTGTTGGTGATCCTGTCCGCGGTGCTGTTCCTCGGTACCCGCTTCCTGGGCATCATCGGTCAGCTGGTACCGGCCTACCGGGACCGGTACTACACGAGTTGGGAAATGCTGTCGGGAGCAGCCGAGACCTCCGGTTTTTACCTCGGGATCCTCATCGTCACGGCAATCGTCCTGGCGCTGTACGCCCTCGTCCTCTTCCCGCTCACGCTCGGGAAGAATTGGGCTCGGATCCTCGGGTTCGTCTTCGCCGGGATCGGGTCCTTGATGATGCTGGCCGACTTCTTCACGGTCGGGCGCTACGGTGCCTTTGGCATTGTGCTGGTCCTGGGGATTCTGGGGTTCGTGGGCGTCAACATCGCGTGGGTCGTCGTCGCGATCCGAACGTGGGAGAAACCTCGCCGGTCCGGCCCCTACCCGGTCCCGTACGCTTGAGACATGCTTGCCGAGGAATTGTCTCCGGTTCGGTCCTTCGTTCGTAAAGCGGTGGTACGCGCCGCCGTCGGTGTGGTTGGGGTTCAGGCGGCCACGATTGGTGGCCTGGTCGGTTACGACGCCTTCACCAAGAAGCACCGCAAGGTGCGTTCCGGATTTCCCAAGCCCGGCCACTACGGCACGGACGTGGCCAATTCCGACGTCGACGTGTTCACCTTCGGCGCCGATCTGTACGACGACATGCTCGAACAGATCGACAACGCGGAGCACAGCGTGTTCCTGGAGACTTTCATCTGGAAGGGCGACGCGTACGGTCAGAGGTTCATGGATGCCGTCAACCGTGCCGCTCAACGCGGCGTGGACGTCCGCGTGGTCTACGACGGCTTCGGGAACTTGGTAGTGCCCAATGATTTCTACCGGTTCGACGAACGCGTCAAGTACTTCCGCTTCCCGGTATTCCGGCCGAGGCTGCTCATCACACCGCTGCGGGCCTCGGGATTCACTCACCGCAAGCTGCTGATCGTCGACGACCGGGTGGGTTACATCGGCGGCTACAACCTGGGGTCGACCTATGCCACGGAGTGGCGGGATACCCACCTGAAGGTCAACGGGCCGGACTCCTGGGTCCTACGGCAGTCCTTCGTGACCGTGTGGAACACCGTGGCCGGGCGTGCCGATGAGATCCCACGTCTGGATCCTCCCGAGTGGGACTCGCGAGTCCGGTGCTGGTCGAACCTCCCCGTGACCCGGGTCTACCCCATCCGCGGCATGTATCTGCAGGCGATCGACCGGGCCACCGACCACATCTACATCTCCACGCCCTACTTCATCCCGGACCAGCAGATTCTGGACGCGCTGATCCGAGCGCAGGCACGCGGGGTCGACGTTCGGATCATGGTGCCCATGGACTCCAACCACGTGTTGGCCGACTGGGGCTCCCGAGGCTTCTACGTGACGCTGCTCAAAGCAGGCGTCACGCTGTTGCTCTACAAGGACGCCATGATCCACGCCAAGACCGCCACGATCGACGGCATGTGGTCAACGGTCGGGACGGCCAACATCGACCGCCTCTCCCTGTCCTTCAACTACGAGGTCAATCTGGAGATCATCGACAACGATCTGGCCGCGGTCATGGAACGTGTTTTCGAGGTCGACAGCTCGAACTGCCATCGCCTCACTCTCGAGGAGTGGCAAGCGCGCCACCCCCTGGCGTGGGTGGCCGAGGCCGCCTTGGCCCCGCTGAGACCCCTGCTGTAAGGGCTTTGTCAGGGCGCGAGGCGGCCTCGGGGCCAGGAAAGCCGACCGGTGTCGTGTGACCCAGCAGATCGCACCACACCGGCCTCCGTCCCGGTCAGTCGTTCCGGTGGACCACGCGTGCCACGACCAGAACGCCCACGATGACCAGCGCGGCCGCCACCAGGCCGATCCGGTCGTCCGCGTACCACGGGTTGTTCTTCTGGCTGTGTTCGGATTCCGTCTTGGGCTTACGAGCCCAGGTGTTTCCGCGCACGGGAACCCCACCCGTGGTGTCGCCCGCCGAGGCATGGCCCTGGCCGGCTGCACGCCGGGCAGCCGTGTGCCGGTCCTTGCCCGCGTTGTCGATCTTGTTCTCGTTCCCCAGGGCCTGAGCCTGCCCTGCCGTGGAGTCCGCAGTGTCGACGTCGGTCTCGTGCTGGTCATGGCCGGGAATTGCGTTGTGCGGCATGGCTGTCTCCTGAGCTGAGTGAGTCCTGCATGGTGTTCTCGGTACCGCGCGGGAACCGTTGGTCCAAACATACGGCCATGACGTGACACACGTCAGCGGCCGGGAGCGTTCGCGCGCGCTCGGCAATACGCCCGGACATGCAATCGTGCCCGACACCAGGGGTGCCGGGCACGATTGGAAGTCTGGAATGATCAGTCGATCACGGTGATGTTCGCGGCCTGGAGACCCTTGGGGCCTTCCTGAACCTCGAACTCGACGCGCTGGTTCTCTTCCAGGGAACGGTAGCCGTTGCCGTTGATCGCGGAGAAGTGCGCGAACACGTCCTGCTGAGAATCATCGGGGCTGATGAAGCCGAAGCCCTTGTCGGCGTTGAACCACTTGACAGTGCCGGTCTGCATTATTGCTGGTCGATCCTTCCGGAACGGTAACGGGCGCCGACCTTCGGCGACCGATAGCCGTCGTCGTGCACCACACGACTTGGTCCCGGTTTGGTTCCGGTGGACAGTCGGCCGCGAACGGCGGGGGGTCCCGCCAGTGCGGGATTGCATACGACAACTGCCCACGACGGTACACGAGGGATGGGCCCCAGGTCGCTTCCGTGCCAAATATTGGTCGAGGTTTTGGCTCGGTAGGGCGATGTGCCGGGCGGAATCCGCGAAATTTGATGCGGTTACACGGAAATCCGCGTCCAGGAAACGTGGAGGTCTTCTCGGGGCAAATGCCAAGCCTGTTCCAGCCGCGTGCCAGGCAGGCACGGTTAAGTAGTCACTACCTCGAACAGAGGGCGGCAGCTCCGACTGGAGGGTTCGGATCTGCTGAGCTTCCTGTGGCAACGATGACGGTGGTGGTGCGTCGTCATCAAGAGCCTTGCTGCAGGAGGGGGACAGAAGAGAGCCGCTTGCCACTTGACCCCTGAGTGGCGGGCGGCTCTCTCTTAATTTTTGTGTCGTCAACCATTTTCTGCTCGCCGTCCCAGGTCGATTGCATGCGTTTGCAGGTAGCCTGCTGCCTACTGCGTTTGCAGGTAGCCTGCTGCCTACTCAGTACTTGTCCGGCCCGTATCAATCACGGGTGATCTGTGGAGATGGGACAGGGTGGGCGACGTGGTACCAGTCGGTGGCGAGGCCGACGCAGAGACACAGGTCGGCGGGCTTCCAGACGTCGGGAGCACGAGCGCTTGGCGAGCGCGCATCCATGCACGCGGTCCTGGTGGGAGTCCGGTGGAGGTTCCGAGCGAGTACCTCCAGCGATCCTTCGCGGGCGTTCGAGAGGTGTTCCGGCATTGCCTGGTGGCCTCACTCGGAGCCCTCGAATCCGGTCAGGAGGTCGGTGGCAACGACCTTGCTGTCGGGTACTCCGCTCTGGAGCACGGCAACTATGCGCTGTGGTTCGACATCCGGGATCGGAGGCACCGATTCACCCGGTGGCTCACCCCCAAAGAAACCTGGAATGCCGCCGTCGAATCCTTGTTGGGCGAAGCGTCGGCCGAACTTATCGCACTCCTGCGCGCCACGGCGATGGCCGCGGATGGTCACGGGGAGGGCCTGATGATCAGGCCGGATCCGGGCCCGGAGGGCATGCGGTCGAGAATGGAAGTGTCCCTGCCCGGGTACCCTGCCGCACGCTTGTCGGCGGATCTCTGGGACTGGTCACAAGGCGCGGAGGGTATTGCAGCAGTGCGGGACATGTTCGCCGTCGTGCTGGCACCCGAGGTCCAGCACATCGACGTCGTCTTGTACGCGGGGGACCCCCAGGAGGAACGGGTGCGGCTGGAGCCGACCGGGGACTTCGTCGCGTTCCTCGAAGGGGCCCCGCGAAGGTAACCGGGGCGGTCCGGTCAGCGACGACGACGAGCGGTGCCGAACAGTGATCGCGTGATCTCGCGTCCCAATGCCGAACCGGCAGAGCGCATCATCGACTTGACGGCCGGGTTGTCGAAGAACCCGCCGGACTCCTTCTTGGCCCGCTCCTTCTTGGCCGCCGGTTCCTTCTCGGCAGCCTCCGGGGATCCCGAACCTTCCGAGGGGGCCTGTTCGCCCTGCTGCTCGGCGCCCTTCTCCAGACGTTCCTTGAGGACCTCGTAGGCAGATTCGCGGTCCACCGGCTCGCTGTACTTGGCGGTCAGCGGTGATGCAGCGATCACGGCGTCGAAGACCGCATCCGGGGCGATGTCCATCAAGGTTTCAGGGGCTCGCATCCGGGTCCAGGCGACGGGCGTCGGGGCGCCGGATTCGGAGAGGACCGTCACCACGGCCTCACCCGTGCCGAGCTGCGTCAGGAGCTGCTCCAGGTCGTACTCGGAGGACGGGTAGGTCCGGGCTGTTGCCTTGAGTGCCTTGGCGTCGTCCGGGGTGAAGGCGCGCAGGGCGTGCTGCACACGGTTGCCCAACTGCCCCAGGACCTCAGCCGGCACGTCCTTGGGCGTCTGGGTGATGAAGAAGACGCCGACGCCCTTGGAACGAATCAGTCGAACGGTCTGTTCGATCGAGGACAGGAACTCCTTGGATGCGTCCTTGAACAGCAAATGGGCTTCGTCGAAGAAGAACACCAGCTTGGGCTTGTCGACGTCCCCGACTTCCGGGAGGTCGTGGAACAAGTCCGCGAGCAGCCACATGAGGAAGGTTGAGAAGAGTTCGGGGCGGGAGGCCACACCGGGCAGTTGAAGGTTGGAGATGACTCCGCGACCGTCGTCGCCGACGCGCAGGAGGTCGGCGGTGTCGAACTCCGGTTCCCCGAAGAACACCTCCGCGCCGTTGTTGGCGAAGGTCGTGAGTTCGCGGAGGATGACTCCTGCGGTCTGTGGTGACACCCCGCCGATGTTCTTGAGTTCGCCCTTGCCCTCGTCGGAGGTCAGGAACATGAT
Source organism: Kocuria sp. JC486 (assembly GCF_011602805.1). Lineage (NCBI taxonomy): Bacteria > Bacillati > Actinomycetota > Actinomycetes > Micrococcales > Micrococcaceae > Kocuria > Kocuria sp. JC486. Next base: position 38,854 of record NZ_JAAOZS010000020.1, on the reverse strand, counting down.
GACCTCGCGCAAGTCCTTGAGGTCCAAAAGCGCCAAACCAGCCTGGTCGGCGTAGTGGAAGATCAGGCTCAGCGCGGATTCCTGAGTCTCGTTCAGGCCCAGGACCTTTGCCAGCAGCATCGGACCGAAGTCCGTCACGGTGGTGCGGATGGGGGCGCCCTTGCCCTGGCCGCCCAACGTCAGGAAGTCCACCGGTGCGGCCTTGGGCTGCCAGTCCTGACCGATCGTCTGGGTGCGTTCGGTCAACTTCTCGTTGGGCTGCCCTTCCGTGGCCAGACCCGAGAGGTCGCCCTTCATGTCCGCCAGGAACACGGGCACACCCGCGGCGGAGAGCTGTTCGGCCATCATCTGAAGGGTCTTGGTCTTGCCCGTACCCGTGGCTCCCGCGATCAATCCGTGCCGGTTCATCGTCGCCAGAGGCAGGCCGACCTGGACATCGGCGACGGCGGTGCCATCTGACACGGCTGCTCCCAGATTCAAGGTCGCGCCCTCGAAGGCGTAGCCCGTGCGGATGGCGTCCAACTGTGCGTCGTTCTGCGTGTTTTCGCTCACGGCGCCGAGTGTACCGCCGGGTCCACCCATAGGGGCATGGCACATCCGGCCGCCCGAGGTCATCGACCCGTGGTGCGTTCCATGGTCTCTAGAAGGCGTGTCCCGGTGGCCACCAGGTAACGCTGTGTGACCACGGTGAGCAGTCCAGGAAACCTGCTCCAGCGGCGGGCCGGTCGTCCGTCCACGTTGAGGGTGATCCTGGACGATTCGTGACCGGCCGGGCCGGGGGCCCAGGCCACCGTGGTCCGGGCGTCCACGGGGCCGTTGGTTGAACGGAGCACGATCTGTTCCAGCGGGTTGAAGTGGGAAACCACCGCGATCCACGACGGAGTGAACGGCCCCAGGGAGAGCGGGTACTCCAACACCGTTCCGGGCGCCATCAATCGGGTGGACGACGAAGTGCGGCCGCCGGGGGAAGCCCAGAAGGCGAGAAACTTTTCAGCGTCCTCCATGAACGCCCCGACTTCGGTCGGCGCGGCGGGTACGTCCACGGAATGTGAACAGGAGTACGGCTTAGGGGGACGCATGTTGCTCCACGGGACTGATCAAATTCAATGCCAAAGAATAGACTGACCGGGGCTGACCTGCGACTTCAAGTCCCTTGGTGACGCCCGGCGTCTTGATTCCAGCTGTGCGTGAACACTACTGGCCGCAAGGGTCTCAGGGTGAAAGCGTTACTCGTGAACCGCCCCGGGGCTGTCCACCCCAGGGAGCCACAGAATCGGACCAAGGAGGAACGCCATGACGAATGTTGCACTGATTGGTGGGCACGGAAAGGTTGCGCTGCTTGCCGCGCCCTTGTTGATTGAGGCCGGGGACGAAGTGAGCTCATGGATCCGCAACCCGGAGCATGCCGCAGATGTGGAGGCCACGGGCGCCCGCGCCGTCGTTCTAGACGTCCAGCATGCCTCGACGGAAGAGCTGACCACCGCCTTCGAGGGGATCGACGTCGTCGTCTGGTCGGCAGGCGCCGGCGGCGGTGACCCGGAGCGCACCTGGGCGGTCGACCGCGATGCGGCGATCCGGACCATGGACGCGGCCGAGAAGGCCGGAGTCGGGCGCTACGTCATGGTCTCCTACATCGGAGCGGGACCCGATCACGGGATACCGGAGGACAACTCCTTCTTCGCCTACGCGCAGTCCAAGGCCGAAGCGGACGCGCACCTGCGGGAGTCCTCCTTGCGCTGGACGATTCTGGGCCCGGGGACCCTCACGCTCGAGGAACCCACCGGCAAGATCGCAGTGTACGAGCCCGGGGAGGAGCCCGAGCGCGCCGAGACCTCCCGCGGGAACGTCGCCCGCACCATCGTGGCCGCGGTTCACTCGGACAACTCGGTGGGGCGCACGATCAACTACACCGACGGTGACCAGCCCGTCGAAGACGTCTTCGGGCAGAGCTGAGCGACCGCCGAATGCTGAACACGGAGCGCTGAACACCGAGAATCGGGACGAAGGCACCCTGTAGTGACGGGGGCGCAGCCACTGGGCTGCGCCCCCGTCGTCGTACCAGGACCGGTGGTGACGCGAGGTGCAGCGGATACTGGCCAACTTTGTCTTGACATTAGGACACAAATACTGGGACCGTGGGGGGCATCACATCGAAGAGGATGAGATCGCGGAGGCCCGGAGCGGGTTGCGGTCACCAGCCTCACCGCAGCACGCGGACATCGCAGCACGTTGACACGAGGAGTTGCCGAAGTCATGACGGCCACCACGCCAGGGTCCGAGCAGAACACCGCAGCGACCACGGAGAACACGTTCATCATCGGCACCGCCCCCGATTCCTGGGGCGTCTGGTTCCCGGACGACCCCAAACAGACCCCCTGGGAACGTTTCCTGGACGAGGTGGTGGCCGCCGGTTACAAGTGGATCGAACTCGGGCCGTACGGGTACCTCCCGCCGGATCCGTCGCGGTTGGCCGATGAACTCAACGCCCGCGCTCTCAAGGTCAGCGCCGGCACGGTCTTCACCGCCTTTCACCGCGGCAAGGACGAGTCCAAAGCCGCTTGGGAGCCCGCGCGTCGCGTGGCGGAACTGACCGCAGCCATGGGCGGTGAGCACATCGTGGTCATCCCCGCGATGTGGCGCGACGACGTCACGGGCGAGCCGGTCGAGAACGGCACCCTGGACAAGGATCAACTCAACGAGCTGTTCGCGGGCCACAACGAACTCGGCAAGGTCCTGCGCGACGAATACGGACTCAAGCAGCAGTTCCACTCCCACGCGGACTCGCACGTGTGCAGCATGCAAGAGATCGAGACCTTCCTGGAAGGAACCGATCCGGAGCTGGTCACGCTGTGCCTGGACACCGGCCACGCCGAATACGGAGGAGCATCCTCGGCGGAACTCATCCGGCGGTACCCGGAACGCATCGGCTACCTGCACCTCAAGCAGATCAGCCCGGAGATCATGAAGACGGTCCGGGAGGAGAACCTCACCTGGGCCGCAGCCAACCTGGCCGGTGTGATGGTCGAGCCGCCCGCCGGCGCCCCGGATCTGGCCGAGGTCATCGAACTGGTCGAAGGCCTCAACCGCCCGATCTTCGGCATCGTGGAACAGGACATGTACCCCGTGTCCTCGTTCGACGTGCCGCTGCCCATCGCCACCCGGACCCGCCGCTACCTGTGCGGCTGCGGTTCGCGCACGCGCGTCGCCTGAGCCGGCCGAGCTGTCCCCAACTGCCGGATCCCGAAGGAGAGGCGCAAGACCATGACCCACGATCTCGTCACCATGGGCCGCATCAGTGTGGACGTGTACCCGCAGGACATCGGCGTCGGACTCGAGGACGTCCAGACGTTCGGAAAGTACCTGGGCGGTTCACCCACCAACGTTGCCGTTGCCGCGGCCCGGCACGGCCGGAACACCGCAGTGATCACCCGGACCGGGCCGGACCCCTTCGGGGACTACCTGCGATCCGAACTCGAGCGTTACGGCGTGGACCCCCGGTGGGCCACCGCCGTCGAAGGCCTGCAGACGCCCGTGACCTTCTGCGCCATCCGTCCGCCCGAGGACTTCCCGCTGTACTTCTACGGCCGCACCCCCACCGCGCCCGACTGGGCCATCGAGCCCGGGGAGCTGGACCTGGCGGGAATCCGTGACGCCACGCTGTTCTGGTCCACGGTCACGGGGCTGGCGCAGGAGCCCAGCCGATCGGCGCAGATCGCAGCCCACGAGGCCCGGCCGCGTGAATCCCTGGCGCCCGGCCAGCACACGATCCTGGACCTGGACCACCGCCCGATGTTCTGGGACTCGGAGGAACACGCACGGGAAGAGGTCGCCAGGATCCTGCCGTACGTCACGGTCGCCATCGGGAACGAGACCGAATGCGCAGTGGCCGTGGGGCACGGCAGCCCTGACGCGCAAGCCGACCGGCTGCTGGAGGCGGGCGTGCAGATCGCCGTGGTCAAGCTCGGTTCGCAGGGCGTCATGGCGGCCACGCCCGAGGAGCGCGTGGTGTCGGCACCACTGCCCGTGGAGACCGTCAACGGGCTGGGTGCGGGCGACTCCTTCGGCGGAGCCTTCTGCCACGGACTCCTGGCCGGCTGGCCGCTGGAACAGACCCTGGACTTCGCCAACGCCTGTGGCGCGATCGTCGCTTCCCGGTTGGCCTGTTCCGAGGACATGCCCACCACGCAGGAAGCCCTTGAGTTGCTGCGTGAACGAGGCCGCGACGTCCCCGGCCAGACCGCCCGGACCCGTAACGCCTAGGAGCAGCCATGCCGTATCAACCGCTGAACACGGATCCCCGGCGCTACGAATCCCTCACCAGGATGCGTCTGGAGGATCCCGACGCCGTCGCACGGGCGGCCGCCAATCGTCGTCGTCACCCCGGGCCGACCTACGGTCGACAGAACTTCGTGATCGCCGCCGACCATCCGGCCCGAGGTTCCCTGGGGGTGGGGGACCAGCCCCAGGCCATGGCCGATCGACTGGACCTGCTGGACCGCCTGCAGATCGCCCTGGCGGACCCCCGCGTGGACGGTGTGCTGGGCTCCCCTGACATCCTGGACGACCTGCTCCTGCTGGGGGCCCTGGACGGGAAACTGGTGTTCGGTTCCATGAACCGCGCCGGGTTGCCCGGACTGGTCAACGAGATCGACGACCGGTTCACCGGTCACACCGCGGCAGTCCTGGACGCGCTCGGTGCCGACGGCGGAAAGATGCTCACCCGCATCTGCTTCGAGGACCCCAACACCACCTCGGTGCTGGAGAACACCGCGCACGCGGTGGACGACCTGCACGCGCACGGGTTGATCGCCATGGTCGAACCGTTCATCTCCCGCGTCCACACCGACCCTCACGGCCCTCGGGTCTCCAACGACCTGTCCGCGGATGCCGTCATCCGCTCCGTGGCGATCGCCCAAGGCCTCGGGGCCAGCTCCGCGCGCACCTGGATGAAGCTGCCCGTGGTTCCCGACATGCAGCGGGTCATGGCCTCGACCACCCTGCCCACCGTGCTGCTCGGTGGAGACCCCTCGGGCAGCCCCGACGAAGTCTTCGAGACCTGGCGGGAGGCGCTGGCGCTGCCCGGCGTCCAAGGCCTCACCGTCGGCAGGACCCTGCTCTACCCGCAGGACAACGACGTCGCAGCGGCAGTGGCCGCCGCAGCCTCCCTGCTCAACGGGCACGGGGAGAACCAGACACCCGCAACGGATGGAAGTGAGATCGCACGATGAGCACCCGCGAGATGTCTGTGGCCCAGGCGGTCGTAGAGTTCCTGGGCAACCAATGGACCGTGGACACCATCGACGGCGTCCGCACGGAGGTGCGCACCGTCCCCGGGACTTTCGGGATCTTCGGCCACGGGAACGTGGCCGGTGTGGGACAGGCGCTCAAACAGGCCCAGGTCCACGCCCCCGGACTCATGCCCTACTACCAGGGGCGCAATGAGCAGGGCATGGTCCACCAGGCAGTCGGCTACGCGCGCCACTCCCGGCGACGCCAGACCTACGCCGTGACCGCTTCCATCGGCCCGGGCTCCTCCAACATGGTGACCGGCGCGGCACTGGCCACGACCAACCGTCTGCCGGCGCTGTTGCTGCCCTCCGACGTGTTCGCCACGCGGGTCCCGGACCCCGTGCTCCAGCAACTCGAACGCCCGGATGCGTACGACGTCACGGTCAACGACGTCTTCCGGCCCGTGAGCCGCTACTTCGACCGCGTCTGGCGCCCCGAACAGACCTTCTCCGCGCTGCTCAACGCCATGCGCGTGTTGACGGACCCCGTGGAGACCGGCGCCGTCACGATCGCCCTGCCGCAGGACGTGCAGGCCGAGCGGATCGAGGTTCCCGAGGAGTTCCTGGCACCCCGGCAGTGGCGCATCCGTCGCCCGGAGCCGGAGGCCGAGGAGCTGCGCGAGGCCGTCCAGGCGATTCGCGGTGCCCAGCGGCCCGTGATCATCGCGGGAGGTGGCGTGCACTATGCGTTCGCGCACGACAAGCTGCGGACGTTCGCCGAAGCGACGGGCATCCCGGTGGCCTACACCCAGGCCGGCGTGGGTGTCCTGGGCTGGGATCACGAACTGTGCCTGGGCGCCGTCGGGTCCACGGGGTCCACGGCCTCCAATGCCTACGTGGCCGAAGCGGACCTGATCATCGGCATCGGAACCCGCTACGAGGACTTCACCACCGCCTCCCGGACCGCTTTCCAGCACCCCGGCGTCACGTTCGTCAACATCAACGTCGCATCGTTCGACGCCTTCAAGATGAGCGCCTCCGTGCCCCTGGTAGCCGACGCGGGCAAGGCCCTGGTGGCACTGACGCAGGCCCTGGAAGGGTGGCGGGTGCCGGAGGGCATCGCCGAGATCGTGGCCCGGGAGAAGGCCCGCTGGGACGGAATCGTGGACCAGGCCTTCACCACCCGGCTGCAGCCGCTGCCGGCGCAGAACGAGATCATCGGCGCCGTCAACGCGGCCATGGACGACCAGGACGTCCTGATCTGCGCTGCCGGATCCTTGCCCGGTGACCTTCACAAGATGTGGCGCGTCAAGGACCCCTGGGGCTACCACGTGGAGTACGCCTACTCCTGCATGGGCTACGAGATCGCCGGTGGCCTTGGCGTCAAGCGTGCGGCGCTCGCCGAAGCGGGTATCGGGCCGGACGCAGCGGCCGCGAACGCCACGGGTGCAGGGGTGAGCCGTCCGCGCGACGTCGTCGTGATGGTCGGTGACGGCTCCTACCTGATGATGCACACGGAGTTGGTCACGGCGGTGGCCGAGGGTCTCAAGCTCATCACCGTGCTGATCCAGAACCACGGCTACGCCTCGATCGGGGCCCTCTCCGAATCCCTGGGGTCGCAGCGTTTCGGCACCAAGTACCGCTACCTGGACCAGGAGGCGCACACCTTCGACGACGCCGAAACCCTCCCGATCGATCTGGCCACCAACGCCGAGTCCCTGGGGGCCCATGTCATCCGGGTGGAGCAGGGCCCCGACGTGATCGACCGGCTGGGGCAGGCCGTGGCCGAGGCCAAGGCACGACCCGAGGGATCGGGCCCGGTGGTCGTGTACGTCGAATCGGACCTCTACGCGGACGCGCCCAGCTCCGAATCCTGGTGGGACGTGCCCGTGACCCCTGTGTCCGAGCTCGAATCCACGCAGGAGGCCTACCGGACCTACGCGGAGCACAAGGCCAGGCAACGCCCCCACGTCGGGTGACTCGCCGCATCCGCCTGAACCCCACTACCCGGGACCGCACTGCCCAGAACTCCACCTGCCAGAACCCCACCTGTCCGAACCCCACCACCCAGAACTCCATCGACTTGGACCGTGACGCCGGTACGGAGCCACCCGCAACCGGAGTCACCGAGTACGCACCGAAAGGATCACGACATGACCGAGAAGCACATCGAACACTGGATCAACGGCTCGCTGACCCGTGGATCGGGAGAGCGCACCCAGGACGTCTACAACCCGGCCACGGGCGAGGTCTCGGCGACGCTGCACCTGGGTTCCGCCCAGGAACTCGAAGCGGCCGTAACAGCGGCACGTGCCGCCGCCGACAGCTGGGGCGAGATGTCCATGGCCAAGCGCATGGCCGTGCTGTTCAAGTTCCGTGAGCTGATCGCTGCCAACGTGAACACGATCGCGGAGGCCATCACGGCCGAACACGGCAAGGTGGTCTCGGACGCCGCAGGAGAGGTGGCCCGTGGCCTGGAAGTCGTGGAATACGCCTGCGGGATGCCGCAGCTGCTCAAGGGCGAGTACTCGGACCAGGTTTCCACGGGGTTCGACGTGTTCTCCTTCCGCCAGCCGTTGGGCGTGATCGCGGGGATCACCCCGTTCAACTTCCCCGCCATGATCCCGCTGTGGATGAGCCCCATGGCGATCGCCACCGGCAACGCGTTCATCCTCAAGCCTTCCGAGCGTGACCCCTCCGCATCGATGCTGATCGCCGACTACTGGAAGCAGGCAGGGCTGCCGGACGGCGTGTTCCAGGTCCTGCACGGTGACAAGGAGATGGTCGACGGCCTGCTGACCCACTCCTTGGTGGACGGAGTCTCCTTCGTGGGCTCCACCCCGATCGCCAAGTACGTCTACGAGACCGGGGTGGCCCACGGCAAGCGCGTCCAGGCGCTCGGCGGGGCCAAGAACCACGCCGTCGTCATGCCCGACGCGGACATGGACCTTGCTGCCGACCACCTCTCCGCCGCGGCCTACGGGTCCGCCGGCGAGCGGTGCATGGCGATCTCCGTGGCCGTGGCGGTCGGTGACGCCGCGGACGCCGTCGTCGAAAAGGTCAAGGAACGTGCCCACGCCATCAAGGTCGGCAACGGTACGCACGAGGACTCGGAGATGGGCCCGGTGATCACCGCCGCGGCCCAGGAGCGGGTCAAGCGCATCGTGGGTGAGGCGGAGCAGGCGGGTGCGGCCGTGGTGGTCGACGGACGCGACCTGGTGGTCGAGGGGCACGAGAACGGCTATTTCGTGGGGCCCACGCTCCTGGATCAGGTCGGCCTGGAGATGAGCGCCTACACGGAGGAGATCTTCGGACCGGTCCTGGCCGTGGTCCGGGTCGGCTCCCTGGACGAAGCCATCGAACTGATCAACTCCAACCCCTACGGCAACGGCACCGCGATCTTCACCGGATCCGGCAACGCTGCCCGCACGTTCCAGCGCAAGGTGACCGTCGGCATGATCGGCATCAACGTTCCGGTTCCCGTTCCCGTGGCCTGGCACTCCTTCGGCGGGTGGAAGGACTCGTTGTTCGGCGAGCACCACATGTACGGCCCCGACGGAGTGCGCTTCTACACCCGCGGCAAGGCGGTGACCCAGCGCTGGCCCGAGGCCAACGACCACTCGGGCGCCTCCATGAACTTCCCGTCCACCAACGACTGAGCGAGCAACCACCAAGTTGAGGCCGCCCGGCTTGGGCAACCCACTCAGCAACATAGTCAGAATGTCTGGACAAAGTGTGATGGGTGTCCCTACTGTGGCACCCATCACACGGATCCGGGCGGATCCACCACGGCTTCCGTGTACGCACAGTAGCGCGACGGAACGCCAAGAGAACTGGAGACAGTGACGTGACTTCCAACCCAACCACCTCGCTTCGTGTGGCCGTCGTCGGCGCCGGACGCATGGGCGCCGATCACATCGAACGTCTGCACACCGTGACTCGACGCGCGGAGGTCACCGCCGTCGTCGACGTCGACGAGGCCCGTGCACAGGCGGCAGTGGCGCACATCGACGGTGCCTCCGCCTACACCACGATCGAGGACGCATTGGCGGCCGGTGTGGACGCGGTCATCCTGGCCACCCCCGGGTTCCTGCACGAAGAGGCCCTGCTGCCCCTGATCGAACGCGGCATCCCCGTCCTGTGCGAAAAGCCGCTGACGCCGGACCCAGAGTCAGCATTGCGCGTGGTGGAGGCAGAGGCTGCGGCGGGGCGCCGCTTGATCCAGGTGGGATTCATGCGCCGCTACGACGCCGGTTACCGGGCCCTCCGCGAGCTGATTGCCGGCGGGGACCAGGGAGAGCTGTTGCTTCTGCACCACCAGCACCGCAACGCAGACGTCCCTCCGGGGTTCACCAACCAGATGATCATCCACGACTCCGTGGTCCACGAATTCGACGCCGTGCGCTTCCTGACCGGTGAGGAGATCGTGTCCGTGCAGGTCCGACGCGGGAAGTCGACCTCGCTGGCGCCGGAGGGGTTGAACGATCCGCAGCGGGTCATGATCGAGACCGCCTCCGGTGTCCTGGCCGACGTCGAGATCTTCGTGTGCGCCCAGCTCGGCTACCAGGTGGACACCCAGGCCTCGTTCGAACGCGGTGTGGCCTCCGTGTCCGGTGCCGCAGCGCTGGAACTCACCGCGGACCGGACCAAGGGACGGCCCATCGACGCCAGCTTCGAGACGCGATTCAAGGACGCCTACGACCTCGAGGTCCAGGAGTGGGTGGACTCCGTGCTCACGGGTGAACCCGCCGGACCGAGCGCCTGGGACGGATACGCGACCGCGGCGTGCTGCGCCGCCGGTGTGGCCTCCCAGGAATCCGGTGCCATCGAACCCGTCCAGTTGGCCGAACGACCCGCGCTCTACCGCTGACGGGCCACTCAGGCCAGCCCAGCAACACGTCCAGGACAGAGAGGACCCGCCGTGAAGATCGCCTTGGATCCTACCCCGTTCCACCACACCCATTCCCTGCTCGAGTTCCCGCGCCTGGCCGCGGAGCTCGGCTTCGAATGGCTGCAGTTGACCCCGCATGCCGACTTCATTCCGTTCTTCAACCACCCCAAGGCCGACGACGACCTGGTGGCACGGTTCCGGAAGGAATGCGAGTCCGCGGGCGTGGGGGTGGCCTCCGTGCTGCCCGTCCTGCGCTGGTCCTCACCGGACCCGGACGCGCGTGAGGCCGCCGTCCGGTACTGGAAGCGGGCCATCCAGATCACCGTCGACCTGGGCGTTCAGCAGATGAACACCGAGTTCTCGGGTCGCCCCGAACTGGCCGAGGAGTCCGAGCGGGCCTTCTACCGTTCCATGGAGGACCTGGTGCCCATCATCGAGTCCGAGGGCATCAACGTCTCGATCGATCCCCACCCGGACGACTTCGTGGAACAGGGACTGGCGGGGTGGCGGGTGGTCCGCGGCGTGAACTCCCCGAACCTGGGGTTCGTGTACGTGGCTCCCCACACGTTCCACCTGGAGGACCCCATGCCGGAGATCCTGGACGCGGTGGGTGACCGTCTGCGGGTGGTGCACGTCGCAGACACCATGGACCACCACCGGTCCAACGGCCTGCGCTACATCACCAACCCTCCCGGCACCCCCGCGAGGGTCCACCAGCACCTCAAGATCGGCGACGGCGACGTCGACTGGGACGCGTTCTTCGGTGAACTCCACCGGAACGGCTTCTACGACCGCGAGGAGTCCGTGATGGTCACGAGCGTCTTCGCGGAGAACGAGAATGCTCATGAGGTCTCGCGCTACCAGCTCGAGCAGATGACGCAGCGCGTGCAGAAGGCGCGGTCCTGACACCCTCCCGGGTGTACCAGGATTGCTTCTGCACTTCGCGGGATTCGCACCGACGACGACGTCGGACCCGCCACCCGCACGAACGCCCGTCGGGGCACCGTGCACCCCATTCACCCTCCCCGCGGAACTGGAGTCCGCATCCCTTGACGAAGGAGTCACCATGAGCGGCACGGCGGAGAAAGCAAGCAAAGTACCGTTGCCACCCCTGACGGACGGGCCCCACAGCAGGCGACTCGGCCTGGTGGCACTGGTCGCCACGCTGGGCGGTCTGCTCTTCGGTTACGACACGGGCGTGATCAACGGGGCACTTGAGCCCATGTCCGAGGAACTCGGGCTGACGATCGACAACGAAGGCCTGGTCACCAGCACCCTGCTGGTCGGCGCAGCGATCGGCGCTGCCACCATCGGGCGCCTCTCGGATGGCTGGGGACGGCGCCGGACCATCATCCTGCTCTCGATCCTCTTCTTCGTGGGCGCCATGCTGTGCGTGATCGCCCCGGGTCTCGGGATTCTCCTGGTCGGGCGAGTCCTGCTCGGTCTGGCCGTGGGCGGTGCCTCGACCGTGGTGCCCGTGTTCCTTGCGGAACTGGCACCGTACGAAATCCGCGGCTCCCTGTCCGGGCGCAACGAACTCATGATCGTGGTCGGCCAGTTGGCAGCCTTCGTGATGAACGCGATCCTGGGCAGCGTCCTGGGGCACGTCGACGGCGTGTGGCGCATCATGCTGGCCATGGCCGCGATTCCCGCCGTCGCGTTGTTCGTCGGCATGCTGCGGATGCCCGAATCGCCCCGTTGGCTCATGTCCAAGGGCCGCTACGACGACGCCCTGGCCGTTCTGAAGACCATCCGGACCGAGGAGCGGGCAGAAGCCGAATTGGCGGAGGTCCGGGCTCTGGTCAACCAGGAGCAGAAGGCGCACGAGACCGGAATCTCGAGCGTTCTGAAGAACAAGTGGCTCCTGCGGATCCTGTTCATCGGCATCGCCCTGGCCGTGTTCCAGCAGCTCACCGGCATCAACTCGATCATGTACTACGGGACGATCGTCCTGGGTGAAGCCGGATTCGGCCGCCAGGGTGCCTTGATCGCCAACATCGCCCCCGGCATCATCGGCGTGGTCGGTGCCTTCATCGCCCTGTGGATGATGGAAAAGATCAACCGCCGCACCACGGTGATCACCGGATACACCCTGACGGCCGTCTGCCACCTGTTGATCGGCATCTCCTCCCTGGCCATCCCGGAAGGGGCGGCAATTCGCCCCTACGTCCTGCTGATCCTGATCGTGGCGTTCGTGGGTTCCATGCAGACCTTCCTGAACGTGGCCACCTGGGTGCTGCTCAGCGAGATCTTCCCGTTGCACATGCGGGCCGTGGGAATGGGCATCTCGGTGTTCTGCATGTGGATCACCAATGCCGCGCTGTCCCGCTTCTTCTTGAACATCGTGGACGCCTTCAGCCTGACGGGAACGTTCTTCGGCTTTGCCGCGGTCAACGCCATCGCCGTCCTGGTCATGTTCAAGTTCCTGCCCGAGACCCGCGGCCGGACCCTGGAGAAGGTCGAGGAGGACGTCACCACGGGCGCGATCTTCCAGGTGCGCAAGAAGACGGAATCCACTCACTGAGCCGGCGCCTCCAACGCGACTTACGCGAAATGACGCCACCGACGTAAGGGAGCACAGAGCATGAGCACCACCACCTACGGACCCGACCGGCCCATCGGCATCGCGGTCATCGGCGCCGGCATGGCGGGCGCGGCCCACGCCGCAGCCTGGCGGGCGGCGACCACCACCCGATCGCCCTTCCCGGTACCGGTCAAGCTCGTGGCGATCGCCGACATCGCCGAACCCTTGGCGCAACAGGCCGCCGGCCGGTACGGCTACGAGCGGGTCGAGACCGACTGGCGGGCGTTGAAGGACGCCGAGGACGTGGACGTGGTCTCCGTCGTCGTCGCCAATCACCTCCACCGCCAGATCGTGGAGGAGCTGGCAGCGGCCGGGAAGCACGTGCTGTGTGAGAAGCCCCTGAGTGACACCCTCGAGGACGCTCAGGCGATGGCGGAGGTGGCACGCGCCGCCGATTCGGTCATCAGGATCGGCTTCACCTTCCGGCGGGCTCCCGGGCTGGCGGCGCTGCGGGACCTGGTGCAGGACGGAACCCTCGGGCCCGTGGTGCACCTCTACGGCCGCTACCTCGCGGACTATGCCTGCTCACCCACGGTCCCCATGACATGGCGGTTCCGCGGCGAGCCCGGTTCCGGAGCGCTGGCCGACGTCGGCAGCCACCTCCTGTACGCCGCCGAGTTCCTGGCCGGCCCCACGCAGGCGGTGTCGGGGGCGCGCTTCCGTACGGTGGTCAAGGAACGGCCCCTGCCGTTGGGCTCGACCGTCGGCCACGGTCGCGTGGAGGTCTCCGATGAGACGGAGCCGGTGACCAACGACGACTGGGCGGGCTGGACCGCCCGGTTCGGCGAGGCCGACGGGATCTTCGAGGCCTCCAGGGTCTCGGCGGGTCACCCGAACGGCCTTCGACTGGAGGTCACCTGCGAACGCGGGGCAGCGGTCTGGGATCAGGAACGCCCCGCCGAGATCCAGCTCATGGTCCGTGAACCCGACGGGGAATCGGAGCACCGCAACGGGTTCCGCACCGTGATCCTGGGCCCAGGCCTGTGGATCGCATCGGTTGGTGGCGTGCTTCTGAGAGCGCTCAGTGGCCGATGAGGAGGGCTTCTCTGGCGGCGTCGACGAGCTCTGGGGAGAGGGTGTAGAGGTCGTTGATGGTCTGAACGCGTTCGATCTGGGTGATCAGGCGATCGAGGAGTCGGAAGTTGCCGGCGGTGATGCGGGCGATGGTGGCCAGGGCGGCGGCGTGGGCGATCGGGTCGTGGTCGGTGTTGTGCTGTGCAGGGAGGCGCGCGGAGAGGACAGCGGTGAGCTCGTCGGGTCCGAGGGGCCGGTACTCGTGGGCGAAGCCGATGCGGCTGTAGAGCTGGGGGTAGCGGGCGAGGCGTTTCTCGATGCCGGGCATGCCAATGAGGATGACGCCCATGTGGTGGCGGTCGTAGTAGTCGCGGACTTGCTCGAGGCCCGCGCTCTTGAGCCTGTCGGCTTCGTCGATGATCAGGAGCTCGGTGCGCCCGGAGGAGCGTGAGGCGTCGTAGAGGTAGGGGTCGACGAGGCCGAGCTCGGCGTAGTCGATCGCGTAGGAGATCGCCTGGCAGGCTCGGGGCAGTCCTTGGTCGATCTGCTTGACGGTGGCGGCCACCGTGGGGGTGTAGAACGCGGTGCGTGCTTCTAGGACGCGCGGCGGTACGGGCCCGACCGCGTCGGCGACCACGGACTGCCACTGTTCCCAGTCGTCGACGCCGGCGTAGTGGCGGGCTGAGAGTGTCTTGCCTATCCCGGGTGGGCCCCAGCACAGTCCGATGTAGCGGTGGGTGCGCACGGTGTCGGCGAACTCGGTGAACCGCCGGTGCTCGCGGGTGCTGTGGAAGGCCGGTGCGGGGTGAGGGTGCGGGGCGGGGGAGTTGACCTCGTCGAAGGTGCCGGTGAGGAACCGCCGGCCGTCGTCGTCTTTGCCGAGCACGGAGAGCTTGTTAGTCGGTGGCATACAGACGCAGTCCATGTCGTGGTCGGGGCTCAGGAGCCGGTGGCGGTGCTGTGTCGTCGGTGCTGCCTGCTGGTGGGGTGTAGCGGGTGTCGCCGGGGAGGGCGCTGGCGAGGGTGCGGTGTTGGCGGAGCTGGTGCTTGAGGTCGCGGCGGCGTTGGCGGCGGGCGGCTTGGAGCTGGTCGAGGGAGATTGACTCGGCGGATAGCTCGGGGGCGATCGCCCGGCACAAGAACTCGTCGTTGAAGTACACGCGGATCTCCCCGACGTCGCGCGGGTTGAAGCGGACGGTGACCTGCTCCCCGACGTAGGCGGCCAGGACTGTGGACAGGTAGCGGGTCGAGGCGAACTGGATGCCGTCGCGCTGGACCTTGCGGGTGGTGGCCGCGGTGAGCAGGAGCAGGTCGAGATCTTCGGGGTGGGCGGGGCTGCGCGGGATGAAGCCGCTCGCGCTCCACCGGTCGTTGGGCCCCTGGTGGGTCTGGGAGTGAGGGCGGGTGTTGTACTCGGCGACGACGTACTGCTCGACGATGACGTCGAGGTCTTCGAGCGTCAGCGCCGGGGTCGTGACCGGGGCACCGTTCGTGCCGTGCGGGATGTACCCGGGCAGGTGCGGCAGGAGCTCGGTGGTGACGGTCCGGTAGAACCGTTCGATCTTCCCTCGACCCTGGGGGACCCCGACTCGGGAGTGGATCAGCCGGATGTGGGTGTCCAGGCAGACCTGCTCGAGGCGAGCGGAGGTGAAGTCCGAGCCGTGGTCGCTGTAGAGGACCTCGGGCAGCCCGCAGACCGGCCAGCCCGGGTTCGTCTTGGCGTTGACGGCCTGGTGCAGGGCGAGCGCCGTCTGCTCGGCCGAAGGTGCGCCGAGGAAGAGGGTGTAGCCGGCCACGGCGCGGGAGTAGTCGTCCAGGACCACAGTCAGCCACGGGCGCACCTGGGTTCCCTTGGCGCCGAGGATCGCCACGTCTAGGAGAGTGTGGTCGACCTGCCACTGCTCGTTGGGTCGCTCGGCCGAGCGCCGCAGCACCAGCTCGAACCTGTCCCGGTACCCCGCGTCCCCGTGCTCGGCCAGAGCGCGCAGCCCGGGATCGATCCCGGTGACCAGGCTCCGGACGCTGGAGTAGCTGGGGGCAGACAGGCCGCGGTCATGTGCGATCCCAGCAACGCGGCGGTGGACGAACGCCACTGTCGGAGCCGGCTTTGCCAGGGCGAGCGCTTCGACTATCTCGATCAGCTCTGTCGGGATGCGGCGCCGGCCATGATCGCTGCGTTGGCGCCGAGCGAGGCCGTGCGAGGTGGAGTCAGCCCGGTAGGCGCGCGCCCAGCGCGAGAGGGTGCGCAACGAGACACCCGACTCGGCTGCCAGCCGCGTCCATGGGACACCGTTGTCGTGCTGGCGCAGGAGAGCGATCTTGTCTGAGACCTCCCACCGCGCAGGCACGTCCCCTCACCTCACATCGGCCGTGCGTCTTGGGCGAGGTGACGGTAGATCGTGCCGCGCGAGACACCGAACGTCTCAGCGATCTGCTGGACCGTGTAGGACTTCTCGTCGTACATCGCCCGGGCCTGGCGCGCCTTGGTCGCCGTCATCTTGAACCGGCCGCCGCCCTTGCGACCTCTCGCTCGGGCGGCGGCAAGACCGTCCTGGGTGCGCTCGACGATCAGGTCATGCTCGAACTCAGCGATCGCGGCGAGCATGTGGAAGAACAGGCGGCCACCCGGTGTCGTGGTGTCGATGCCCTGAGACAGCGCCTTGAGACCGATGCCTCGCTGCTGGAGGCTCTCGACGACTTCCTTGAGGTTGCGCACCGACCGCCCGAGCCGGTCGAGCTTGGTCACCACGAGGGTGTCACCTGAGCGCAAGTAGTCCAGAGCGTCGTCGAGCGCGGGTCGCTTGGCCAGCACTCCCGAGGCGTGCTCGACGAACACCTTCTCGCACCCCGCGGCGGCGAGCAGGTCTGTCTGCCCGTCCGGGTTCTGCTCCCGGGTCGAGACGCGCGCGTATCCGATCGAAGCCATGACCCGAATGTACCGCCAACGTCCCTCGCGGTACATAGGTCTCGGACACGGGCCATGAGACACGACGCGCCGATCTGGACGCTCGCCTGCCGTGGTGTCTCATGGACGGTCGTCCGCGGGACCAGTTGGACCCGGTAGCTGCCGTAACTTTTGACCTCGAGGGAGATCTCGCCGCCTGGGGAAGTAGTGAACTCTCCGATGCTGCCGCTGTGTTCGCTAAAGCGGCGTCACTCGCCGGGCCGCTCGCGGAGCATGAGGAGCACTCCGGTGATCGCGACCGCGACGATCACGATGTCCGCAACGTTGCCGATGAACCAGGTGCCGTATGCCAGGAAGTCCACGACATGACCTTGGGCAAACCCTGGCTCGCGGAAGAGCCGGTCGCCGGTGTGCGAGGCGGCGGCTCCACCGAGCGCACCGATCACGATCGCCCACCTAGGTCGCCGGACACGCAAGGCGAAGACGACCGCGGTGACCGTAGCAACGACGGCCGCCAGAGCGAACACCGGGGTGGAGCCTTCGCCGAAGGAGAAGGCCGCGCCGGGATTGTAGGCAAGTTGCAAACCCAACAGGTTGCCGATCAAAGGGACGCGTTCGCCCTCGGTAAGTGTGGCTTCGGCCCAAGTTTTGGTCCCCTGGTCGACGAGGACTACCAACGCGCCGAGCGTGAACGCTCCCACGGTGAGTTGCCAGCGCCGCGGCGGGGGAACTTCTCGTGCTTCGGGCTCGTGGCCGGTCTCGCGCGACGTCATGCGAAGACCTCCGAGAGCCGGAGGACGACGCCGGACTCGATCAGGATGAACAGCCCCAGTCCGATGAACACTGCGGGGACAAGCCAATGCTCGACCCGTTCCAACGCATCGGTGACGGCCTCGTGCGTTCCGATCAGCCGTCCCGCGCCGCACCAGACGGCCACGAGGAGGAGGAACACTCCAATCATGACCACGACGTCAGCGGGTGCGCTGGTGCGAAAGATCGGCGTGTAGAGGGAGATGTTGTCGGCACCATTGGCGATCGTGATCCCGGCGACGCCCCACAACCCGACTGCAGTGATCTTTGCTTCACCATCGTCATCAGCCTGGTTGCGGCGTAGCCCCCGCGCGAGCGTCCAGATGCCGATGGTTAGAGGGATCAGCCCAAGGAGCCCGACCCAGGAGTCTGGGATGATCGTCAAGCCCAAAGCGGCCACCACGCTGACCACGACGAGGGTGATGAACCCGAGGTACTGCCCCGCGACGATCTGCCATGGTCTTGGCTTTCCCCGACGAGAGGCGAGGAACAGCACCACGAGCACGACGATGTCGTCAATGTTGGTGGCGGCGAACAGGCCGATCGGAATTTGTCAAGGTAGTTGAGGCCGGTGGGTGTTAGGCGGCTAGCTCGATGCCGGTGTTGTCGGCGGGTTGGTTGATCCAGGCCGTCGGTGGGATGGCCAGGATCTTCGGATCGCGGTTGGTGGCGAATCGTTCGGGGTTGCGGGCGCGGGCGGCGGCCAGGACGAGAGCCCGCTCGCCAGCCTTCGCCGCGGCGAGGCCGTAGTGGACGTCAGCGGGGGTGTTCAGTCCGATGCCGGTGTGGTGGTGGTGATGGTTGTAGCCGGCGACGAAGTCGGCCATGAACGACCGGGCGTCAGTCAGGGAGCCGAAGCGTTCGGGGAACACGGGCGCGAACTTCAACGTCTTGAACCACGCTTCGGAGTAGGGGTTGTCGTTGCTCACCCGGGGCCGGCTGTGTGACTTGGTGACCTCCAGGTCCGCCAGGAGCGCCGCGACGGTCTTGGACGTCATGGACGTGCCCCGGTCGGCGTGCACGACCTGCGGGATGCCGTGGACCCCGAAGATCTCCTTCATCATCTCGGCCGCCAGGACGGCGGACTCGGCCGCGTGCACGTGCGCGCCGACGATGTAGCGGGAGTAGATGTCGATCATCACGTAGGCGTCGAAGTAGGTGCCCTTGATGGGCCCGGCGAGCTTGGTGATGTCCCACGAGTAGACCTGCCCGGGGGCGGTGGCGACGAGCTCGGGGATGGTCCGGGCCGGGTGGCGGGCCAACCGGCGGCGCTCCTTGATCTGCGCGTTCGCGGTCAACACCCGGTAGATCGTGGAGATCGACCCCAGATACACGCCCTCGTCGAGCAGGTGGGCGTAGATCTGGATCGGGGGCAGGTCCACGAACCTGGGGCTGTTCACGACCGCCAGGACCTCGGCCCGTTCCGCGTCGGTGAGCTTGTTCACCGGCACCCGGGCCCTGGTCACCACCGGGGTGCGGGGGCGGCGGGTCGCGGTCGCCCGCGACACCCCGACCAGGATCGCCGCGGCCCGGGTCGGGACCCCCGCACCGGTCAGCTCACGGTAGGTAGCCATCAACGCGTGGTGTGCTCGGAGTCGTCCCGCGATCTCTTGGTAAGCACGTCCAAGAGATCGTGTGCTTTTCCCATGATCACCAGCGCCGCCTCGGTCGTCACCAACCTCCGCTCGGCCTTGTCGAGCTGACGGCGCAACCGGGCGATCTCCGCCTGCTCAGCCGACAGCCGCCCGATCTTCTCCCCAGGTTGTTTCCCCGCGAGGACCCCTGCGTCACGCATCCGGCGCCACTCGCTGACCAGCGAGGAGTACAACCCGTGCTCGCGCAGGTACGCACCGCCCAGGCCGCTGGCGACGGCCACCTCGTAGGCGGCCAGGTGGTCAAGCTTCTGCGCCGAGGAGAACGACCTCCGCGAGGTCGGACCCCCCGAACGAGGTCCGGGACTGGGCATACGACCATCGTCGCGCACCGCGATCAAAGACGAACTCATGATGATTGGACTCCTGGTTCACGCCCCACGCTGGCGGACTTGCTATGAACCACCGGCCTCAACTCATCCTGACCCGTAGGGCACCGCCGCGCCCACCCCACACCAGGATCCAGGTCAGATGCCCGTAGCGACTCAGAGCGTCGTAGGAGGCGCCCACCAGGCCCGCGATCAACCACACGGCGATCACCGTTCGCAACGCGCCGTGGGTCCACCGCACCGACAGCCGTGTCAGCTCAGGATCGACCGGCGGGGGAACGGAGGGGTCGCGGGCATGGCTCCCCGGTCGCGTCGCGCTCACGTGTGCCCCCTCCGCACTCCCCGACTCACGCACTGCCATCGGCACGCGAAGCGTGTCCCGTAAGGGCCCGCCGCCGATGTATTGCGAGCGCCCTTGACGGTGTGCTCCATGTTCTCGACCCGGGCCTCGTGAGGGCGCTGACTGTTGCCTTGGCCGCCGCCCTCTCACGTCATGCGACGCGGACCGTTCTTGTCCACTCCGGGCCGAGCGTGAACGGGCTAGTTTGGGCGCGTGCGAACGCCTGAAGAACGCCCCTCGGGGGCCCGTTCGCCCGTCTGGGCGGGCTGAGGGACGCCGATGAGTTCTGCCCTGGAAAGACCGGCGGAGTCCCGACGGATACGCACCGCTTATGCCAGCTCCTTCGTCTTGTGTCTCATCATTGGTCTGGTTGGCCTTGTCGCGTTGGTCCTGGGTGGGGCACCGAGTGATCCGGGCCCGGGCCAGGGTGCCGATCTCGGTCGCTTCCGGCTCATCGCGACGCTGGTTGCCGTCGCGTGCATGTCACTCTCGATTGCCGGGGCACTGCTGCTCCGGCGGAGGTGGCGGCGCCGTCGAGCCCGCCTCATCTTCGCCGTCCCGCCAAGCTGGCCAACGCCGCCGGAGCGGTGGTCACCTCCAGTCGGTTGGAGCCCCAGCTCAGAATTCCCAGAACCGCCGTCGGGCTGGCAGTTCTGGCGTGAACATTGAGCCAGGCGTCAACGCCCCGTCGATTACGGCCCAGTTTTCAGCCGTCGTCGACACGTGGCGAACCGTTCGGGGTCACGCCCGCATCTGCCGCGTTGAGGGCGGGGACGCTCGCCCGCATCTGCCGCTGTAGGGGCGGGGACGCTCGCCCGGTCATGCCGCGATGGGCGTGCGTTCTTGCCCGGTGAGCCATCGTCTACTGAGATAGCCCGTGTGCTCGTGGACCCGCCATGAGCACACTTGTCCTGTCGGCAGAGCCGGGAGCAGGGCGGGTCACCGCGCGAGGCGGATGTCGACATCTCGTTCTACGTAGCCCCACTCGGGGGTCGTGCGGAGTCGGTCTACGAGCTCCTCGAACGCGGGGGCGTCTTGGGGGGCGTACTCGAACCAGGCGAGGAAGTCGAAGGGCTCGCCCAGGTCATGGCCGTGGTAGAGCTGGCGCGCGACTGCCGGCAGGTACTCCAACCCGACCGCGATGTGGTGGGAACTCTCCTCGAGGAGGTCACGGCGTTCGTCCTGAGCGAGCTGCCACCAAGCATCGGACTTGGTGATGGGGATGAGAGCCGCCCGGGTTGCTTCGGGCCGGCCGAGCTGTGGCTGCTTGGCGTCCAGTGCCTCCTGCTCCTCGCGTCGGGTGTAGCGCTTGTAGCTCGTCGTCCCGCGCAGCACCCAGGCCGCCTCGACGTCGCCTGCACGTGACCCGTCGAGCACGGCCAACCGTGAGACCACCGGCAAGGACGGACCAGTCACCGGCTCGATGCGTTCAACCTGCCAGGCGCCCACCCGGCCTCCGGCAAAGACGTTGAGCGGCATGGAAACGACGTTACCGCACCCCTGCGGAATTTGTCAAGGTAGTTGAGGCCGGTGGGTGTTAGGCGGCTAGCTCGATGCCGGTGTTGTCGGCGGGTTGGTTGATCCAGGCCGTCGGTGGGATGGCCAGGATCTTCGGATCGCGGTTGGTGGCGAATCGTTCGGGGTTGCGGGCGCGGGCGGCGGCCAGGACGAGAGCCCGCTCGCCAGCCTTCGCCGCGGCGAGGCCGTAGTGGACGTCAGCGGGGGTGTTCAGTCCGATGCCGGTGTGGTGGTGGTGATGGTTGTAGCCGGCGACGAAGTCGGCCATGAACGACCGGGCGTCAGTCAGGGAGCCGAAGCGTTCGGGGAACACGGGCGCGAACTTCAACGTCTTGAACCACGCTTCGGAGTAGGGGTTGTCGTTGCTCACCCGGGGCCGGCTGTGTGACTTGGTGACCTCCAGGTCCGCCAGGAGCGCCGCGACGGTCTTGGACGTCATGGACGTGCCCCGGTCGGCGTGCACGACCTGCGGGATGCCGTGGACCCCGAAGATCTCCTTCATCATCTCGGCCGCCAGGACGGCGGACTCGGCCGCGTGCACGTGCGCGCCGACGATGTAGCGGGAGTAGATGTCGATCATCACGTAGGCGTCGAAGTAGGTGCCCTTGATGGGCCCGGCGAGCTTGGTGATGTCCCACGAGTAGACCTGCCCGGGGGCGGTGGCGACGAGCTCGGGGATGGTCCGGGCCGGGTGGCGGGCCAACCGGCGGCGCTCCTTGATCTGCGCGTTCGCGGTCAACACCCGGTAGATCGTGGAGATCGACCCCAGATACACGCCCTCGTCGAGCAGGTGGGCGTAGATCTGGATCGGGGGCAGGTCCACGAACCTGGGGCTGTTCACGACCGCCAGGACCTCGGCCCGTTCCGCGTCGGTGAGCTTGTTCACCGGCACCCGGGCCCTGGTCACCACCGGGGTGCGGGGGCGGCGGGTCGCGGTCGCCCGCGACACCCCGACCAGGATCGCCGCGGCCCGGGTCGGGACCCCCGCACCGGTCAGCTCACGGTAGGTAGCCATCAACGCGTGGTGTGCTCGGAGTCGTCCCGCGATCTCTTGGTAAGCACGTCCAAGAGATCGTGTGCTTTTCCCATGATCACCAGCGCCGCCTCGGTCGTCACCAACCTCCGCTCGGCCTTGTCGAGCTGACGGCGCAACCGGGCGATCTCCGCCTGCTCAGCCGACAGCCGCCCGATCTTCTCCCCAGGTTGTTTCCCCGCGAGGACCCCTGCGTCACGCATCCGGCGCCACTCGCTGACCAGCGAGGAGTACAACCCGTGCTCGCGCAGGTACGCACCGCCCAGGCCGCTGGCGACGGCCACCTCGTAGGCGGCCAGGTGGTCAAGCTTCTGCGCCGAGGAGAACGACCTCCGCGAGGTCGGACCCCCCGAACGAGGTCCGGGACTGGGCATACGACCATCGTCGCGCACCGCGATCAAAGACGAACTCATGATGATTGGACTCCTGGTTCACGCCCCACGCTGGCGGACTTGCTATGAACCACCGGCCTCAACTCATCCTGACCCGTAGGGGATCGCCGACCCGATGGTCGCAAGCATCAGCTGCCGATCTGCGGCGTATGGGTTCGGGCGGCGCGCAGGCCGTTGAGGATCACGATGACCTCGGCGACTTCGTGAACCAGGACCACGGCAGCGAGCCCCAGGACACCGAAGAGGGCGAGTGGGAGCAGCGCGGTGATGATCAACAGAGACAGGATGATGTTCTGGTTGATGATGCGGCGACCCCGACGGGCGTGGTCAAACGCTCTGGGGATGAGACGCAGGTCGTGGCCGGTGAACGCGATGTCGGCGGACTCGATCGCGGCGTCCGATCCGGTCGCGCCCATCGCGATGCCGATGTCGGCTGCCGCGAGAGCGGGCGCGTCGTTGATGCCATCGCCGATCATCGCGACCGGTCCTGCCTCGGAGAACGCTCCGATCGCGGCGGCCTTGTCTTCAGGGCGCAGTTCTGCGCGGACGTCGACGATCCCCGCCTGGGCGGCAAGGGCCTGCGCTGTGCGGGTGTTGTCGCCGGTGAGCATCGTCATTCCGACCCCCTGGCTTGCGAGGGTACGGACGACCTCGGGGACCTCGGGGCGTAGTTCATCTCGGACGCCGATCGCGCCGACTGGCGCTCCGTCTCGGTGCACGATCACGACGGTCATGCCTTGCTCTTCCAGTCCCTCGACCCGGTCGCCGAGCTCACCGGCGTCGAGCCAGCGCGGGCTGCCGACGGTGATCGTCGAACCATCGGCGGTGCCTTCGATGCCGTGCCCCGCCTGCTCAGTCACATCCGCCGCTGCCGTGACGCCCGGGGCGGCGGCGGTGATCGCCGCGGCGAGAGGATGAGTGCTGTGGTGCTCCAGCGCAGCGGCCCATGCGAGCACCTGTGCCTCGGTCAGGCCGTCGACGGTGAGGACCGCGGTGACGGCAGGCTCGTTGCGGGTGAGAGTGCCGGTCTTGTCAACGGCCACGTGCCGGACGGTGCCGAAACGCTCGAAGACCGCTCCAGATTTGATGATCACTCCGAACTTGCTCGCCGCGCCGATGCCGGCGACGACTGTCAGCGGGACGGAGATCGCTAGTGCGCAGGGCGAGGCTGCCACCAGCACCACGAGGGCGCGCGTTGTCCACAGCTCTGGATCGCCCAGCAGCGAGCCGATGATTGCGACCAACGCAGCAAGAATCAGGACACCAGGGACGAGCGGTCGGGCGATCTTGTCGGCTAGGCGGGCACGTTCGCCCTTCTCGGTCTGCGCCTTCTCGACCAGCTCCACGATCGTGGTGAGCGAGTTGTCGGTGCCCGCCGCGGTCGCCTCGACTTCCAGTGCGCCGGTGCTGTTGATTGCGCCAGCCGAGACTGCGTCACCGGGCTCGACCTCGACCGGGATCGATTCGCCCGTGATCGCCGAGGTGTCCAGGCTGGAGCGTCCCGCCCGGACGACGCCATCGGTCGCGATCCGCTCTCCCGGGCGGATCACCATGAGCTGGCCGACGGTCAGGTCTTTCGCCGCGACCTCGACGGAGGCTCCGTCGCGCAGCACGGTCGCGGTGTCCGGCACGAGCTTCAGCAGCGCCCGCAGACCACCGCGGGCGCGATCCATCGCCTTGTCTTCTAGCGCCTCGGCGATGGAGTACAGGAACGCGAGTGCGGCCGCTTCCTCGACGTAGCCGAGGATGACCGCGCCGATCGCACTGATCGTCATCAGCAACCCGATGCCGATCCTGCCCTTGAAGAGCCTGCGGACCGCGCCAGGTGTGAAGGTCGACGCGCCCAGCAGCAGGCCGATCCAGAACAAGACCAGAGCCACGGTCTCAGCCCCGGACCGCTCAGAGATCAGACCACTGAGAAAGGCGACACCGGAGAAGATCGGAACCAAGACACCGCGGTCCTTCCACCATGGCCGCTCCGCGCCCTCAACCTCCTCGCCCGTCGGCGTCGCACTCTCGTGCTCGCACCCACACGCCGCGCTCATGCACCCGCTCCAGTCCCGCAGCAGCCCGGCACCGTGCACGTCGAGTCCACGCAGGGAGCCTGCTCGTCCACGGCGAGTGTCACGTCCACCAGAGCGACGAGGGCCGCAGCGAGATGTGGGTCGGCGATCTCGTAACGAGTCTGCCGTCCTTCGGGCTCTGCGACGACGATCCCGCAGTCTCGCAAGCACGTCAGATGGTTCGACACGTTCGAGCGAGTCAGCTCCAGCTCGTGCGACAGCACAGCCGGGTAGCTCGGGCTATCAAGGAGGGTCATCAGGATCCGGGAGCGCGTCGGGTCCGCCATGGCCCGGCCGAGCCGGTTCATGACGTCGAGGCGCGAAGCAATAGTCAGCATGTGCTGAACTATACAGTGCTCGCTGACCTTTTGTCAGTCTGGCTATCCGCCACGGAACACGCGAGAGGTCGCAACTTCAGCTGCGCTCAGGCGACCGACGACTCCGCCCTGGCAAGGTCGACGCAGCACACCGAGGGCGTGTCGAGCCTGTCTGGGTTGTCCAGGCCTCGCAGATGGCGACGGGTCTGCCCGTGCTCACCGCGCACGTGGTGGTCGATGCCGCGTGCTTCTACGACTGGCACGTCACTTCCGAATCCCTCGGTATAGTTCAGCGAACGTTGACCTATGGGCCTGGCAGAACGCCGGGAACCAGA
Organism: Kocuria sp. JC486; assembly: GCF_011602805.1. Lineage (NCBI taxonomy): Bacteria > Bacillati > Actinomycetota > Actinomycetes > Micrococcales > Micrococcaceae > Kocuria > Kocuria sp. JC486. Next base: position 13,443 of record NZ_JAAOZS010000020.1, on the reverse strand, counting down.
CCTGGAGGCCACTCTGACTCGCAGTCGGCAGATCTCTCTTGCACTCATCGCGGCGGCCTGATCGCTCTCGTCGTCGCTGTACTGCTCACCCGACCGGACTCTTCGTCGCCCGGCGCGGACGCTCCCCAGGGTTCACTCGAGAATCTGGTCCGTCCCGACAGCCCACGCATGACCGATGGTGATCAGGTTCAGCTGGTGGAGTTCCTCGACTTCGAGTGCGAGGCGTGCATCGCCCTGTACCCCCATGTGGAGGACATCAAGGACCGGTACGGCGACCGTGTCGAGTTCGTCGTGAGGTACATGCCTCTTCACGTGAGCTCGGTCAATGCTGCCTTGGCCGCTGAGGCTGCAGGCCGGGGTTACTCTCGCCGCCATCTTCGTCCACTGGCTCATCTGGGTGAGCCTGTATCGGATCGGCGCGTTGTGCCCGTACTGCATGGCCGTGTGGGCGGTCGCCATCCCACTGTTCGTGATCGTCACCCAACGAAACCTGCGCCTGCTGCCAGGCCAGACCGGCTCACGACGGGCCTGTACGGGCACGTGGGTCCACGCCTACCAGACTCCAGCCCTGGTCGGTTGGTTCCTCCTGGTCGCCGCGTTGAGCGCGGTGCGCTTCTGGGACTACTGGATCACACTCCTCGCCTGATCGAGGTCCTTCCTCACGTCCGACATGTCGATGTCCACGTACGTCGAGGTCAACGCGTGCTGCGGGCCGCCGACCTCACTCCAGAGCTCGTCGACGCTGCCACAGAAGCCCTCCTCATGAGCCACCGAAAGTTCTCAGAAACACGCCTCGAAGCGATGCGATTCACAGCCCCGGCCATCCGTACGTGGGGGAGGGGTTCCCCATGGCCGCACCGGGAATCGGCTTCGGGCAGAACGACGGCTTCGTGTTCCAGACCCGAGCCTTCCTGGAGGAGGTTGCGGGCCTCGCCGAAGACGAGTCCTGGCCGCGCAACGCGACCTTCGACGACGGCGTCCACAACATGCAGCTCATCGCGGCCATCTCCCGGTCCGCCACCGAACAGGGGCGTGAGGTTACGATCGCCCAATGAGATTTTCCCGTGGCCCCGCGATGTCCCTTGTCGCCATCGCGATCCTGGCCGCGGCTGTGACCCTGAGGCCCGGTGCGACCTCGGTGGGCCCCGTGCTCGCCGAGATCAGCACCGGGCTCGGTCTTTCCAGCGGCACGGCGGGCCTGGTCACCGCGTTGCCCGGCTTCATGTTCGCCCTGGGAGGTGTGGCAGCCGTCCCGCTGTCCCGGCGACTCGGGGTGGGGGCGACCATCGGGATCGGTCTGTTGTTGACCGCGGCCTGTCTGCTGGCGCGTCCGTACGTCGGTTCCGCCGGGATGTTCGTGCTCCTCAGTGCCTTGGCCCTGGCCGGAATGGCGGTCGGAAACGTGCTGGTCCCGGCGGTCATCCGCATCTTCGGCCGGGACAAGCCCGCGTTCCTGGCCGGTGTGTACTCGACCGGCCTGGCCGTGGGCGGTGCCGCGCCGCTGTTGGTGGCAGGACTCCTGCTCGCCGCGACGGGCGGGTGGCAGCCCGCGCTGGCTGCCTGGGGCCTGATGTCCCTGATGGCCGCGGCGGTGTGGGGAGTGCTCATGACCCGCTCGGGCGGGCGCCTGGGGCGCGTCGCTTCGGCCCGACCCGCAGCGGCTGCCGGTGCCAATGCCGGTGCGTCGCACGATCCCGCCCCCGGGCGGCCCGTGTGGCGGTCCAGGACGGCGGTGGCGTTGGCCCTGTTCTTCGGGCTGCAGTCCACGAACGCCTACATCCAGTTCGGCTGGATGTCCCAGATCTACCGTGACGCCGGCCTGAGCTTGGGCACTGCATCCGTCCTGGTGGGAATGATCGCTTTCCTGGGAGTCCCCGGGGGTTTCGCCACGTCCTGGATGGTGGCCACCTCACGCCACTTGGCCGGTTGGATCACGGCCATGGGCGTGTGCATGGTGCTCGGGTACGGGGGCCTGCTCCTGGCACCCTCCACGGTGCCCCTGGTGTGGGCGTTGCTGCTGGGTCTGGGTTCCTTGGCCTTCCCCACCGCACTCGCCTTGATCACCGCCCGCACCCGCGAACCCGCGGTCACGGCGCGGGTCTCCGGGTTCATCCAGCCCGCGGGTTACCTCATGGCCGGTGCCGGACCGCTGCTGATCGGCCTGATCCACGGCTGGACGGGCAGCTGGACGGTTCCGCTGCTGTTGTTGCTCGCGTCGTCGTTCCCGTTGGTGGTCTTCGGCCGCCGGGTGGCCAAGGGCGGTTACGTCGACGACGAACTGCTCCACTGAGACCGAAACGGTCGGTCAGGACCGTCCCGCGTTCCCGACCGACCGTCTCCGGGTCACCTCAGCGGATGCCCGCGATCCGGGCCGCCTCCAACAGGACACCCGAGGCTTCGGCCACGCCCTCCACGGGCCCCAAGGAGGTGTCCTCGTGTTCGATGTGCAGCGCGATGTCCGGGTCGACCTCGTTGAGCGCGGTGATGAATTCGGCCCAATAGGCGGCGTCGTGCCCGCGTCCCAGGGCCACGAAGTCCCAGGCGGAGTCCTGAGGCCATTCGTTGACGTACTCCTCACCGCCCAGGTTGACGCGGTTCTCCTCCGGGGCCAGCCTGCGGAAGGAATTGTCCAGGACGCCGCACCACGCGGCCTCCGGGTTGATCCGCACGTCCTTGGCCGCGGCGTGCACCACGTGCTTGCCCAGGCGCCGGACCACCTGCACGGGATCCATTTGCTGCCAGAACAGGTGGCTGGCATCCAGCTCCACGCCCAGGTTGGTGGCGCCCGTGCGCTCGATCAGTTCCAGGAACGACGGCGGGTTGAAGACCACGTTCTGCGGATGCAACTCCAGGGCCACCTTGACCCCGTGTTCACCGGCGAGTTCGTCGATCTCCTTCCAGAAGGGCACCGCAGCGTCCCACTGACGCTCGATGACGTCCAGATGGCCGGAGGACCAGGCGTTGACCACCCACGGGGCGATCGTCCCACCGTCCTCACCCGCCGGGAGGCCTGACATGGTCACCACGCGCGTCTGACCGAGCGCTCCCGCCACGCGAATGGTGCGGCGCAGGTCCTCGGCGTGCACCGGGCCGAATTTCGGGTCCGGGTGCAGCGGATTGCCGTTGCAGTTCAACCCCTGCAAACTCACTCCGGTGCCCTCGAAGGACTCCAGGTACTTGGCAGCGGCGGAGGGGTCGGCGTCGATCTCCGCAACCGGAACGTGGACCGGGGGCAGGAACCCGCCGGTGTTCAGTTCGACGGCGTCAAGGCCGAGTCCGCCCACGACCTCCAATGCTTCCGGCAGGGGGCGGTCGTGCAGCGGTGCCGTGTAGAGCCCGAGATGCATGGTGTGCTCCTTCCTCAGCCCAGGTCCACGCGGACCGGGGCTCCGGTGGTCAGGGATTCTTGGGCGGCATCGGCCACCCTGGAGGCGGCCACGGAGTCCGCCGGTGTGCACGGTGAGGTGCGCTCGCCGTGCACCATCTCCACGAACGCCCGCATCTCGGCCACGTAGGCCTCCGCGAATCGTTCGTGGAAGGTCAACCAGGGGGTGCCGTCCGGGAAGTTGACCCCGGGTTCGGCCGAGCGGCCCGCGTAGTGCTCGTCCAGGCCGACCTGGACGGTCCCCGCCGAGCCCTGCAGCTCCAGACGGACATCGTGCCCGGCGCCGTTGTACCGGGTGGCGGACACGGTGCCCACCAGCCCGTCGTCGAAGGTGACCAGGGCGACCGCGGTGTCCACGTCACCGACCTTCCCGATTTCGGGGTCGCCGTTGTTGGACCCGCGGGCGTCCACCTCCACGATCTCCCGACCGGTGATCCACCGCAGGGTGTCGAAGTCGTGGACCGAGCAGTCCCGGAACAATCCACCGGAAGTGGCAAGGAATGCCACCGGCGGCGGTGCCTGGTCGGCGGTGATGGCTCGAACCGTGTGCAGCCAGCCCAGTTCACCGGCACGGAAGGCCCGGCGGGCCTCCAGGTGCCCGGGATCCAGACGACGTTGGTGGCCGATGTGCACGGGGACACCCGTGCGTTCGGCAGCCTCCAGCACCGGCAGGGCCTCCGCCACGGTCGAGGCCACGGGCTTCTCGCAGAACACCGGGATCCCCGCCTCCAGCGCACGCAGGATCAGCGGCGCGTGTTGTGCGGTCCCGACGGCGATGAGCACGCCGTCCGGTCGTTCGTCGAACACCTGGTCCACGGAGCCCGCCGCGCGGACACCGAGGGCGTCGGCCAGGGCCTGTGCCCGGTCCACGGCCACATCGGCCAGCACGATGTCGAGGTCAACCGGGGGATGGGCGTCGTCCCCGTTGCGCACTGCGACCAGGTTGGCGGCGTGCATGGCGCCGATGCGCCCCACGCCGATGAGTCCGAGCACTGTGGACATGGATCCACCTTTCCGGCAGGCATCATTGGCTGCCGACAACAGAGGTGCGGGGTGTCAGCCGGCGAACGGCAGACGGGGGTCGATGTCGGCGTCGTTCCAGGTCTGGCGGATCCAGCCGTGGTGGGGGTCGTCGCTGATGAGCCACTGCCGGACGGGGCCCGGGCCCGCCATGACGTTCAGGTAGTACATGTCATGGCCGGGAGGAGTCATGGCCGGGCCGTGCCAGCCGTAGGGAACCAGGACGACGTCGCCCGTGCGGACCTCAGCCGTCACGTCGATTTCGCGGCCGTCGGAGGCGTAGACGCGCTGGTACCCCATGGCGTCCGGGCCGCCCTCGTCGGCGGTCGGCACCGGCATGCCCCGGGCGGTCTGCATCTCGAAGTAATAGATCTCCTCGAGCGCGGTTTCGCCTTCCTTCTCCTCGTCGTGCTTGTGCGGCGGGTAGGACGACCAGTTGCCGGCCGGGGTGAGGACCTCGCACACGATGAAGCGATCGGCTTCCAGGATTGCCGGATTCCCGAAGTTGTGGACCTGCCGGGAGCACTGGCCCGCACCGCGCAGTTCCACCGGCACGTCCGCGGGGACCACGTGCCGGGTGGGGTAGTCGTTGTGCGCCGGAGCGGACGCAACGGCCACCCGACCGCCGTCGGTCGAAGAAATCGTGCACGCCCGGTTGATGCCGGTGTAGAGCACGTCCGTGGGGCCCGTGAACACGGAGGGGCGTCCGGTCAGTTCGTACCGGGTTTCGTCGTCGCCACCGTCGTCGCCCGTCGAGCCGACCGTGACCGTGAACGAACCCGCCAACGGGACCAGGATGCGTTCCTCGGCCTGTGCGGGCAGCTCCACGGACGCGCCCGGGGCGAGTTCGGCCACCCGCAGTCCGGTGTGCGCCCAGCCCGGGGCCTGGACGTGCGAGTCCGGGGTGCCCAGGTCCAGCCACCAGTCGTCATGGGCGGTGGAGCCCGCCGGGTGGAACCAGTTGGAAGCTGCGGTGGTCATGGTGCTCCTTTGCACGGGGAGGAGGTCATTTCACGAGCGTCATCTCGAAGGAGTACAGGTCGGCGCGATACAGGTGGTGACCACCGTCGACGGCGCGTCCGCTGGAATCGCGCGCGACGCGCTCCATCTGGACCAACGGGGCACCCGGCTCGACATCCAGGAGGGCCGCCTGCTGTTTGTCCGCAACGGTGGCGCCCATGCGCTGATGAGCCAGGCGGAAGTCGATGCCGGCACCGCGCATGAGGTCGTAGAGGCCGTGGTCGCGCAGTTGCCCCTGGTCCAGTTCCAGGACATCGGTCGGCACCCAGTTCTCCATGATCGCCAGGGGAGTCCCGTCGATGGAACGGACGCGGCGCAGGTACTGCAGCGGGGTGCCCTCCTTGATGCCCAGCAGCTCCGCCCGGTCCTGGTCCGCGCTGACGTGGGCCAGTTCGAGGATCTCTGTGCTCGGCTTGGAGCCCTGCTCGATCAGGTCGTCGTAGAGGGAGGACAACTGAAGCGGTCGGCGGACAGGCGGTTCGACGACCTGGGTCCCGATCCCGCGACGACGAACCACGAGCCCCGCCTGGACGAGTTGGTCGAGGGCTTGGCGCATGGTGGGTCGGGACAGGCTGAAACGCTTGGCCAGTTCGATCTCGTTGTCCAGGCGCGTCCCCGGGGGCAGCGATCCGTCCCGGATGGCCGTTTCGAACGCGGTCGCCACCTGGTGGTACAGCGGGACCGGGGACGATCGGTCCAGTGCTACCTGCACGTCAGTGGCCATGAGAACTCCTTCGAGTGATCTATGTCATTTTGTCATGACAAATAGCGGATGGGAAGGGCTGTGCCACGTCCTCGTGCGTCCGGTCCCGGCCACCGGGCCAGTCAGAGGGCCAGCCGGTGGGGCCGCCTCCGGGGCCCGGCGCGGCGTCAGTCGCAGTCGCGGCAGAGCTGGGCGCCGGGGGCGCTCGCCTCGATGCACAGGAACCGCGGCCGGGGCAGACCGGCCGCCAGGACCGCGCGGTCCACGGCCTCCACCACGGAGTCGACCTTGTTCATCGGGAGCAGCGCCAGGACCGAACCGCCGAATCCGCCGCCGATCAAGCGGGCGCCGGCTGCCGAGTGGGCCAGGGCCGTTTCGACGATCAGGTCGGCAGTGGCGAAGGAGGCCTCGGCGTCGTCGCGCATCGAGGCGTGCCCCTCCGTGAGGATCCGTCCGAGTTCCCCGGGTGCCCCACCCGGGAGTGCATCCGGAGCCCCGTCGCGCAGCAGGGCGTCAATCCGTTCGGAACGCAGCATCTCCGTGAGGGCGTGCCGCAGACGACGGCGGCACCCGGCCACATCTCGCCCGTCAAGGTCCGCTGGGCCGGGGTCGGCGGCGTCCCACCGCGCGAGCACCGCGTCCACGTCGGCCGCCTCCGGGGATTCGGGCAGGAGGTCGCGCAGTCTTTCGGCGCCGAGGAACCGGGCGGCTGCCTCGGCGTCCTTACGGCGGGAACTGAAGTCGTCACCACCCAGCCAGTGCGGGGTGCTGGTGTCCACGCCGACCAATCGGTGGCCCTCGACCAGGGGCGCGATCGGGTGGTGCGTGATCGAGAAGTCACGGCAGTCCAGGGAGAGGACGTGGCCGGGCAGCGAGCGCAGGCTGGCGGTCTGGTCCAGGCCACCCGTGGCCGCTCCGACCACCTGGACCTCGGCCATCATGCAGGCGTGCGCCAGGACTGCCCGTGTCTGGTCGTCCAGGTCCCGGTGCCCCGTGGACATGCCCACAAAGGCCAGGATCGCGGCACACTCGAGTGCCGCAGAGGAGGACAGTCCGCCGCCAACGGGCAGGGTCGAGCGGATCAGCAGGTCCGCACCGAAGTTCTCGGGAACCGCGAGCTCGGGATGGCTTTCGGCGGCAATGCGCAGGGCCCACAGGGCCCCGGCCACGTACCCGGTCCACCCTTCCGGTGTGCCGGGCCCGATCGAGTCGACCGGGACCTCGACGATGCCGGAGTCCAGGGTCGGCTCCAGAGTGCGCATCCGCAGGAGCCCGTCCGTTCTCGGGGCCGCGGCGACCAGGGTCCCGTATGGCAGTGCCATGGGCAGGCAACGGCCCCCCAGGAAGTCGATGTGTTCACCGTTGAGGTTGGCCCGCCCCGGGGCCATCCAGATCCCCTCGGGGTCCCTGGCGAATTCGCTGCGGAAGCGTCGGAATCCTCTGCGGCCCATCGCTTCCAGATCCGGGTGCTCGATCCAGATGGGCTTGAGTCCCTCCGGCGCCCCGTCCGCGCCGGACGCGGATGCGTCGATGCCAGGGGAGGGGGAACGGTACGTGGTCAAGAGGGGCCTCCTGGAAGCGGGCAGTGCAATGAAGCCTAGCCCGAGTGCCGGAGGGGTCAGCGCCGGATGGGGCGGGGCAGCGCCAGGACCTTCGCGCGCTTGGGAGCGGGCGGCGGGTTGGAGGCACCGTGGGCGGTGACGGTCTGGAGGATTCGCTCCAGGTCAGTGCTCACGGCAACCAGCCACCAATGGTCCCAGGTGTTGCGGATCTCCAGGTTCTCCAGCTGGTCGGAGAGATCAGCGATCCGCGAACGGGCGCGCTTGGCCAGAATCGCCACTTCGTCCTTCTCCTCGTCGTCCAGGTTGAGGGGGACGATCGTGAGCGCCGTCGTCAACGCGGTCAGTGATGCGGTGTCGACGCGCCAGGCGACCCGCATGACTTCGGCGACGGCGCGCAGGGCGCGTTCGAGCTCCTTGGAGACCTCCGCGGGCACCACCATGTGGGAGCCGTCCGTGGCGAAGAGCCGACGCAGGACGTCCGTGAGGTTGCGCATGTAGAAGGCCACGTGCTCCACGCGCAGGAGGCGGGCCAGTCCGGGGTCCTGGTTCTTGTTGTTGGGCAGGAGCATGCGCGGATTGCCCTTCATGGCCGTGGCCTGCTCCTGGACGATGCCACGGACCTCCATGGTCATCTGCGCCAGCTGCTGGTTGATCTCCAACCAGTCGCGGCGGGTGGTCGAACCCGGAGTGCGTACCTCCGTGGCCACGTCCCGCAGGTAGTGCATGAGCAGCTTCTCCGCCCGGCCCAGTTCCAAAGACGCGGAGCGGATGTCCACGGGCGGGGCCACCAACAGGTGCACCGCCAACCCGATCAGCGCACCGGTGGTCATCTGCACCAGGTAACCCATCGAATAGTCGTCCGCGTTCGGGCCACCGATCACCAGCACGAACAGAGCCGTCATGGGGATGTAGTCGGCCCCCACCCCCAGCTTGCGTACCCCGGCCAGGATGGTGCCCAGGGCGATCACGATGAACAGGGTGATGATCGTGTTCAGGTCCGTGATCAGGACGATCAGTGCCAGGGCCATGCCCAACGCCAGTCCGATGATCGTCTGGAACCCCGTGCGCATCGAACCCAACAAAGTGGGATACATGACGGAGAGGGCACCGAGCGGGGCGTAGAACGGGTACTCGGCCACGACCCCCGGCATGTAAGGCGCCACGACCCACGCGATGGTGCAGGCGGTCGCGGCCTTGAGAGCCAGCAAGAGACGCGGCGGGGTGATCGCTCCCTGGTGCCAGGGCCGGATCAGCGAATCGTCGTCGGTGACTGCAGGGGCCGACGGACGGCTGGGAATGCGCACGGAACTCCTTCGTCATGCGGTGTGCGTGCGCCAGCGTATTAGCTACGGGCGGGCGGAGTCGATGGGTTGAGAGGGGCCGATTTCTCGGCCGAATCATGATTTCTCTCACGCGGTCGGCGCCCCCTGTGCGTTGTCCGTCGGCTGATTCCCGACGACGCCGTCGTTAGGCTGGCGGGAAGCAAACACAGCAGGACAACGCGCCGTCCCGGACGGCACCCGTCGGAAGGACGAACATGAGCCAGCTCGGAAAGAACCTCCTGGGAGAACCCGACCCCACGTTGCTCGAGGAGAACCCGGAACTGGTCGCCCGGTTCGACGCCGGGGACGAGGCCGAGGACCTGGCCCGTGCCTTCCCCAAGGAGCAGCTGCCCTGGGCGATCCTGGCCGAGGAGGCACTGACCGACGGGCGCACCCTGGAGGGCTACGCCTACGCGCGGGTCGGTTACCACCGCGGGCTCGACGCCCTGCGTCGCAACGGCTGGAAGGGGCACGGACCCGTGCCGTTCTTGCACGAGCCGAACCGTGGGTTCCTTCGGGCCCTGGCCGCGCTCGGCCAGGCCGCAGCCGCCATCGGCGAGCTGGACGAGGCCGAGCGCATCCAGAAGTTCCTCAACGACTCCGATCCCTCAGCGGCCGAGCAGCTCCAGTCCTGAATTCAGCCGTGCACCCCTGAGGCGCTCGCGCACCCTTGCCGTGGCCGCCACCAGGTTGCGCAGGCTCTCCTCGGTCTCGCGGTAGCCGCGGGTCTTGAGGCCGCAGTCCGGGTTGGCCCACAGCAGGTCCGCGTCCACGTACTCGAGGGCGCTGATCAACAGGGACTCGATCTCGTCCACGGATGGGACCCGCGGGGAATGGATGTCCCACACGCCGGGGCCCAGTCCGCGGGAGAAGCCGACCGAGCGCACGTCGGCCAGGACTTCCATGCGTGAGCGGGCGGCTTCGATCGAGGTCACGTCCGCGTCCAGGGCGTCCACGCCTTCGATCACGTCACCGAACTCCGAGTAGCACAGGTGGGTGTGGATCTGGGTGTCGTCAGCGGCACCGGCGGTGGCTCGCCGGAAGGCGTCCACGGCCCAGTCCAGGTAGGCGGTGCGGTCGACCCGACGCAGCGGCAGGAGTTCGCGCAGGGCCGGTTCGTCGACCTGGATGATGCCGATGCCGGCGGCCTCCAGGTCGGCGATCTCGTCCCGCAGGGCCAACGCCACCTGGTCCGCGGTGTGCCCCAGGGGCTGGTCCTCCCGCACGAACGACCACGCCAGGATGGTCACGGGGCCCGTGAGCATGCCCTTGACCGGGTGCTGGGTCAGGGATTGGGCGAACTCGATCCACGGCACCGTGAAGGCACCGCCCTCCAGGCCTTCGCCGGCCCGTGAGACGTCGCCCCACAGGATCGACGGGCGTGTGGCGCGGGATCCGTAGGACTGGACCCAGCCGTTTCCCGTGACCGCGAAACCGTCGAAGTTCTCGGCGAAGTACTGCACCATGTCGTTGCGTTCGGGCTCGCCGTGGACCAGGACGTCCAGGCCCAGGTCCTCCTGCAGCTCGATCACCCGCGTGATCTCGGCGCGCAGGAACTGTTCGTACTGTTCCCGGTCGATCCGCCCCAGTCGGAAGTCCGCCCTGGCCTTCCGGACCTCCCCGGTCTGCGGGAAGGAACCGATGGTCGTGGTCGGCAGCGGTGGCAGCTGGGCGGAGCCGAACCGTCGCCGGGACTGGGCCTCCCGCCGGACGTGTGCCGCCGTTCGCCGGGTGTCGGCGGGAGTCTGTCGGGCCGCACGTTCGCGCACACCCGGATCGACCACCCCCGGCGCTGTCACGCGTGAGGTGAGGGCAGCTGCCGATTCCTCCAACGCGGTTGCGATCGCTTCCCGCCCTTCGGCCAGCCCGCGGGCCAGGGTCACGACCTCGGTGATCTTCTCGTCGGCGAAGGCCAGCCAGCTGCGCACCGTGGGATCGAGATCGTCCTCGCCCTCGAGCGTGTGCGGGACGTGGATCAACGACGTCGAGGTGGCCACGCTGACCGTCGCCCCGGCGGATCGCAGCGACTCGAGCCTGGTCAGGACCGCGTCCAGGTCCGTGCGCCAGATGTTGCGACCGTTCACGACGCCCGCGACCAGGGTCGGCGCGCCTTCACCCGTGAACAGGGCGACCTGCTCGGCCGAAAGCCCCCCGCGGACCAGGTCCACGTGCACGGCCTCCACGCCGGAGGCGACCAGCGGTGTCAGGAGATCCCCGGCGTCGCCGTACGGGGTGGTCACCAGGATCTTCGGCCGGTCGTCCAGCTCCGCCAGGTAACCAGCGGCGCGTTCGACGGCGTCACGCAATTCGTTGCCGGTGACGTGCGCGAAGTCGGCGACCAGGGCGGGTTCCTCGATCTGGACCCACTGCGCCCCCGCGGTGCGGAGAGCGGCCAGGATGTCGGCGTAGACGGGGAGCAGGTCCTCCAGCCGGTCGAGCGGACGGGCCGGGGTGGGCGAGGTGCCGTCGTCCTTGGCCAGGGCCAGGAAGGTCACCGGACCCACGATGCTCGGGCGGAGTGTGCGTCCGTCGGCCGCAGCCCGGGTCACCGCGTCGATCAGTTCGTAGGGGGTGGCGGTGAACGCGGTCGTGGGCCCGATCTCCGGGACCAGGTAGTGGTAGTTGGTGTCGAACCACTTGGTCATCTCCAGCGGCTGGCGGGCGGCGTCCCCGCGGGCCAGGACGAAGGACCCGTCGCGGTCAACGGATCCGGCGGCAGGCCCCTGGCCGACGCGCAGGTCGCTGAATCGTTCGGGCACCGCGCCCACGGCGACCAGGGTGTCCAGGACCTGGTCGTAGAGCGCGTGACCCGCCGGAACCGCACTGTCACCCTCCAGGCCCCGTTCCGTGATGTGGGCGACGGTGGAGTCGCGCAGTTCAGTGGCCGACCGGTCCAGGTCCGCGGCGGTGGAGCGCCCCGCCCAGTAGGACTCGAGTGCGGACTTGAGCTCGCGCCGCGGGCCCAGGCGCGGGTAGCCGAGGATCGTTGCGGCGGGGAACGCGGCCGCGTCCTTCGCCGGGGCGGACTGGTCGGAGGCGTACTGCGCGGTGCTGGGCTGGTTGGGGCTGGTCACGGTGGTCTCCTCGCGGTTCGTGCGGGTCGGTTCAGGGTTCGGTACAGCGGTCGGTTCGGGTGTCAGTGGAAGGGGCTGGGTGATGTCGTCGGTCGTGGGCGGGACGGGCCGGGGCAGATCCAGCTGCTCCAGGACGTCCAAGGCGGCATGGTGTTCGTTGAAGGTGTAGAGGTGCAGGCCCGGGGCGCCCGCGTCCAGGGCTGTGCGAGCCAGGCGGACCGCAGCCTTCACACCGGCCTGGTGCCGTAGGCGGTCCGATCCGGCGGTCTCGAGTTCGTGGGCCAGCCGAGGATCCGGCTCCACGCCGGCCATCCGGCACACGGTGAGGTAACGGCGCAGGCCCGTCACGGGCAGGATTCCGGGGACGATCGGCAGTTCCACACCGGACTTGCGGGCGCGAGCCACGAACTTCTCGTAGTCCTCCGCCTGCGGGTAGACCTGGGTGATCGCGAAGTCGGCACCCGCGCGCTGTTTGGCCAACAGGACCTCCAGGTCCTGACTCACGCTCGTGGACTCGGGGTGCTTGACGGGGTATGCCGCCACCCCCACGGACACCCGCCCGCCGCACAGTCGGTGGGCGCTGTCGCGTTCGACCCTGCGGATCAGGTCCACCAGGTGACGGGCGAAGGGCAACTCGTCCTCGCGGGCCTCCGTGACGCCCGCCGGTCGGTCACCGCGCAACGCCAGGATGCCGCGCACCCCCACGTCCAGGAGGTCACCGATCAGGGCGGTCAGTTCGGCCTCCGTGGGGCCCACGCAGAGCACGTGGGCCAGGGGTCGGAACGGGGTCTCGTGGACCAGGTGGTGCAGCAGCGACAACGACCGTCGTCGTCGTAGGGCATCGGCACCCGTGGTCACGGACACGTGGTCCGGGGCCGTGGGGGCCAGCTCGTCAAGGGTGGCCAGCAGCGACTCCCGGCTGGCCTCGCTCCTCGGCGGGAAGAGTTCGTAGGACAACGCCGGGGTGCGCGGGCGTTCGGTGTGGGGGTCGGTCACGTTCGTGGGTCTCCTTCCGTGTACCCCCGACAGAGGGTGCACGCGAGACCCCACGGCCGTGCGTCGTGACAACGACGACGGTCCGGTGGACCACGGAACACTGTTCGCTCCATCGGTCCTGGCGGGAGCACCGTTCCTGCGAACAGGATGGTTGCTGCGGCGTCGACGAGCCAGGTCTCTCAGCCGCTCTGGATAGATAGCGAGACAGTTATATCCGGGCTTTCCCGGGCCTCGCAACGGCTCACCGTTGAGGTATTCACCCAGGAGCGACGTCTGCCGGGCGCGCTAGATGTACTTCCCCGTGACGTTGTGAACGCGTTGTGAGGGTGTTTGGCCGCCGATGCCGGTGTGGGGTCTGTGG
>NZ_JAAOZS010000002.1:0-223679 GCF_011602805.1 Kocuria sp. JC486 | reverse complement strand
GTGTGGTAACCCACATCTTGCCCGGAGGCCTTCATCTACCCCGCGTGTTCACAACCTGCCGGGGAAGTACAACTAGCCGGGCAGCTCGTCGCGGGTCCGAACGGCCCCGCAGTCAACCAGGACCGAACCGAGGGAGCCGAGCCCATGCAACGCGAACACCTCATGGAGATCGCCGGCGTCCGGCTGGACGTGCCGTCCTCCCAACCGGTGGTCGTGCTGCGCGAGGCCGCGGGGCGTCGTCACGTGCCCATCTGGGTCGGCACCAACGAGGCCACGTCGATCGTCTTTGCCGTGCAGGGCATCGAGCCGCCGCGTCCGCTGACCCATGACCTCTTGCTGGAGGTGGCCAAGACCTTCGGCCGGAACCTGGAGAAGGTGCGGATCCACACCGTGGAGGGCACCGTCTTCCACGCCGCGTTGGTCTTCGACGACGGATCCGTGGTGGACTCGCGGGCCTCGGACGCGATCGCCCTGGCTGCTCGCGTGGACTGCCCGGTGCTGTGTTCGGACGGTGTGCTCGAGGCGGCAGGTCTGGTCATGACCGGCGACGGTGAACTGCGCGAGGAGCGCCCTGACGCCGCAGCAGCGGGCGGTGCGGGGGACCAGGCCGGTGCCGAAGGTGCCGAACAAGAGGTCCGGCAGTTCCGGGACTTCCTGGACACGATCGACCCCGAAGACTTCTTGAAGTGATCTTGACCGCGTCCCCGCGCCCGTGGCGGGTCGGTTCGGAGCGTGTTTTCAGGCAACGGGCGGTCGACGGATCGAGGCCACGCCGATGCGACACGATCACGTTGGACGCCGAGGTCTTTGCTTACCGGCCCGCGCCCGTCTACCGTCACTTCCAAGTCGGTTCTTCCGTGTCCCGCGGCGCCGCTGACACCTCCCCGAACCGGGAGGACATGGAACGGCCTGCCAGGGAAGCTGGACCGACAACCCTCTGCTCTACACCACGATCTGCACATTCCGCTGTCCCTCCGGGGCGGCGCCCAAGGCCGGGAGGACCTGCGTGAAGGACACCGATCACGTCGATGCTCCGCTTGCCGAAGAACTGACACTGCCTGTTTTCACCTCACTCACCGGAGGAACGCAGGGGGTGCTCTTCGACGACGAGCGACAGGTGCTGGACGACACCGTCGGGTACCGCGGTGCCACGGCCTGCAAGGTCACGGGCATCACCTACCGCCAGCTCGACTACTGGGCCCGCACCGAGCTCGTGGAGCCCACGGTCCGCAGCGCCAAGGGATCGGGATCGCAGCGCCTCTACAGTTTCCGGGACATCGTGGTCCTCAAGATCGTGAAGCGTCTGCTGGACACCGGTGTGTCCCTGCAGCAGATCCGTTCGGCCGTCATCGCCCTGCGTGAACGCGGGATCGAGGACCTGGCCCAGCTGACCCTGATGAGCGACGGTGCCTCCGTCTACGAATGCACGTCCCAGGAAGAGGTCATCGACCTGGTCCAGGGCGGTCAGGGCGTGTTCGGCATCGCCGTCGGTCGCGTGTGGCGTGAGGTCGAAGGCAGCCTTGCGAGCCTCCCCGAAGCCAGCGGGGACGGCGAGGAGACGGAGTCCCCCGGGGACGAGCTCTCCGCACGGCGCGCCCGTCGCCAGAAGAACGTTTCCTGACCCCAACACGGCCACCCGCGGCCGCCGTCGTCGTTGTCCGACGACGGCGGCGTAGCGGGATCATTTCGCGCTGTTGACCAGCCCCCGCACGATCGTGGAGAAGCGCTGCGCCATATCCAGGGCGTCATCACCCGGCCACCGGTGAATCGGCCACGCCGCACCCTGCGCACGCTGCCAGACGGGGTGCTCCGGGATCACGGGATCCACCACCAGGTGTCCGAACAATTCGTTGAGTTCGCGGACCCGGTGCTGGTGCTCGGACGAGTCCATGTCGACCTTGTTGATCACCACGCCCGCGGAGTCCACAGCCCATCGGGAACCGCGTTCGAACTGGGCAATCGCGGTCATGGTGCGCTGCGTTCCCGCCACGGAGAACAGGGACGGCTCCGCGACGGACAGCACCTTGTCGGAAGCGGCCCAGGCCATGCGCGTCAAGGCGTTCAGATTGGGCGGGCAGTCCACCAGGACCAGGTCGTACCTGGACTCCAGCCCGGTCAGTGCGCGGCTCAACCGATCGAGTTCCGAGCCCTTGTAGGTTGCCCGGTCAAAGTGCGAGGACTGGGAGGAGCCCGGTGCCACGTCCAGGTTCCCGCGGGACCACGCCGGTGAATTCTCGACCTCCGGCCAGGGCGAGGCCACGGTGATGCCACCCAGCGCCCCCGCTTTGCCGCGTTTCGCCAGGACCCGACCGACGGTGCTCCGCGACGGAGCATGGACGCCGAGGCCCGTGGTCGCGTCGGCGTGCGGATCCAGGTCGACCACCAGGGTGCGGAGGCCGTTGTCGAGGGCCGCGGAGGCCAGGCCCAGGGCGACGGAGGATTTGCCGACTCCGCCTTTGAGGCTGGAGATGCTGACGATCTGCACGGTGTCCTTCGGGAGGTTTCGACGACGGGGGAGGCGGTCGCCAGTTTAGCCAGTAGCTGCAGATCAGACCGTGTGGCCGCCCCGGAGAGTCAGCGGATTTAGGATGATCGAATGCGCGCACACGACGTGATCATCATCGGATCCGGTTCGGGCAACTCCCTGCTCGGGCCCGACTACGAGGGCTTGGACGTTGCCATCATCGACGGCGGCACTTTCGGAGGCACCTGTCTGAACGTGGGCTGCATTCCCACCAAGATGTATGTCTACCCCGCCGAAGTCGTCCAGTCGGCACGGGAACTGGGTCCCCTCGGCGTGAGCCTCGACGCAGACGCGGCGGAGGTGGACTGGCCTGCGATCAGGGACCGCATCTTCGGGCGGATCGATGCGATCTCCGAAGGCGGCCTGGACTACCGGCGGTCCCTGCCCGACGTCACGGTGTACCAGGAGCATGTCCGCTTCACGGGGCCGAAGACCCTGGTCACGGACTCCGGGCAGGAACTGACGGCTCCCAAGATCGTGATCGCCTCCGGGTCGCGGGTCGAACTCCCGGATCTGCCCGGTGTGGATCTGCCGCAGGTGCACACCTCGGACACCGTGATGCGCCTGCCAGAGCGGCCTGCCCGCGTGGTGATCGTGGGCGGCGGCTACATCGCGGCCGAGTTCGCGCACATCTTCCACGGACTCGGCGCGCACGTGACGCAGTTGAACCGGTCCGAGCGCCTCCTTCGCGGACAGGACCGGGAGATCGCCGAGCGCTTCCGCGAAGCCGCGGAGAACCAGTGGGACCTGCACCTCGGCTGGACCCCGGAAGCGATCCTTCCTGAGGCCGACGGGACCGTCACCGTGCGCTCGACCCGCACCTCGCAGGACGACGGCGCCCCGGGGGACACCGGTCCGGGTGGGTCCGGATCTTCCGCCGGACAAGGCGACACACGAGAGGACGTGGCGGACGTCGTCCTGATGGCCACCGGACGTCGCCCCAACACGGACCTCTTGGATCCGGCGGCCGCCGGCCTGGGGGTCGACCAGGACAGTGGCCTGCTGCGGGTGGACGAGTACCAGCGGGTTCTCGACACGGATGGGAACGTCGTGGAAGGACTGTGGGCTCTCGGCGACATCTGCTCCCCGGCGCAGCTGAAGCACGTGGCCAATCACGAAGCGCGGGTCGTGGCGCACAACGTCGTCCACCCCGAGGACCCGGTGGCCGCGGACCACCGGTTCATCCCCGCCGCCGTGTTCACCCACCCGGAGATCGCCTCCGTCGGTCTCACGGAGGACCAGGCCAGGGAGGAACACGGACGCGTGGCCGTCAAGTCGCAGGCCTTCGGTGACGTGGCCTACGGGTGGGCCATGGAGGACCGGACCGGGATCTGCAAGGTGATTGCTGACCCGGCGACCGGCCAGCTGCTGGGTGCCCACCTGATCGGCGCGCACGCCTCCATCCTGATCCAGCCGTTGATCCAGGCCATGAGCACGGGACAGACCGTGCAAGAGATCGCCCGCGGTCAGTACTGGATCCACCCGTCGCTCACGGAAGTGGTCGAGAACGCCCTGCTGGGGCTGGAGCTGGACTGACCAGCGGGTGCGGGGCGTCAGGAGGTCGTCGCGGCCTGCTGCGGGGCGTCGTCGTCGCGGTCCTTGAGCACCCCTGCGATCAGGACCGAGATGAGGGCCACCAGGGGTACGGCCAGGATCGTCAGGCGCAGCCCGACGGCGTCGGAGACGGCGCCCACGAACGGCGACACACACAGGAAGGCCGCCCGCAGGAGCCAGCCCGCCAAGGTCAGGCCCGTGCCCGGGCGCAACCCCGGAACGGAATCGGCCGCGTGGAAGGCCGAGGGCACCAACGTGGCGCAGCCGAAGCCCGCCACCGCGAAGCCCACGACCGCCACCGCGGGCACCGGGGCCAACGCGACCACGCACAGCCCGACGGCGGACAGGGTTCCGCCGAGCTTCGCCATGCGGACGCGGCCGAACCGGTCGGTCATGCGGTCGCCCAGGAGGCGTCCGAGGAACTGAGCGGCCATCATGGCCACCAGCCCCATGCCCGCCAACGACGCCGGTGCGTCCAGCACACGGGCGAGCATCAGGGTGGACCAGTTCATCGCCAGGTCCTCGATCATGGCCCCGGCGATCGCGATGATCCCGATCAGGACCACGATCCCGATCGCACGGTTGCGTGAGGTCAGGCGCCCGGTGGTCGTGCTCGGCTCCGTGGAGGGGGCCTGGACGGCGGGGGCGTCGTCGGCAGGTTCCGGTGTGGCCCGGCCCTGCACCCGCTGGACGGCGCGGACCTCCTCAGGGGTGAGTGCGAAGCGCTGGCAGACCAGGGCCAGGACGGAGAACACGGCGCCGCTGACCCCCAGGTGCAGCGGCAGGGCAAGGCCGGCCCCCACGGCGGCGGAACCCATCACACCGCCCACCATGGCGCCCAGGCTCCACAGGGCGTGCATGGAATTGAGGATCGACCGGCCCATGGTCTTCTGGAGGTAGATGGCCTGGGCGTTCTGGGCGGTGTCCACGATCGCGTCGAGCACACCGGCCAGGACGATCGGCACGGCGTACAGCAGGAGCATCGCCGCACCTCCACCCACTGCCCCCACCGCACCCGCGGCGGCCACGAGCGCAGCCAACAGGACCGAACCGACGCCGGCCACCCGGGCCGAGCCGAAACGGCGCAGCAGCGGGGCCGGTGCCATTCCGGCGGCGATCGAACCGATCGGGAAGGCGATCACCAGCAGACCGTAGGCCGTGTCGGTCAGACCGAAGGCGTCCTTGATCTCCGGCATCCGGGGCAGCAGGTTGGCGAACACGGCACCGTTGACCAGGAAGAAGCCGGAGGCGGCGACGCGCGCGACGCGCAGGCGGGCGGGCGACGGCGAGGAACCGGCGGGACGTCGGGGAGCGTGCACTAAACGTCTCGCTCCGAGCCTCGGTCGCGCAGCTCGCGAAGGTCCTTCAGCTCTCGTACGTCCTTGAGCTCACGAAGTCTCTCCAAGGAGTTCTCGAACGAGGACTCCAGCTTGGCCAGGGTCTCGGACCCCTGCCTGACCGGGGGAGCGGGCCGCGAGTACAGATCCTCCACGACGTCGGCGAAGTCCCGCAGGATGTCGTCCCGGCGGAGTTTCAAGGACGGTGTGAGGTGCCCGGACTCCACGGTGAGGTCGGTCGGGAGGATCTCGAAGGCACGGATGCTCTCGGCGGTCGAGACCTTCCGGTTGGCCTGGTCGACGACTTCCTGAAGGTGGGCGACGACCTTGGGCTCCAGCGCAGCTTGAGCGGGAGTCAGGTTCCGGTCCAGGCCCAGGTGTTCCAAACGGTGCGGCAGCGTCTCCGGGTCCAGCGTGATCAGGGCGGCCACGAACTTACGTCCCTCACCCACGACCATGCACTGGCCCACCATGGCCGTGGCCCGGATGGGAGCCTCCAGCTGCTCCGGAATCACGTTCTTGCCGCCCGCCGTGACAATGATTTCCTTCTTGCGCCCGGTGATCCGCAGCAGCCCACGGTCGTCCATGGCGCCCAGGTCCCCCGTGGCAAACCACCCGTCCTGGAGGGCCTCGGCCGTGAGGTCGGGGCGGCCGTGGTAACAGGCCATGACGTGCGGACCCCTGACCTGGATCTCGTCGTCGTCGGCCAGACGGATCTCGTGGCCCGGAAGGGGCAGCCCCACGGTGCCCAACGCGTCCAGGGTGGGGGTGTTCGCCGCGATCGGCGCCGTGGTCTCGGTCAGCCCGTAGCCTTCGACGACGTAGACGCCGATCCCGTGGAAGAAGTGTGCCAGCGATTCGCTCAGGGCGGCGCCACCGGAGATCGCCCACCGGACGTCCCCACCCATCGCTTCGCGCAGTTTGGCGTAGACCAGTCGGTCGTAGAGGCGGTGCCGAGCCTCCAGCACCGGGTGAACGCGGCGGCCGACCTGCGCCCGGGACCACTTCTCACCCGTGGTGACGGCCCGGTTGAACAGCCACGACCGCAGCTTTCCGCCATCCTGGGCCCGCATGCGCGCCCCGATCACGATCTTCTCGAAAACGCGCGGGACCGCGAGGATGAAGGACGGGTGCACTCGTTGGAGATCCGTGGTCAGGTTCTTGACGTCCGCCGTGTGGGCGAGGATCACCCCGGAGTGCAGGGCCAGGACCTCGACCATCCGCGCGAACACGTGCGCCAGCGGCAGGAAGAGCACGGTCTTGGCCCCCGCGTGCACGACCTCCGCCAGATACGGCTGGACGTTCTCGCACAGGGAGATGAAGTTCCGATGGGTCAGCTCGCATCCCTTGGGCGGACCCGTGGTCCCGGAGGTGTAGACGATCGTCGCGGTGTCGTCCAGGGCCCGGGAGGTTCGTCGTCGTTCCAGGTCCTCGTCGGAGACCGTGCTGCCCAGGGCAACGAGCTCCGCCAAGGACGTGCCCGTGCCGTCCATGCGCCACACACGTTGCGCGGCCTCGAGCGGCTCGGTCGGCAGTGCGCTGCCCAACGCGTCCAGGCTCCCGTCCTGCAGTTCACGCGCGGTGTCGCGGACGGCGGTCTCCAGCTTCTCGTTCTCCACGAAGATCGCCCGAGCGCCGGAGTCCATGAGGTTCCAGGCGATCTGGGCGTGGGAGGAGGAGTCGTAGACCGGCACGGAGACCGCACCCGCCCACCACACGGCGAAATCGACCAACGTCCACTCGTAGCGCGTGCGTCCCAGAATGCCCACCCTGTCACCCGGTTCGATCCCGGCGGCCACCAGGCCCTTGGCCACGGCGATCACCTCCGCCCGGAAGTCGGAGGCGCGCACGGCAACACCGGGGCCCAGGGGAGGGAGACGTTCGTAGAGGACGGGGTCCGCCGGTGAGGTCGCCTGGCGCTGAAGCAGGTCGGTGATGCGGTCATGGGTCAGTCGCTCGACGAGTGCGGGGACCGATGCGCTGCGCACGGGGAGGCTCCTGGGAATGGTCGGGGCGGGCACGTCAAAGGGTTTTGTGGCGGCGGGGTCAGACCCTGGCGCCGTCGTCGTTCTCGTCGCGTTCCTCCGGCAGCCCACCGAGCAGGACGACGATCGCGGTGATCACGGCGGTCAGGCCCGGGAACCACAGCCACCACGGGAGCCCGTCGAGCAGGAGACCGAGTACGAGCAGCACCACGGGGACCACGGCGAGGACACTCCAGGCTGTCACGGCGCCCGGGCTCATGCCCGCCGTGACACGTCCGGGATCCGGAGGTTGCCAGTCCTCGTCGTCCTCCGGCAACGGCGCGTCTTGTCCGGGTGCGTCTTGTCCGGGGGCATCCGGTCCCGGTGCGTACTGCAGTTGAGATTCCTGGTCCGGTGCGTCCTGCTCCGGATCGCGCAGGTGACGCACGATCTCCTGCCAGGTCAGGTCGTCGGCCTCCGGGTCGCGTCGGGGCTCAGTCACGGTGGCCGTTCCCCTTCTGGGGCAGGGGCGTGCCCGTGATCGGGCAGATCCCGGAGGCCACCGCCGACACGAATCCCCGGGTGCGCGCGTTCACCGTCGGGGCGTCGTGGTCCAATGTCGCCACGTGGTAGCTGTTGGGCAGGATCACGGTCTCGACGGGCCCGCTGCACTCGCGCATGATGCGTTCGTGGGAGGGGTCGGAGACGATGTGGTCCTGGCGGGAACGCAGGACCAGGACCGGGGCCTCCACCCGTCCGAGCCCCCGGGTGGTCACCGCCATGAGCCGGTTCAGTTGCGCCACACCCGCCACGGGCGTGCGTTCGTAGGCGTGTTCGTTCGCCCCGGGCTTGGCGACGTCGTTGCCGATGCCCGGCGTGGAGCCGACGAACCTGCGCACCACGCCTGCCGTCCGTGCCGCACGATTGCGCAGGGACAGTGCCGGATTCACGACGACAACGCCGTCCACGTCCTGCGGTCGGGTCTCGGCCAGGCGCAGGGCCAACGCCCCGCCCATGGACAACCCGGCCACCACCACGCGTTCGTGGCGCTCGCGCAGGGCATCGAGTTCCCGTGCGGCGGCGGCGTACCAGTCCTGCCACGTGGTGTCGGCGAGGTCCTCCCAGGAGCCCTCGTGACCCGGGAGGGCCGGTGCGGACACGGAGTGCTCGGGGGTCAGGCTCAACGCCCAGTCACGAACGGAGTACACGGATCCCGTGAATCCATGCAGGACCAACACCCCGGCCCGAGACTGGCCCTCGACGGGGGTGGCGGGGACGGTGAATCCGATGCGTGGGTCCTGCTCCGACGGGAGCGCAGAATTCCCCGGATCAGGAGCGCTGAGTGTCATGCGGCAATGCTCTCATTGCCGGGCTCCGGACGGCGTCACATGACTCGCCTCCGCAGGGGGGTGAGTCCACCCGGAGCGCAACCCGTGTGTCGGTCCGGGCGGGGGCTCGCACATGAGATACTTCAGCGGAATCGCTCCACGGTTCCACCGCCGACTCCGCCAGAACTGGGCTCGGCGTCGTCATTTCGTCAGCCGGAGGAGTGCGGGCCACATGGTCTACATGTTCCTGAAGGACTGGGTGGTCGCCCCGTTCGTCAATTTGATCTTCCGCCCCAAGGTCGTGGGCGCGGAGAACGTCCCGACCAGTGGCCCGGCCATCCTGGCCAGCAATCATCTCTCCGCGGCGGATCACATCTTCATGCCGATCGCGGTCCAACGTCAGATCTTCTTCCTGGCCAAGTCCGAGTACTTCACGGGCAAGGGCCTCAAGGGGCGGGTGGTCGGAGAGTTCTTCCGCGCCATCAACCAAATCCCCATGGACCGCTCCGGCGGCAAGAAGTCCGCGGCGTCGCTGTCCGCGGGCGGCAAGAAGCTGGCCGAAGGGGAGCTGCTGGGGATCTACCCCGAAGGCACCCGCTCGCACGACGGGCGGCTCTACAAGGGCAAGATCGGTGTGGCCAAGCTGGTCCTCGAATCCGGCGCACCTGTGGTTCCCATCGCCATGATCGGCACGGACGTCGTACAGCCCCTGGGCACCCCGTTCCCCGCCCCGTGGCGGCAGAAGAACGGTTTCCGCGTGACCACGATCTTCGGTGAGCCCCTTGACTTCTCGGACCTGCGGCAGCGCTCCGACGAACGAGAGGTGGCCCGTCGGATCACCGACGAGATCGTCGAGGCGATCCAGAAGCTCTCCGACCAGGAGTACGTGGACGCCTACGCCGCCGACGTCAAGCGGAAGTTGGCGAAGGACCCCGGCACCGGCCGGTGACCGGCCGATCTCCTGGACGCATGCGCCCGTCGGCAGTGCGGGCCGGGACGGTGGCGAACGGGTCCACCGCACTGCGGTAGCGTAGAACCGCGCGCCAGGAGCGCGCCGAGGCGCAGGACACCGCGGCCCGAAGGCCGCAACAAAGCAAGGACACATCACCGTGACTCAGGTTTCCGTAGACACCGCACAACTGCCGTTCCAGCCGGGCCCCAAGCCCACCGCTGAGACGTACGGGCTGGACCAGTGGCGGGACCTGAACATCGACCAGCAGCCCACATGGAGCGAACACCCGGACTTCGCGGCCAGCATCAAGGAACTCTCCACCGTCCCCCCGCTGGTGTTCGCCGGCGAGGTCGACACTCTCAAGGCCCGTCTGGCCGAGGTCGCCGAAGGACGCGCGTTCTTCCTCCAGGGCGGCGACTGCGCGGAGACCTTCGAGGGCGCCACCGCGGACAAGATCACCGCCCGGGTCAAGACCCTCCTGCAGATGGCGGCCGTCCTGACCTACGGCGCGTCCATGCCGGTCGTCAAGATGGGGCGCATGGCCGGGCAGTTCTCCAAGCCGCGGTCCTCGAACGACGAGACCCGTGAGGGCGTGACCCTCCCGACTTTCCGCGGCGAGATGGTCAACGGCTTCGACTTCACCGAGGAAGCCCGTGTCCACGACCCCAAGCGCATGGTTCGCGGCTACCACACGTCGGCGTCGACCTTGAACCTGATCCGTGCGTTCACGGGCGGTGGATTCGCCGACCTGCGGCACGTCCACTCGTGGAACATGGGCTTCGCCTCCAACCCGGCTCACTCGCGGTACGAATCCATGGCGCGGGAGATCGACCGGGCCGTGAAGTTCATGGAGGCCTGCGGCGCCGATTTCGACGGCCTCAAGACCACCGAACTGTTCACGGGCCACGAGGCACTGTTGCTCGACTACGAACGGGCTCTGACACGCATCGACTCCCGCACGCACCGCCCCTACGGGACCTCGGGCCACTTCCTGTGGATCGGTGAGCGCACCCGTGGGCTCGACGACGCCCACGTGGACCTACTCTCCCGCCTGCAGAACCCCATCGGCGTCAAGCTCGGCCCGAGCACCACGCCCGAGGACGCCCTGGCACTGATCGACAAACTCGATCCGGAGCGCGAACCCGGTCGCCTGACCTTCATCACCCGCATGGGCGCGACCAAGATCCGGGAGAACCTCCCGCGGGTCGTGGAAGCGGTCGAAGGCTCCGGGGCCAAGGTCGTGTGGGTGTCCGACCCCATGCACGGCAACACCGTGTCCACCCCGTCGGGGTTCAAGACCCGCAACTTCGACGACGTCGTGGACGAGGTCCGCGGGTTCTTCGAGGTCCATCAGGCCATCGGGTCCCACCCCGGTGGGTTGCACGTGGAGATGACCGGCGACGACGTCGCGGAGTGCCTAGGGGGTGCCACCGCGGTGGAGGAAGCGCACTTCGCCGACCGGTACGAGACGCTGTGCGATCCGCGCCTGAACCACATGCAGTCCCTGGAAATCGCGTTCCTGGTGGCGGGCTACCTGGCCCGGGAGCACTGAGCGGCGAAGGCTCCGGCAGCCTCGGTGGCCGTGGCTGCCGGGGGCTGCGGCGGGCTCAGATGACCTGAAGCGTGATCGTCGTCCCGTCCTGGGACTGACTGATCACGCGTCCCATCCGGGCCCCGGCGACGTCCTCCCGCTCGACCGTGAAGCCGAGGTCTTCCAACTCTGAGGTGGCGTCCTCCACGGTCGAGCCCACCACGCTGGGAACTTCCGTGGGTTCCGACCCCGCCGACAGGGTGAGGTCCACGGAGGAGCCTTCCTCCACCTGCGTGCTCTCGGCCGGCGACGCCGAGAGCACCGTGCCCTCGGGGGAGTCCGAAAACTCCGTGGCAACACTGCCCGCGGACAGTCCGGCCTCGTCCAGCCGGGACCTCGCTTCGTCCTCGGTCAGACCCTCGAGCGAGGGTACGGACACCTGGGCGGGACCGCTGGACACCAGCACGGAGACCTGCTCGCCCACACGCATTTCCGTGCCCTCATCGGGTGTCGTGCCGATGACGGTTCCGGCGGCGACCTCCGCATTGGCCTCCTCGTAGACGCGGATGTTGCCGAAGCCCTCGTCCTCGATCATCGTCTGGGCCTGCTCGGAGGACGTGCCCTGGACCGTGGGGACCACCGCTGTTCGGAAGCTTCCCGAGCCCAGCAGCCAGCCCAGGAACGCTACCAGAGCGACCAGCAGGGCCGTGACGGCCAGCGAGACCACCACCGTGAGGGCGGGGAACCGGATGAGGTGCACGGTGGGTCGGGTCGGATCCGAGGACGGCGTCTCCACCAGCCGCCCCGATTCGTCGAGAGTCGGGGAGCCGGAACCGCGCAGCGTGGTCGCGAGTGTTCCCCAGGCAGACCTGCCAGGAGCGCCGCCGGAGGACGTGCTCGTCGCACCGCTTCCGGCAGCCCCACTGCTGCCGTCCCCGCCACGCGTGTGCCCGGGGGCCGCTGCAGGGGCGGAGCCCGTCGTGAGATCGGTGATGTCCGTCGTGTCGTCGAACATGCCCAACTGCCCGTGCGCGTACCCACCGGGCCTGCGGCTGCCGGGCCGCTCGGCTGCGCCCACGGAGGACGCCGTGGCACCGGCCGTAGCACCGGCCGAGGCAACGGCCGAAACCGGTCCTGGTCCCGCATTCGTCCGGTCGGCCGGGAGCGCCTCCGTGGCCGGGCCCTGCGCGGTGCCGGATGCGGCATCGGAGGCGGTGGTGGCCGGGAGCGCTTCCGTGGCGGGTCCCTGCGCAGCGTTGGCGGCTGCGGCCGGCAGCGCCTCGGTGGCGGCGTCGTCGGTGACCAGGGGTCCCTCGCTCCGGAGTTCCTCGACCGGGCCGGTCGCGGGGGCGGAATCGGGCAGCACGGAGGCGCCAGGGTCCTCCAGGACCGGTGCGATCGGCCCCGGGCCCTGCTCCCACCCGACGGGAACGTGATGCAGCGCGGTGGGATCGAGAGTGGTGGCCAACTGCCCCAGCTGGACCACCATGCCCGCCGCGTCGTCCGGCCGGTCACCGGGAGCCTTGGCCGTCCACTGCCGGACGACGGAGGCGATCTCGGGAGCCAACCCGGAGACCACACCGGAGAGATCAGGAACCGAGTCCTCGGCGTGGGCACGGGCCAGCATCCAGGGGTTGCCCTGGAAGGGCCGCTTCCCGGCCAGCATTTCCCACGCCATGATCCCCACGGAGTACACGTCCGAGCGGGCGTCCACCGGTTCTTCCTTGACCAGCTCCGGTGCCGCGTAGGCCACCGTGCCAAGAACGGGCCCGGTGGCGGTGTGCTGATCCGCACCCCGAGACAGACCGAAGTCCGCGACCTTGACCGTGCCGTCGGGTCGCATGAGGACGTTCTCGGGCTTCATGTCCCGGTGGACCAGGCCCGCGGCGTGGGCACTGGCCAGGCCGGCCAGCAGCGGCCGGAGCACCTGGAACATCTGATCGGGGGTCAGGAACCGCTTGCGGTTGAGGACGTCGCGCAAGGTGCCGCCCTCCACGAACTCCATGACCAGGAACACCAGGCCGTCGTCGGTCCGGCCCTGGTCCAGCACCGCCACCACGTTGGGGTGCGACAACTGCGCGGCCGCTCGTGCTTCCCGGGCGAATCGCCCCACGAAATCGGGGTCCTCCGTCAAATGGGGGTGCATGATCTTGACCGCCACCGTGCGGTCCAGACGTTCGTCCACGGCACGGTAGACACCACCCGTGCCACCGCGGGCCATCCGTGGCCCCACGGTGTACCGGCCGTCCAGCACCATGCCGGTCAGGTGGTCTTCGTGAGAACTTTGCACATGACAACCCTAAGACAGGGTGCTCGTGGCGAGCTCGAAGGATGCGTACCTGTGACCACATTCAGCGCGAACGTGCAGGTTGGCTCCGCAGGTCAGTGGCCGCCGGTGGTCAGCTCCAGAGCTTGAGCTTGGACTTGACGTCGGACACGTAGTCCTTGGTGTCCGAGTACATGCCGTACTCGCGGACGCCGTGCAGGCCCTGGTAGTACGCACCGATCGCCTCGTCCTGACCGTCCGCCCGTTCCGAGTTGGCCCGGATGATGGCGACGCCCGCCGTGATGTTGTCCTGCGGGTCCATGAGGTCCAGGTCGCGGCCCACCAGGGACTCTGCCCATTCGCCCGCCGAAGGGACCACCTGCATGGTGCCGATCGCGTTGGCGGGGGAGACCACCTGGTGGTTGAATCCCGACTCCTGCTGCGCGTGGGCCAGCGCCAATGCGGGGTCGACGCCCATCTCCTGCGCGGTCGAACGGACCATGGCCTGGATGTCCTCGGCCGGGACCGCCGGTCGTTCGCGCAGCTGTTCCAGGCTCCTGTTGGCGGCTGCCACGGTGGCGTCGTCGTAGTCGTATCCGGGGAAGTTGTTGCGGACCTCGTCCGCATCCGCGTCCCCGCCGTCGTCCTTGCCCGTCCGGGCTTGAGAATCCGTGTGCGCGGTCCGGGCGGCGGTGCCCTGGTCCGTCGGCGCGGCCTTCGGCTCGGACCGTTCCCGGGAGACCGGCGCTGCAGTCGCGGGTGCTGCCGGGATCTGCAGGACCTGGCCCGGTCGCAGTCCCGCACTCAAGTCGAGGTCGTTGGTCTCGATGATCTGGGCCACGGTGACGTCATGGCGCAGCGCGAGGTCCCAGAGGGAGTCACCGGCGGTGACCTCGTGTCGCACGGAGTCAGCGGCGTCGCCCTTGGGCGACGCGGGCGCAGGGGAGGCGCTGTGCCCAGCTGGTTCGGGAGAGGCGGCGGCATCGGCCTGCACCCGTTCAGGGGGACGGTCTTCTCCGCGCTGCGACTTGGCCTCCGGTTCGCTCAGGCGCAGGTGCTGACCGGGTGTTAGTGCGGCGTCTCCCGAGAGGTCGTTGAGTTCCATGAGCTCTTCGACGGAGATGCCGTTGGTCGTGGCCACGGACCACAGCGAGTCGCCCGGCATGACGGTCCGAACGGGCCCATCGGGGCGGGACTCGTTGTGCGTCGGCGTGGGGTGCTCGGCGGCCGGCTGACCGTGGGCGGCCGGTGCTCCGGTCAGTCCCAGTGCGGCCAAGGCCGCCATGGTTGTCGCCGTTCGTGCGGCGGCGAGCTTGTGGGGGCGTGACGAAGTGTCCGCGGCCGGGGTGCCGTCGTGCGGAACCTGGCCCTCGTTGGTGCGGTGCATCGAGATGACCTCGGGGGGACTTGGGGAACGACCAGGGGGAAGTTCTGGCCGCGGCCCCGAGGCTACCCGGCTGAATCCCCTCCGACGAGCAGGAGGGCACGCGAGTCGCCCATGAGTCGGACGGGACACACAGGCACCCGAGGGCGCGTCTTGTGCATCGGACCTGCGCTCGTGGCACTCTGATGGCGTGAAGAAGTCCACGCATCAAGAAGCCGATCCCACCCCCGAACAGTTCGCCCAGTTGTCGGCGCTGGTCGAGGAATGGACCACCATCCCCGACATCGCCGAAGCCCTGGACGTGATCGTGACCCGAGTCCACGCCCTGGTCGACGACGGGGCCGTCCTGGCCTTCCGTGACCCGACGGACGGGGTGCGGCGGATTCCCGCGATCTTCACAGTGGACGGCAAGCCGCTCGATTCGCTGCGTGGAACGATCTCCGTCCTTCGCGACGCCGGATTCTCGGATCTTGAGTCCGCCCTCTGGCTGCTCACACCCGATGAGTCACTGCCGGGACGGCCCGTGGACCTCCTGCGTGCCGGACGCAAGACGGAGGTGCGTCGGCGCGCCCAGGCCATGGCCTGGTGACGTCAGCGGTCCCGTCGGACCGCCGCCTGCGCAATGGTTCGGAAGGCCGTGCGGACCACCGGACCCACGGGTAGTTGGTCGAGTGCCTCGAACGTGTCCGCGGTCAACCGCTCCACCAGGTCCTCCGTGGCCGTGAGGGCGCCGCTGCGCCGTAGCGCCTCCTGCGCAGCTCGGACCTGGACCTCCGAGAGGTCCTGCTGACCCAGCGAGTTGGCGACGACCTCGGCATCCGCCCGGTCGGCCCGTTCGAAGTGCAACCCGATGACGACCGTGCGCTTCCCTTCGCGCAGGTCGTCACCGGCGGGTTTGCCCGTGGTCGCGGGGTCCCCGAAGACTCCGAGGACGTCGTCGCGCACTTGGAAGGCCTCCCCGAGGGGCAACGCGAAGGCGCGGCCAGCGCGCACGAGGTCGGGATCACCCCCGGCCAACAACATGCCCAGGGCAACGGGGTGTTCGGCCGAGTACTTCGCGGACTTGTACCGCAGGACGTCCAGTGCGCGCTGAACCGCCTGGTCCCGGGGTACATCGGGCCCGGCGACCTCAGCGTGGATGTCGAGGTACTGCCCGATCATGACCTCGGTGCGCATCGTGGCGAAGTCCTCGGCGGCCCCCGACGGATGCCCTGCGTGTTCCACGGCCAGGTTGAACAGTTGCTCCGACCAGGTCAGTGCCAGGTCCCCGGTCAGGATCGCGGCCGAGGAACCGAAGTGCGCGGGGTCCTGTTCCCACCGCCGCTCAGTGTGCAGTGAGGAGAAGCGTTCATGCGTGCTCGGCATGCCGCGTCGGGTGGCCGACCGGTCGATCACGTCGTCGTGGATCAACGCCGCGGTCTGGAACAGTTCAAGCGCGGCGGCAGCTTCGAGCGGAACCGTGGAATCAGCGGCTTTGCCGGCTGCGCGCCACCCCCAGTACAACAACTGTGCCCGCAGCCGTTTGCCGCCCGTCGACAGCGCCGAGATGGACTCGACCAGGGGAACCGCGGCCTCGGAGATGTCTGCGGCTCCCGCGGATTGCTGCTGGAACCAGGTGTCCAGCGTTCGCGTCAGTCCGGCCAGGAAGGCCTGGGTCTCGGCCTGCACCGTTGCGGTGTCTGCCGGGGATGCGATGCTGTCGTGAGACACGGCGGCTCCTTGTCGGTACGTGACCGTACGCGCTGCGGGTGGCTCGGTGGTGCTTGACCAACCGGCCTGATGATCGGCGTACCGGATTCAGCGTAGACGAGCCGCGCGGGACAACGGTGCACCGGACCGCGGCTGCCCGGGAACGCGGGTAGTGGTGGGTGTCGACGGGCGGGGCGAGTGGGACGAGCGGAAGGAGGCCCTGAATGAATGAGAGAGAGCTGGCCTCCTGGCGCCGTACCGCGATCATGCACGTGGACATGGACATGTTCTTCGTCGCCGTGGAGCTGCTCGAGCATCCCGAACTCGTGGGGCGTCCGGTCATCGTGGCCGCGCAGTCCAACCGGTCCGTGGTCCTGTCGGCTTCCTACGAGGCCCGTGCCTTCGGCGTCCGGTCCGGAATGCCGCTTGCCCGAGCCCGAGCGCTGTGCCCGCAGGGGACGGTGCTGACACCGCATTACGGGGTGTACCCGCGCTATTCACGGGCCGTCATGGACCTGTTCCACGAGATCACTGATCGGGTCGAACAGATCAGCGTGGACGAAGCGTTCCTGGACGTGTCCGGGGCGGTCCGCCGACTAGGGCCACCCGTACACATCGCCCGCGAGCTGCGTCGAAGGATCCGGGCGGCCACCAGCCTGACGGCCTCCGTGGGAATCGGCTCCACCAAGACCGTGGCCAAGATCGCCTCCACGCGTTCCAAACCGGACGGATTGTTGCTCGTGGACCATGACGACTCGGTGGCCTTTCTGGCCCAACTGCCCGTCAGCGCGCTCTGGGGAGTGGGTCAGAAGACCGCCCAGATCCTTCAGACGGCCGGCTACAACCACGTCGGCGATCTTGCGGCCCAGAGTCCCGCAACCCTGGCCAGACTCCTCGGCCCGGCCGCCGGAGCTCACCTGCACGCCTTGGCCAACGGCCATGACCCCCGTCCCGTCACGCCGGTGCGGGAGGAAAAAAGCCTCGGTGCGGAGGGAACCTTCGAGGAGGACGTCACGGATCTGGTGACGCTGCGCAGGGAACTGCTCGGCCTGTCCCACAGGACCGCAGCGCGGCTGCGCTCCCACCGACTCCGAGCCCGTCGGATCGGGTTGAAGCTTCGGTGGTCGGACTTCTCGACGATCTCGCGCTCGCGCACAGTGGAGCATCCGTTCGCCTCCGGACACGACCTGTTCCACCACGCCAACGAACTCCTGGCACAGGAACTGCCCCTGGCCGCCCCCGTACGTCTGATCGGGGTCCGCGCGGAGTCCCTCGAGGACGACGACACTGCGGTGCAACTGAGCCTGGACGGCCGCGAGGAGCACTGGGCCGCAGTGGAATCCGCCATGGACCAGGCCCGCGCCCGGTTCGGCGACGTCGGGCTGGGCCCGGCATCGATGCTCGGCCACAAAGGCACGGGTCACCGCCGACAGGACAGCGAACCGACGTGACACGCAACCCCACAGTCCATAAGGAGCCTGACAATTTTCTCCACACTGTCTGCGCGACATTTCTTCCGCCGTTCCCGACGGGTAGGCTAGTGAGTACATCACCCGACGGCGTAAGATTCCCTTCCCCCGCGTACATCGGGCCCCAACAGCCATAGGAGGGACGTCGTGGCTCTATCCGAGCGAGAGCAACAGCTGCTGGCGCAACTCGAACAGCAGCTCAATGCTGACGACCCCCAGTTCGCGAGCCACATGGATGCGCGGCCGGTTCGCCCCACGTTCTCCACGAGGGCCGTCGTCCTCGGAGTCGTCTTGGGCGTGGTCGGCCTTGCCGTGGTGCTCGGCGGCGTCATGCTCAAGTCGGTGCTGATCGGCGTCGCGGGATTCCTGATCATGTCCCTCGGGGTCTACTGGGCGAGTACCCGTGGGTCGGGCAAGCCCCGCGGGGAGGTCCGCGGGAATCCCGCACCCGACGCGGGACCCGCGCCCAAGGCGGCCAAGCCGTCGTCGAACTTCATGCGCAATCTCGAAGACCGGTGGGACGAGCGCCGCTCCAGCGGCCCCTGAGTCGCTTGCGCCCCACTCGATGCGAGTTGGCTTGGATCGCAGCTGAAACCCCGGACCTCACGGTCCGGGGTTTCGTCGTGTCTGGCGATCCTCGCGTTCCGTGAACAGGCGATCGAAGAGGTTTGGGCCCACCCCCTCCACTTCGCTCCCCACGCCACTCCACTTTCATCCCTCGTCCGCCGTTGTGCTCGACGCGACGCCTGTGACATGCGGAAACGTTGGAAGGGCTGGGGGTGATGGGGTGTGAGTGCGTCGCACGCCGGTCCCATACGGGGCCTGAATTCGCCGATTTGGGTTGACCGGGGAGGGAAGTGGAGTAAAGTGGGGGCCGAAGAGAGAAACAGGAGGATCCTCGTCGAACCAAGGTGGTGTGCATGTTCCTCGGGACGTACTCACCGCGCCTGGATGAGAAGGGGCGCCTGATCCTTCCCGCCAAGTTCCGTGACGAACTGGCAGAGGGACTGGTGCTCACGCGAGGCCAGGAGCGCTGCATCTACGTGTTCAGCGCCACGGAGTTCGAAAAGGTCCACGAGCAGATGAGGGCGGCACCGCTGTCCTCCAAGCAGGCCCGTGACTACATCCGCGTGTTTCTCTCGGGTGCCTCTGACGAGGTGCCGGACAAGCAGGGCCGAGTGACCATCCCGACCCCGCTTCGTCAGTACGCAGGTCTTGATCGTGAACTGGCCGTCGTCGGTGCAGGTTCGCGAGCTGAGATCTGGGACGCCCAGGCCTGGGAGTCGTATCTGGCGGAGCAGGAATCAGCGTTCTCCGACACGGAGGACGAAGTGATTCCGGGGCTGTTCTGAACGGCCACCTGTGCGTCCCCGGTAGGTAACCGAATAGCTGTCGATGTACGCGGTTGAACACCGCATCGGGATCTCCGCGGCGAGATCTCCACCCGCACCGCCGTCACCGTCCTGACTCACCTTCCCCTGAGCCAGGCCGGATTCGAGGGACGGCCAGCGGGCGGGGTTCTGGTCACGTAGCTCACGGTGCGGTGTTCGTCATTGACCAGCCTGTCGCCAGTAAGCTGACCCTGCCGAAAAACCCGCATGCAATGGCGCGTGCCCCAGATTCTCAAGCCAGCTGCACGAAGGAGCAGACATGTCGGACGCACCGCGCCCCACGTCGCAGCGACACGTGCCCGTCCTGCTCGAACAGTGCATCGAGCTGTTGGCTCCCGGGCTGGAGCGGGAGCACCCCGTGGCGGTGGACGCGACCCTGGGCATGGGCGGCCATTCCGAAGCGATTCTGCAGCGCTTTCCGGACATCACCCTGATCGGTGTGGACCGGGACCCCGCCGCACTGGAATTGGCAACGGCCCGCCTGGCCCCGTTCGGTGACAGGTTCCGACCGGTCCACATGACCTACGACCGGATCCCCGAGGCCCTGGAGAGCGCCGGATTCGATCATGCCGACGGGATCCTGTTCGACCTCGGCGTCTCCTCCATGCAGCTCGACGAGCGGGAACGTGGCTTCGCCTATTCCTATGACGCGCCCTTGGACATGCGCATGGATTCCACCGCGCCCTTGACCGCGCGAGAGGTCCTGTCCACGTATTCGGAGAACGATCTCCGCCGGATTCTGCGTGACTGGGGCGAGGAACGCTTTGCCGGCCGCATCGCCCGAGCCGTCGTCGCCGCCCGCTCGGAGCACGAGCTGACCACGACCGGCCAGCTCGTGGAGGTCGTGCGTTCGGCCGTTCCGATGGCGGCCCAGCACAAGAAGGGGCACCCGGCCAAACAGACGTTCCAGGCGCTGCGGATCGAGGTCAACCAGGAACTGGACGTCTTGAACCGGGCCGTCCCGCGTGCCCTGGACGCGCTGAGCGTGGGGGGACGGGTGGTGGCCATGAGTTACCACTCGCTCGAGGACAAGATCGTCAAGAGAGAGTTGGCCGCCCGCTCCGTTTCGACGGCGCCCAAGGGGCTCCCGGTGGAACTCGAGGAGCACAAGCCCACGTTCAAGGTCCTGACCCGGGGCACCCACACCCCGACTCCCCGGGAGATCGAGGCGAACCCGCGTGCGGCCTCCGCCCGCTTGCGTGCCGCGGAACGCATCCGCGGGGACCACGGCCGCGTGGGTCGACGTCGAAGTGGGGCGTCGGTATGAAGTTTGGTTCGTCGAAACGGTCGACCTCACGGCCAGGCCTGGGCGGGTTGCTCGCCCGGATCCCGGAACCGCGAGCGGCAGTGGCCGGTGGTGCGGCCGCGGTGCGGCGACGCCGGTGGTCCCGGTTCATGCCTCCGGTCATCGCCATGCTCGCGATCATCGCCACCCTGGCCGGGATTCTGGTGCTGAACATCAAGGTCAGTGACGGGCAGTATCGACTGGTCGAGCTGCGCGCCCAGGAACGCTCCCTGGCGCAGGAGGCCGAAGCCCTCAATCAGGATCTGGAGTTCTACCAGGCGCCGCAGAACCTGGCGGTGTCGGCCCGGGACGAGGGCATGGTGCCCTCCACCTCTGAGGGCGTTGTGGATCTCAACTCCGGTGAGGTCAGCGGCGATCCCGTCCCGGCAGCCGAATCCGAGGACGACGAGATCCTCGTGGACCAACCCGTTCAGCGCGGCTCAGCTGCGGCCGATCGTGCTGCGGCCATCGCCCGCGAGCGTCGCGACGCGCTGCCCAATTCCCAGTCCGAGGCCGACGAGCAACTCGGGGCCGCCAATGAGGCCGAAGGCGACGTCGACCTCAACGGTGGGTCCATCCCGGCACCGCAACAACGCAAGCCCTCGGGCCAGACGGCATCCCCTTCTCCGAGCGGAGAGACGAATCAGGAAGCCGGCCAGCCCGGAACCGACCAGAACACAGACCAGAACGACGAGCAGAACGCCGACCAAGGCGCCAATGCTCAGGACAGCAATGCTCAGGACGGGGGCGCGCAATGAGCGACACACCCCAGCCGCCTTCGGACAACCCTGACCGGCACAGTGACTCCAGCGGATTCGCGCGCCTCACCAGCCGCCGCGAGTTCGTCGTCCTGCTGATCGGTCTTGCCTCCCTGGTTCTACTGGCGCTTCGCCTGGTCTGGGTCCAGGGCCTCGACCTGAGCGGGCGCGCGGCCAATGCCGAAAACGATCGGTTGCGGCACGAGGCACTTCCCGCGTTGCGGGGCGAGATCCTGGACCGCAACGGCTCGGTGTTGGCCCGCAGCATCCAGCGCTACGACATCGCGGTGGACCAGACACTCGTGGCGGACGTGACCGTGCGCCACCCGGACGGGACCTCG
This sequence comes from Kocuria sp. JC486, assembly GCF_011602805.1. Lineage (NCBI taxonomy): Bacteria > Bacillati > Actinomycetota > Actinomycetes > Micrococcales > Micrococcaceae > Kocuria > Kocuria sp. JC486. Next base: position 201,906 of record NZ_JAAOZS010000002.1, on the reverse strand, counting down.
GAGACCACCACCGTCCTGGACGCGATCCGGAAACTGGCGGACATCCTCCACGTCAAGGACGACGACGTGAAAAACGCGCTGGACGGGGATGCCAACTTCGAATACCTGTACCGGGCGGCCACACCGGAGCAGTGGAACTCGATCCAAGATCTGCAACTGGGCTTCGTCACGGCTGAGCCCGTGTCCCAGCGCAGCTACCCGAACGGGCCTCTGGGGGGTTCAGTGGTCGGGTTCATCGGGGGCGACGACGAAGCCCTGGCCGGCATCGAGCTCTCCCAGGACGAGGTCCTGCGGGGGGAGGACGGCAGCCGGGTGTTCGAGATCAGCGCCGATGGCGTGCGCATTCCAGTGGCCCCGCACGACGAAACCCTGCCCGTTGACGGATCGAGCGTGCAGCTGACCCTCGATCGCGACGTCCAGTACTACGCGCAGGAGGCCGTGGCGGCCCGGGCCAAGGAACTCGACGCGGAATGGGGGACCGCGGTGGTGCTCCGGGTCTCGGACGGCACCGTCCTGGCACTGGCCGACTCGTCGATGGTCGACCCCAACGAACCCGGCCGAACCGATGACGAAGGCGACTACTCCCCCCGCGCGGTCGCGGCCGCCGTCGAACCGGGTTCGACCCAGAAGACCCTGACCGCAGCCGCCGCGATCAACGAGGGCAAGATCGAACCCCTCAGCGAAGTGCCGGTGCCCGCAGAACTGACGATCGACGGTCAGACGTTCACGGACGCCTTCAACCACGGTGCGGAGGACAGGACGTTTGCGGGCGTGATCGCGGACTCCATGAACACCGGGACCGTGGAGGTGGGCAGCAAGCTCAGCGCGGAGCAGCGCCACAGCTGGCTCAAGAAATTCGGGGTTGGGGACGTGACCGGCATCGAGATCCCCGGTGAGACCCCGGGCTTGCTGGCGGACTGGACCGCGTGGGACGACCGCCAGCAGTACACCGTGCTCTTCGGCCAGGGCGTGTCCCAGTCGCCCCTGCGCACAGCTACGATCTTCCAGACCATGGGCAACGACGGCGTGCGCATCGAACCGCGCATCCTCCAAGCCGTGATCGACACCGAGGGGAACCGCACGGAGTCGGAGGCAGCCGAACCGGTGCGGGTGGTCTCGGCTGAAACGGCTCAGAAGGTGCGCGAGATCCTGGAGAGCGTGGTCACAGTCGGCGGTGCGCCCGAAGCGGCCGTGGACGGTTACCGGGTCGGTGGCAAGTCCGGTACGGCCGAAGCACCGGGAGAGCAGGGCGGCTACGACGGGTTCACGACCTCCTTCGCGGGGATCGGCCCGATCGAGGACCCCCAGTACGTGGTGGCCGTGACCCTGCAACGGCCCCAGGGCGACGTCCGTGAGATCGGCGCGGCAGGAGTGTTCAGCGAAATCATGGGCCAGGTGCTGAAGCACTACGGCGTGAGCCCGTCCGACAGCGAGCCGGAAGGGCTGCCCAAGTTCTTCGGAAAGGACGAGGGACGCAACGAGGATCCCGGTCAGACCTGACCGGTCGCGGTCGGGCTCCGGGAAGAACGCTCGGAGGGAAATGGTGGGGCGCGCTCACTGCTGCGCCGCGCACCCGACCGGGGTCGCTAGACTCGGCTGCAGTCCGCAACGGTACTTCCCCGCCGTTTTGCCCCTCGGTGACGGGTGGGCGAAGTCCTGACCGGAGCCGAGTCCGTGCACAGACGGGCCGGGGGAGAGGCCGGTACACACGCCGGCAGCATGTCAGGAAGGACAACGTGGAGAGTATGGAGAACTCGCCGGAGATCACCACGGACGCAGCTTTGCTGCGGCCGGAAGGTGTGTCTTCGCTCGCGCTGGGGCAGTTGGCCTCATTGACGGGCGGGCAGCTTCTCCCCGGGCTGCAGGGCACGGGCGACGCCGCGGAACTCCGTGTCAGCGGTGTCAGCATCGACTCCCGTGCCATCCGACCGGGCGACCTCTATGCGGCCCTTCCGGGGGCACGTTTCCACGGTGCCGATTTCGCCGACGGAGCACGCAAATCCGGCGCCGTCGCCGTCCTGACCGACCCCGACGGCGCCCGCATCCTGGGTGAGCAGGCCGCGTTGCCCGTCATCGTGGTCGAGGACCCGCGGGCGCAGCTCGGAGCGGTGGCCCGCACCGTCTACGGCTCGCAACCCCAGGACGGCACCGGCCTGGGTCTGTTCGGTGTGACGGGCACCAACGGCAAGACCACCACCACGTACTTCGTGAACTCGATCCTGCGGGCCCTGGGCGAGACGACGGGACTGATCGGAACCATCGAGATCCTGGCCGATGACCAGAAGATCCCGTCCAAGCTGACCACCCCCGAGGCCTCGACCGTGCACGCACTGCTGGCGGTCATGCGCGAATCCGGGATGACCGCGGCCTCCATGGAGGTCTCCTCCCACGCGATCGAGTTCGACCGGGTTGCCGGAGTCCGCTACGACGTCGCGGGGTTCACCAACCTGACGCAGGACCACCTGGACCTGCACGGAACCATGCAGGCCTACTTCGACGTCAAGGCGCGCCTGTTCACGCCGGAACGCACCGGCCGGGCCGTCGTCGTCGTCGCCGATGACGACGACGAGTGGGGCATCGCGATGGCCCGCCACGCCCGTGCGCAGCTCGGCGCGGACAACGTGGATGTGTTCGCCATGCGCGGTGGCGTGGTGGCCGACCGCGAGGGCGGCCCGCAGCGCCGCGGGGCCGACTGGACCCTGCATTCGATGACCCGGCGCGGTATCGGCCACGCCTTCGAGCTCGTGCACAGGGACGGGCGCAGCCTCCGGGTGAGCACCGGGTTGCCGGGCGAGTTCAACGTGGCGAACGCGGCCCTGGCCACCCTCATGGTCCTGGCCTCCGGGGTCGACCTCGACCTGCTGCAGCGCGTCCTGGACGAGCACGACCCCCTGACCACTGACGTCCCCGGCCGTATGCAGCTGATCGGGACGGAGCCCACGGCCGTGGTGGACTTCGCCCACAACCCGGACGCGTTGGCCCGTGCCCTGGCCGCCGTCGACCCGCCCGAGGGCAACGGCCGGGTCATTCTGGTCTTCGGTGCCACGGGCGACCGGGACAAGACCAAGCGGCCCCTCATGGGCGAGATCGCCGCCCGGGAGGCAGACGTCGTGATCATCAGCGACGACGACCCGCACGGGGAGGATCCCGCCGCGATCCGCGCCGAGGTGGCCGCCGGCGCCCACGCCTTGATCGAGTCCGGGCGGGCCCGGGCCGCGGAGGTCCACGAGATCTCCCCGCGCGCCGTCGCGATCCGCTCGGCGGTGCGCATGGCGGGCCGCGGGGACTCGGTGATCGTGGCGGGCCGCGGACACGAGACCGTTCAGGAAATCGCGGGCGTGGACCACCCCCTTGACGACCGCGCCGAGTTGCGCGCAGCACTTGAAGACATGCAGGAAGGACGGTGGGAACACCAGTGATCCCACTCAACGCACGCCGAATCGCAGACATCACCGGAGGCGCCCTGCTGGGTCTCGACGGCGTCACCGACGCCGACCTCCCGGTGATCGACCACGTCACCACGGATTCCCGGGAGGTCGTGGACGGCACCCTGTTCGTGGCCAAGCCGGGGGAGGTGACCGACGGTCACCGGTTCGTCGGGACGGCGGTCGCCGCCGGTGCCAGGCTGGCTCTGGTGGAACGCCCGGTCCAGGACGACGACGGGCGTCCGTACCCGGCCGTCCAGGTTCCGGACGTGGTCGAAGCCATGGGAGCCCTGGCCTCGTGGGTGGTCAGCCACCTGCGGAGCCGCAACGACGTCAAGGTCGTCGGCGTGACCGGATCGGTGGGCAAGACCACCACCAAGGATCTCCTGCGGGCGATCTTCGAATCCGCGGGCCCCACGATAGCTCCCCGCGGGTCCTACAACGGTGAGGTCGGCGTGCCGCTCACGGTGTTCACCGCCACGGAGCAGACCCGGTACCTGGTCGTGGAGATGGGCGCGACCCACATCGGCAACATCGAGTACCTGTGCAAGATGGTGCGCCCCGACGTCGGCGTGGTGCTGTGCGTCGGGTCGGCCCACGCCGGGGAGTTCGGCGGCGTGGAGAACATCGCCGTGGCCAAGGGTGAACTCGTCGAAGCACTCGGGGGCGACGGCGTGGCCGTGCTCAACGAGGACGACCCCAGGGTTCGGGCCATGCACACTCGGACCCAGGCGCCGGTCGTGTTCTTCACCGCGGCCGAGGAAGCACCCTCGGGTGCCGACGAACCCCTGAAGGGTGCGCGCGTGCGCGCCACGGAGGTCACCACCGACGCCGACGGACATCCGAGCCTCACCCTGCACTTCCCCGACGGGTCGGAGCACCGGGTGGTCTCCGGACTGATCGGCGCCCACCACGTGAGCAACATCCTGGCCGCGGCGTCGGCCGCGTTCGTCTCGGGTATCCCGTCCGAGGACATCGCCGCCGTGCTGCGGAACCGCGGCGCGGGGAGCCGCTGGCGGATGGAACGGACCGAGCGGCCCGACGGCGTCACGATCATCAACGACGCCTACAACGCCAACCCGCAGTCCATGCGCGCGGCCCTGCAGACCCTGGCCGACCTCGGACGCCCCACGGACCAGCGACCTGCCCGGCGGACCTGGGCCGTCCTGGGTGGAATGCTCGAACTGGGGGACTCGTCCGTCGAGGAGCACGACGCGATCGGTCGCCAGGCCGTGCGCTTGAACATCTCCAAGCTGGTCGCCGTCGGAGACACGGCGCGGCCGGTCTACAACGCGGCCCACCTCGAGGGCTCCTGGGGCAACGAGGCCACCTGGGTGGAGGACGCCGACGCCGCGGAGGAACTGCTGGCCCGCGAACTGGCTCCCGGGGACATCGTGCTCTTCAAGTCCTCCAACGCCTCCGGACTCAAGATCCTGGGCGACAAGGTCGCGGCCGCCGAGCCAACGGCGACCCGAGACCCCGCGGCGACGAACGACACCTCCGCAGCCGGTGACCACTGGTTGTCCGCCGGGGACTTCGTCAACGCCGATCCCAAAGCCGAACCGAAGGGGGAGAGCGCGTGATCCAGATCCTCGTCGCCTCCCTGCTGGGCCTTGTCCTCTCGATCTTCGGCACCCCGGCGTTCATCAAGTTCCTCGAACGCCAGGGTTACGGACAGTTCATCCGGGAGGACGGTCCCTCCAGTCACCAGACCAAGCGCGGCACACCGACCATGGGCGGGGTGGCGATCCTGGGTGCCGCCACGGTGGCCTACCTGATCTCGCACCTCGTCGTCGGGCTCTCCACGGGCCAGTGGACCGGACCCACCGTCTCGGGTCTGCTCGCGCTGTTCCTCATGCTCGGCATGGGCTTCGTGGGCGCGATCGACGACTTCACCAAGATCACCAAGAAGCAGAACCTGGGACTGACGCCCAAGGGCAAGATCCTGCTGCAGGGCCTGATCGGTTCCGTGTTCGCGATCCTGGCGCTGTTGTTCCCGGACGAGGACGGCAAGACCCCCGCCTCCACGGTGGTGTCCCTGACCCGGGACATCCCCGAGCTGGACATGGGCTTCACGCAGCTGCGCGGCGGGCTCGTCGAGGCCCTGACCTCCGGTCGCCCGGTGATCCTGGTGATCATCGGCGTGCTGCTGTTCGTGGTGTGGGTCAACCTCATCGCCACGGCCACGACCAACGCCGTGAACCTGACCGACGGGCTGGACGGGCTGGCCACCGGAGCTGCGATCTTCGTGTTCTCCGGCTACATGCTCATCAGCCTGTGGCAGAGCGGGCACGAGTGCGGTGATCCGATGGGTCCCGCCAGCAACGGGCTGTGCTACACCGTGCGGGACCCCTCCGACATCGCCGTGTTGGCCGCCGCCCTGATCGGTGCGCTGATCGGGTTCCTGTGGTGGAACACCTCGCCGGCCAAGATCTTCATGGGGGACACGGGGTCCCTGGGACTGGGCGGGGCCCTGGCGGCCTGCGCCGTGCTGACCCACACCGAGCTGCTCCTGGTGCTCATCGCCGGCCTGTTCGTGGTGATCACGATTTCGGTGATCCTGCAGGTGGGGTGGTTCAAGATCTCCGGCGGCAAGCGCATCTTCAAGATGGCACCCCTGCAACACCACTTCGAACTCAAGGGCTGGCAGGAAGTCACGGTCGTAGTCCGCTTCTGGATCATCGCCGGGCTCTTCGTGGCCGTCGCCCTGGCCGTGTTCTACGGCGAATGGCTGATCTCGAACGGAGGCACCTTCCGGTGATCCCTTCCCACAACGCAAACCCCCTCTTGGACGATCCGCGGCTGGAATCACTGACCAGCTGGGACGCGGACTGGGGTGGTCTGCGCGTCGTCGTCGTCGGTATCGGGATCTCCGGGTTCGCGGCCGCCGACACCCTGATCGAGCTGGGTGCCCGCGTCGTGGTCGTGGACGGCAAGGACACGGAGGAGACCCGGGCCAAGGCGGAGACGCTCAAGATCGTGGGCGCGGCGGAGGTCCTGCTCGGCGAGCAGGCCATGACCTCCCTGCCCACGGTGGACGGGCAACCCGCGGAACTCGTGGTCACCTCGCCCGGCCTGCGGCCCGACCAGTCCCTCCTGGCGGATGCCGTGGCGAACAAGGTGCAGATCTGGGGCGACGTCGAGCTGGCCTGGCGGATCCGCACCCGGGAAGGCCGGAAGACCGCCGAGTGGGTCTGCATCACCGGGACCAACGGCAAGACGACGACGGTCCAGATGACGGAGGCCATGCTTCAGGCGGGCGATCTCAAGGCGATCGCGGTCGGCAACGTGGGGACCCCGATCCTGGACGCCCTGCGGGACCCCGTCGACTACGACCTCCTGGCCGTCGAACTGTCCAGCTTCCAGCTGCACTGGCAGTACTCGGTTTCCCCCCTTGCCGCCGTGTGCCTGAACGTGGCCGAGGACCACGTCGACTGGCACGGCGGTTTCGAGGAGTATGTCGCGGACAAGTCCCGGATCTACGAGCACTGCAAGGTGGCCGCGATCTTCAACGTGGCCGATGACCGCACCCTGCGGATGGTCGAGGAAGCGGACGTGATCGAGGGCTGCCGAGCCATCGGCTTCACGGCGGGGCACCCCGAACCCTCCATGCTCGGCGTGGTGGAGGACCTGCTTGTCGACCGTGCGTTCCTGGACGACCGGCGGAACCAGGCGCTGGAACTCGCCGCCGTCACGGACATCAAACCCGTTCCGACCGTCCACGGCGTGGCCAACGCCCTGGCCGCCGCGGCACTGGCCCGCGCGGCGGGAGTCGACGCGGACAAGGTGGGCGACGGGCTGCGGGCCTTCGAACCCGGCGCGCACCGCATCCAACCGGTGGCCAAGACCAACGGGGTCCTGTGGATCAACGACACCAAGGCCACCAACCCGCACGCCGCCAACGCGTCCCTGTCTGCCTTCGAGCCCGTGGTCTGGATCGCCGGCGGGCTGTCCAAGGGCACGGACTCCCACGAGCTGGTGGCCAAGCACGCGGGACGCCTGCGCGCCGTGGTGCTGATCGGCACGGACAACCAGAACCTGCTCGACGCCCTCGAGCAGTCGGCACCGGGGGTTCCCGTGATTCCCGCCGCATCCCCGGAGACGGACGTCCACGACGGCGACGCCGTCATGGCAATGGCCGTGCAGGAAGCTCACCGCGTGGCGGTGGACGGCGACACGGTCCTGCTGGCCCCCGCCGCCGCCTCCATGGACCAGTTCCGGGACTACGTACACCGTGGCGAGGCCTTCACCGCAAGTGTCGCTGACCTCGTGGAGCGCCTGTCGTGAGTCCTCGGGGCCGTGCACGCACCCGGGCGGTCAGCGCCGTCCGGCACCCTGACCACGCCACCGAGCGGGCCCCCTGGCAGGAGCACTCACCGGTCGGTGAGGGTCTGCTGCGTCGGCTCCGGGACTGGATCCAGGACGGGCCCCTGGTGCACTCGTACTACGCCCTGGCGATCAGTGCGATTCTGCTCTTCTCCGTGGGCGGGATGATGGTGCTCTCGGCCTCGGCCGTCGAGTCCATTTCCGCGGACCGTTCGGCGTTCTTCTACTTCCTGCGCCAGATCATGTTCGGTGTGGCGGGTGTTGTGCTGATGTTCGCGTTGTCCCTGGTGCCCTCCAGGACCTACGAACGGTTCGCGCCCCTTGCGTTCGCGATCTCCAGCGCGTTGGTCTTCCTGGTCATCCCGCTGGGCGTGGAGGTCAACGGCAACAAGAACTGGCTCAACATCGGCGGGTTCACACTCCAGCCCTCGGAGGCCGCCAAACTCGGCGTCGCTCTCATGCTGGGATGGCACTTCGCCCGCAGCGCGCATCGGTTCCGCGAGTACAAGGACTACCTCTGGCCCTCCTTGGGGATCGTGGGAATCCCGGTCGGCTTCGTCGCGCTGGGCGGTGACATCGGAACCGTCGTGATCTTCGGCTTGATCTACCTGGCCGCCCTGATCCTGATCGGCACGCCGTGGAAACTCTTCGGCATGCTCTTCGGGGCGGTGGCCGTCCTCGGCGCCCTCGCCGTCATCATCGCCCCGCACCGGATGGAGCGGATGACGGGCTGGTTCACGGGGGAATGCGACGTCAGCGGTGCCTGCTGGCAGGCCCAACAAGGGCTGGCCGCACTGGCCACGGGAGGCTGGTGGGGCGTCGGACTGGGCCAGTCCCGCTCCAAGTACAACTACGTGCCGGAGGCCCACAACGACTACATCTTCGCGATCATCGGCGAGGAACTGGGCCTGATCGGCACCGTCCTGATCCTCGTGCTGTTCGTGGTCATGGGAGTGGCCATGGCCCGGGTGCTGTTGCGGACCACCTCGACCTTCGAACGCGTGGTCACCGGCAGTGTCCTGACCTGGCTCATCGGTCAGGCCTTCGTGAACATCGGCATGGTCACCGGCGCCCTCCCCGTGATCGGCGTCCCGCTCCCGTTCATCAGCTACGGTGGTTCCTCCCTTCTCATGTGTCTTGCGGCGGTGGGCGTGGTGATGTCCTTCACCCGCTACACCCGCGCCGGTTCCCGGACCTCCGGTCCGCCACGTGACGAGGTTGAAGACCACCACGAGGGGGAGGCCCTCCTGCCGGAGCACGAGATGCCCGGCAACGTTCGCCGCCTTCCCTCCAGGGCAGAGAGGAACCCATGAACCCCCAGGAACAGCCACGGTCCCAGGATGCGGGTGCAACTCCCGACCGTTCCGCCGGTGGTCCCTCGGTCGTGATTGCGGGTGGTGGAACGGCGGGACACATCTCGCCCCTGTTGGCCATCGCCCGGGCCGTCCTGGACCAGGAACCCAACGCCCGGGTCACCGCCGTGGGCACGGCTGCCGGGATGGAGACCCGCTTGGTCCCCGCCGCGGGCCTGCCGTTGGAGACCATTGACCGGGTGCCGCTGCCCCGGAAACCCTCCCCGGACCTGCTCAAACTGCCCGTTCGTCTGCGGCGCGCGATCCGCCAGGCCGGAGACATCATCGACGGCGCCGGGGCCGACGTCGTCGTCGGCGTGGGTGGGTACGTGTGCACCCCCATGTACCTTGCCGCCAAACGCCGCGGTGTCCCCGTCGTCATTCACGAGGCCAACGCCCGTCCCGGCATCGCCAACCGGGTGGGTGCGCGCTCGGCGGCCGTCGTCGCGGCGGCATTCCCCGACACCCCGCTGCAGGGTGCGCGCACCGTCGGGATGCCCATGCGCAAGGAGATCTCCCAGCTCGACCGGGCCGCTCGACGGGCCGAGGCCAGGCGAGAACTCGGGCTCGATCCGGAGAAACCCACGGTGATCGTCACGGGCGGGTCCTCCGGTGCGCTCTCGATGAACCGCACCGTCGCCCGTGTTGCGGGCGAGATCGCGGCTTCCGGGGCCCAACTGCTGCACATCACGGGGCGCAACAAGCAGGTGCTCGACGACGCCGGGAAGCTGTTGACGGCGGAGGGCTACACGCAGGTCGAGTACGTGGACGGGATGGAGAACGTCTACGCGGCCGCCGACCTGCTGGTGGCCCGCTCCGGCGCTGCCACGGTCTCGGAAGTCGCCGCCGTGGGACTGCCCGCCGTTTTCGTTCCCTTGCCGATCGGCAACGGTGAACAGGCGCTCAACGCCAAGTCCTTGGTGGCCTCCGGCGCCGCCAGACTGGTCGAAGACGCGGCATTCACCCCCGAATGGTTCCGTGACAACATTCTTCCCCTCATCTCCGACGGCCCCGCGCTGGCGGCGATGTCCGAAGCCGCCCAGGGCGCCGGTGTGCGAGACGCCGACCGGACCATGGCGCGGCTGATCCTGCAGGAGGCACGCGCGTGAACACCCAGCCATCCCAAGAGACCCCCGACGGCGCAGGGCAGGTCGATTCCGCACCTACGGCACCCGTGGGCGTCGACACCGACCCGCGGGACCTCGGCCGCACGCACCTGATCGGTATCGGCGGTGCCGGCATGTCGGCGGTGGCCCGCCTCCTGCTGGCCCACGGTGTGCCCGTGTCCGGCTCGGACGCACAGGAGTCCATGGGCCTCGCGCGCCTGCGGGAACAGGGTGCGGCGGTCGTCGTCGGGCAGCGGGCGGAGAACGTCCACGACGTGGACACGGTCGTGGTGTCCACCGCGATCCGGGAGACCAACCCCGAGTTGGCCACCGCACGGGAACGGGGGCTCACTGTCGTCCACCGTTCCGACGCCCTTGCCGTGAGCATGCACGGGTCCCAGGTGGTCGCCGTGGCCGGAACGCACGGAAAGACCACGACCAGTTCGATGATCGCCGTCATGCTGGAAGCGGCCGGCGTCCAGCCCTCGTGGGCGATCGGTGCCCACGTCGCGGACCTCGGCGCCAACGCCGCGCTCGGGCACGGCGCGTGGTTCGTGGCGGAGGCCGACGAGTCCGACGGTTCCTTCCTCAAGTACGCGCCGACCGTCGCGGTGGTCACGAACATCGAACCGGACCACCTGGACCACTACGGCTCCACGGAGGAGTTCTTCCAGGCCTTCGACGACTTCACCGCCACCATGCGTCCGGGCGGAACCCTGGTGGCCTGTCAGGACGACGCCGGCTCGCGCGAGCTGGCGCGCCGGACACGGGATGCCGGAGCCCGAGTGCTCACGTACGGCACCGATCCCACCTCGGACATCTCCATCAAGGAGATCGAGTCCCACGGCCTCGGCACCTCCGCCACCCTGTCGGTGGGAGAAGGGGCCGATGCCCGACGGCACCGGATGACCCTGGTGGTACCGGGGGAGCACAACGTGCTGAATGCGGCCGCGGCTTTCGCGGTGTCCTCGGCCATGGGCATACCGGCCGAGGAAGCGCTGCGCGGCCTGACGGGCTTCCACGGGTCGGCCCGCCGTTTCGACCTCAAGGGCGAGGGGAACGGGGTGCGGGTCTTCGACGACTACGCCCATCACCCGACCGAGGTCGCCGCTGCGCTCACGGCAGCCCGCAAGGTGGCCGGGGAGCACAAGGTCCTGGCCCTGTTCCAGCCTCACCTGTTCTCGCGCACGCAGGCCTTCGCAGGGGAGTTTGCGCAGGCCTTGCAGATCGCGGATCGCGCGTGGGTGCTCCCGGTCTTCGCCGCGCGCGAGGACCCCGTTCCGGGGGTGAGTTCGGCCTTGATCACGGACGCGGGTGGCGCGACGGTCGTCGCTGCAGCTCAGCCGGAGGATGCCGTGCGAGAGATCGTCCAGGCCGCCGCGCACGGTGACCTGGTCCTGACCATCGGTGCGGGCGACGTCACAGTCCACGGCCCGCGTCTAGTGGAGGCCTTGGCCGAGGGCCGGACGTCGGGGGATGCGGAGCCTTCGTCCTGATGCCCGGGGGAGAACGGCCGGGCCGTCCCCGGGCTTCCGGGGCGACCTCCACGGTGAAGACCCGGGTCAAGGTCAACGACGGGTCCAAGGTCTCGGAACTGGACAGTGAACGGTTCGAGGAGGTCCCCACGGGCGGAGGGCGGTTCAGTGCCTGGCGCCGTACCGTTCAGACCCAGTCGGGGCGGGAGCCCGGTCAGCGCCGTGCCCCCGCGGGGCTTTCGGCCGAGGCCCGTAAGGCCCGACGGCGCCGTCGGACGCTCGGTGCGGTCGCTGCGGCGCTCCTGCTGGCGTTGCTGCTGGTCTTCGTCGTGTTCTTCTCGCCGCTGTTCGCGGTCCGGTCCATCGACGTCGAAGGGGCCCGCCTGACGGACGCCGACGAGGTCCGGGACCACCTGAGCCAGTTCGAGGGCGTGCCCATGACCAGGATCTCAGAACGAGACGTCATGGACAGCCTGGGGTCTCTGCCCCAGGTCAGGTCCGTGCACATCTCGACCCTTCCCGACGGGCACCTGGTGGTCGAGTTGACCGAGCGGGTTCCCGTGGCGGCCGTCGAGGACGGCGACAAGGGCTGGTCGCTCGTGGACCAGGACGGCACGGTGTTGCGGACGGTCGAGGACCGTGCGGAGGTCCAGGTCCCCGTCATCGAAGGCGGTACGGACGTCCTGGGAACCGAGAGCTTCGACTCCGTGGCGGGAGTGCTGTCCACGCTTCCGTCGTCGTTGCTCGAGCAGGTGAACTCCGCGAAGGCGGAGTCGGACTCGACCGTTGAACTCGAACTGGACGGCGGTGTCACCGTTCGGTGGGGTGATTCCACGCGCGGGAACCTCAAGGCGGAGGTCTTGGCGCAGCTCGTGGACGCGCGCGAGCAGACCGGGGCCGTCAACGTCTACGACGTGTCCTCCCCGGAGCATCCCGTCCTCGAATGACGTCAAGTTTGAGGCAAACCTTGAGGCTTGGAACGGAAAATGACCGCATGCGACCTTCAACACGCCCCCGCGTATCCGTTCGAGCGAAATCCCATTGCTAGTCTTTGGCGTGGAAGAAAGAGATGAGCCACATCGACCGGCAGTCCAACACTGAACCACCACTTGAAGGTTAAGAAATGTTGGCAGCGGTTGACGGTCTCACCGGAAGCAGCCCGTTCGGCCCCCACGCGGGCGGACCCCCGAAGCGAAACAGGTGATCATGGACACCACGACTCCCCAGAACTACCTGGCCGTCATCAAGGTTGTCGGCATTGGCGGTGGCGGCGTTAACGCCGTGAACCGCATGATCGAAGAAGGTTTGCGCGGTGTCGAGTTCATCGCGATCAACACGGACGCCCAGGCGCTGCTGATGTCGGATGCCGACGTCAAGCTCGACGTCGGACGCGAGTTGACCCGTGGCCTGGGCGCCGGGGCCAACCCCGACGTCGGACGTCAGGCCGCTGAGGATCACCAGGAGGAGATCGAGGAGGTCCTCAAGGGCGCCGACATGGTGTTCGTGACCGCAGGTGAGGGTGGTGGCACCGGTACCGGTGGCGCCCCCGTGATCGCCCGGATTGCTCGTTCCCTGGGTGCTCTGACCATCGGTGTGGTCACGCGTCCCTTCACTTTCGAAGGTCGCCGTCGTTCCAACCAGGCCGAGAACGGCATCGAGACCCTTCGTGACGAGGTCGACACCCTGATCGTCATCCCGAACGATCGTCTGCTGTCCATCTCGGACCGCAACGTGTCCATGCTCGATGCGTTCAAGTCCGCGGACCAGGTGCTCCTCTCCGGTGTGCAGGGCATCACCGACCTGATCACCACCCCGGGCCTGATCAACCTCGACTTCGCCGACGTCAAGTCGGTCATGCAGGGTGCCGGTTCGGCGCTCATGGGCATCGGCTCGGCCCAGGGCGAGGACCGGGCGGTCAAGGCCGCCGAGCTCGCGATCGCTTCGCCGCTGCTCGAAGCGTCGATCGACGGCGCCCACGGCGTCCTGCTGTCCATCCAGGGTGGCTCGGACCTCGGCCTGTTCGAGATCAACGAGGCCGCCCGCCTGGTCCAGGAAGTGGCCCACCCGGAGGCGAACATCATCTTCGGCGCCGTGATCGACGACGCGCTGGGCGACCAGGCTCGCGTCACCGTGATCGCCGCCGGTTTCGATTCCGTGTCGCCTGAGACGAACGCCAACAACACCTCTGCGGCAGCCCAGCAGGCCGCCTCCACCCGTGCCGCCTTCGGCTCCGGTGCCGGTCAGCCCGCCGACCTGGGCCGTGGCCCGCAGCGCGGCGGCCAGTCCGCTCCGAACCGGTCCGGCAACGGCTCCGGGTGGGGTGGGCAGAGCACCAGCAACGACGACGTCCCGGACGACGCCGGTTTCGACGTGGACCTCCCGGCCGAGCAGGACACGGTCAAGGGTTCCTCGAACCGCAAGGACTCCCTGGATTTCCCGGATTTCCTGAAGTGATCTCGGTGAGGTCGGTCCTTCGCCCCGCCGGGTGACGGACCGGGTGGAAGACCGACCTCACGCGCCCGAACCGGGTAACCACGACCGGTCTCAGCGGGTGGTTAGGATCGAAGCATGTACTGGTATCGCGGAGAACTCGGGGCGGCGCGGGTCGCATTCACGGACCGGGAACTCGGCAATCTCGCTCTCCACGTCCCAGACGACGCGGACGCCGTACGTCGTCGGCGACTGCGCCTGGAAGACGATCTGGGTGTCGAGCCAGGCTCCCTTCTCTTCCTGGACCAGGTTCACGGAACGCGCGTGGCGGACGCGGACGATCCGGATCTCGGCACTGCCCCCACGGCCGACGCAGCCGTGTCCACCACGGGTCGTCCACTGGCCGTAATGGTGGCCGACTGTGTCCCGGTCCTGTTCGAGGGGACCGACCCGCTCACGCCGGACCTGTCCGTGACCGCCGTGGCGCATGCCGGCCGCAACGGACTTCTCGAGGGGGTCCTGGAAGCAACGGTGCAGACCATGCGCGCCCGAGGGGCCACGACCGTCCGCGCCGTCGTCGGTCCGTGTGTGTGTGGTTCCTGCTACGAGGTCCCCGGGGACATGGCCGCGGACGCCGAGCGTCGGCTGCCCGGCATCCGGTCGACCACGGCCCGGGGAACCTTTGGCCTGGACCTTCCGGCGGCGGTCGTGAGGGAACTCAAGCGTCTCGACGTGGTCGTCACGCGTCCGGTCGGCGAGGCCGGTCCCGCCTGCACCTTGGAGAATCAAGCGCTGTCCTCTCACCGGCGTGACCCGGGCAGCGGACGTATCGTCGGCGTCGTCGTCGGCGCGCAGATGCCGACGGACGCGGTGGCCCGCGCACCGCACGCGGTCCAGGGAGGTGGCCACAGTGACTGAGTCGGAAAACAGCACTGAGTCGGCGAACAGCGCGGTGGAGGACGCCCGGACCCATGAACTCCGAGGCAACCTCGAACGACTTCGGGAGCGCCTGTCAGCGGCCGAGAACGATCGACACGTGGGGACCGGGCCGGTCGACCTGATCGCCGTGACCAAGTTCTTCCCCGCCCAGGACGTGCAGCGGCTGCTGGACCTGGGCGTGCGTGACGTGGGGGAGAACCGCGACCAGGAAGCCGCCGAGAAGGCGCGCTCGGTCCCCGATGCGACGTGGCATTTCATCGGACAGCTCCAGTCCAAGAAATCCACCTCGGTGGTCCGTTACGCCTCGCGCGTGCACTCCGTGGATCGCATGTCGTTGGTCACAGCACTCGGCAAGGCTGTGCGCAACCACCGGGCGGCGGTCGCCGAAGGCCAGGCACAGGGTGGACCCTGTACCGAAGGTGACCTCGACTGTCTGGTCCAGGTCTCGCTCGACGACTCCGAGGGTCGCGGAGGTGTGCGTCCCGTTGACCTGGCGGCCCTGGCCGATGCCGTCGCCGCCGAGGAGGGCCTCCGGTTGGGCGGCGTCATGGCCGTCGCCCCGCTGGGCAGCGCGCCCGAGCCCGCGTTCGAGCGCCTCTACGGCTACGCACAGCAGCTGCGGGAACAGCACCCGTCCGCCACCCAGATATCCGCCGGAATGAGCGCGGATTTGGAAGCGGCCGTACGGTGGGGCTCCACCCACGTGCGGGTCGGTTCCGGTATTCTCGGTGCGCGTCCGGTGGGCTGATCCAGCGCGTGCGCGGCCGCCCGCAGGGTGAGCACCGCAGCCGGAGGTCCACCGCCCGGAACCATCGTCCACCGACCTCAACCGTCGTCGTCCGTTGCAGAGCAAGGAGTGCTGTCCATGGGTCAGTCAATGCGCCGAGCCATGATCGCCTTGGGACTGGCCGAGCCCGATGAGCCGAACGATCGGCCCCAACGCGACGAACGCCAGGAACCGCGTCACCACGCCGAACGCGCCGAGCGTCCCGCCGCCGAACGCCGCCCCGCCCCCGAAGCGGAGGCGCGTCCCACCCCCGAGCGCGAACCGTCCCGGGGTGAACGCGCCGCCGCAGGGCGCAGCTCCGGGTCCACCTCCCGTTCCGCCACCGAGGCCCCCGCGAAGTCTCGGGCGCCCCAGGACCGACGCCGCACCGGCGAATACCGTGCCCCCGTCACGCCGATCAAGCGTGCCCCCTCAACATCCCGAGAGGATGCCGACGACATGCGCACCATCACCACCGTGCACCCTCGTTCGTACAACGACGCCAAATCGGTCGGCGAATCCTTCCGTGACGGCACCCCGGTCATCATGGACCTGACCGATCTGGGGGAGGCCGAGGCCAAGCGCTTGGTCGACTTCGCCGCCGGCCTGGTCTACGCACTGCACGGTTCCATCGAGCGGGTCACCACCACGGTGTTCCTCCTGACGCCTTCCTACGTGGAGGTCGTGGACAACTCCGCGGCGGGGGACACCCAAGAGGCTGCACAGGGCTGACCTGAGTGAGCATCGTCCTCGGCATCCTCTACCTGGCGATCCACCTCCTGGTGCTGATCGTTCTGGCCCGCTTCGTGCTCGAAATGGTCACGTCCTGGGCCAGGAACTGGCGTCCGCGCGGCGCCGTGCTGGTCCTTGCCTCCGTGGTGTACGGGGTCACCGACCCGGTCTTCAAGCCCCTCCGACGGTTGATCCCGCCGCTGCAGATGGGCGGAATCGCCCTGGATCTCTCAGCGCTCATTCTCATCTTCGGGCTGAGCCTGCTGCAGTCCCTGGTGCGCGTCGCCTTTTACGCCTGAGCCCGGCGCCCACGGCCCGCAGCGGCCACGTGAAGCGTGGTGACGCTGATCTCTGCCCCTCGGAATGGGGACAGGGAGTAGCAACGATGTACTGTGATTCCAGACCACGACCGCTCGGATGGCCATGACCACGGCAACCGAGGCGGCCTGAGCAATGACCTGCACGAGGAGAGTTACTTCCGATGGCCTTGACTCCAGAAGACGTCATCAACAAGCGTTTCCAGCCCACGAAGTTCCGTGAGGGCTACGACCAGGACGAGGTCGATGACTTCCTGGACGAGATCGTGGTGGAACTGCGTCGGCTGAACCAGGAGAACTCCGACCTGCGTCAACAGCTCGAAACGGGGACCGGAGCCGTTGCCGACGACTCGACCGCCCAAACCACCACGGAGGAGACCGCACCCGCCGTCGAGACCGAGGAGGAGGTCGCTCAGCCGATCGTGGCCGAGGACGCAGCCGGTGCGGCAGGCGAGCCCGTGGACCGGGCTACAGCTCCAGGTGCCGGCGACGCGCAGAGCGCGGCGGGTGTCCTGGTCATGGCTCAGCGGTTGCACGACGAGTACGTGGCCAAGGGCCAGGCAGAACATGACCGCCTCACGGCCGACGGCCAGTCCGAGTACGACCGTCTGCTCTCCGAGGCCCAGCGCTCGAAGGATGAAGTCCTGACCAGCCTGGAATCCGAGCGCGGTGCCTTGCAGGAGAAGGTCGATCATCTGCGCGGCTTCGAACAGACCTACCGGGTGAAGCTCAAGGAGTTCATCTCCGGTCAGCTCAACGACATCGATGCAGCTCCGCCCGTGGAGGACGACGTGGCTGCGATCGTGGGCGAGTTGCCCGCTGACGAACCGCAGGTCCAGGGGGCCACGGATGCCGCCCCGCAGGCTGTCACCGACGCCGACTCCGCGGCCGACGAGGGCAACCCGGAGGGCACCTCCGGCCAGAACTCCGCGTCCTGAGGCGGCGAAGATCCGCCCCATGATTCCAGCCGAGCAGCCCGCGGCCTCGCGGGGCCGTGCGGCCACCGGTTACGTCCTGGGCACTCTTGCCGTGAGTGCTCTGGTGTACGCCCTCGACCAGTGCAGCAAGATGTTCGTGGAACGCAGCATGCAACTAGGCGAGACCGTCCCGGTCCTGGGCGAATGGCTCCAGTGGCACTACATCCTGAACCCCGGTGCGGCGTTCTCCATGGGTGAGGACCACACCTGGATCTTCACGGCCATCATGGCCGTGGTCAGCGTGGGCATCCTCGCCTTCCTGCCCAAGGTCCGGAGTCGGCCGTGGGTGGTTGCCCTCGGGCTGGTCCTGGGCGGCGCGTTGGGAAACCTCACGGACCGGCTCTTGCGGTGGCCGGGATTCCCCAACGGCCACGTGGTCGACTTCATCCACGTCAAGCACTTCGCCGTGTTCAACCTGGCCGACTGCGGCGTCGTCGTCGGGATCGGGTTGATCGCGTTCCTGCTGTTGACCGGGCGTGAGGCGGACGGAACTCGCTCTGCGGGCACCGGACGTGGACAGGAGGGCGGCGGGTGACCGACCGCGTCCACCAGGAGTTCACGGTCCCGGACGAGTTCGACGACGCCCGGGCCGACGCCGCCTTGGCCCGTCTGACCGGACTCTCTCGAACGGTCGTCGGAAAGCTCCTGCGGGCGGGAGAGGCCACGGCCGACGGAAGCGTCCTGGCCAAGTCCGACAAGGTGGCGGCCGGCTCGGTGGTCCGGCTGCTGCTGCCCGAAGAACGCGATCTCGCCGAGATCACCCCCGAGGTGGTCGCTGGCTTCGAGGTCGTCCACTGCGACGACGACATCGTCGTCGTCGACAAGCCCGCCGGTGTGGCCGCCCACCCGTCCCCCGGGTGGAAGGGTCCCACGGTCGTGAGTGCCCTGGCGGGGGTGGGAGTCTCCGTGAGCACCTCCGGAGCCGCGGAACGTCAGGGGATCGTCCACCGGCTCGATGTCGGGACCTCCGGTCTCATGGTCGTGGCACGGACAGAACGGGCCTACACGGCGCTCAAGCGCGCGTTCAAGGAACGGACGGTCGAGAAGGTCTACCACACGGTGGTCCAGGGTCTGCCCGACCCGTTGGAAGGCACGATCGACGCCCCGATCGGACGCCACCCCGGCTACGAATGGCGATTCGCCGTCGTGGACGGTGGACGTGATTCGGTGACCCACTACGAGACCCTTGAAGCCTTCGGTCGTGCCACGCTCGTGGAAGTCCACCTGGAGACCGGGCGGACTCACCAGATCCGCGTGCACTTCTCCGCACTGCACCACCCGTGCTGCGGAGACCTGACGTACGGGGCCGATCCGGCCCTGTCCGCGGGCCTGGGGCTGACCCGGCAGTGGTTGCACGCTCGTCGGCTGGGCTTCGAACACCCGGCCACCGGTGAGAACGTGACCTTCGAGAGCCCTTACCCCCCGGATCTCGACTACGCATTGGAGACCCTGCGCGACGGCGGTCCCTGAGAGATCTCCCACGGGTGTCCCGTGAGGCTCGTGTCCGAGTCCGCCGCTAGAATCTTCTGGTGACCAAGGGCAAGGGATTTACGCATCTGCACGTGCACACCGAGTACTCGATGCTCGACGGTGCAGCCCGACTCGACGACCTCTTCGAGGCCTGTCACGCCAACGGCATGGATTCCCTGGCCACCACGGACCACGGCTTCGTGTTCGGCGCCTACGACTTCTGGTCCAAGGCCACCAAGGCTGGGATCAAACCGATCATCGGCGTGGAGGCGTACCTGACCCCCGGCACGCACCGCACGGACCGGTCCCGCGTGAAGTTCCACGAAGGTGGTCGTGAAGACGTCTCCGGCGGTGGTGCCTACACGCACATGACGCTGCTCGCAGAGACCACCGAGGGCATGCAGAACCTCTTCCGGGCCTCCTCCTACGCGTCCCTGGAAGGCCAGCTCTACAAGCCGCGCATGGACCGCGAGCTGCTCAACCAGTACGGCAAGGGACTGATTGCCACCACCGGGTGCCCGTCGGGTGAGATCCAGACCCGTCTGCGCCTCGGCCAGTACAAGGAGGCGATCGACGCCGCGGCAGAGTTCCGGGACATCTTCGGCGCGGAGAACTTCTACTGCGAGATCATGGACCACGGTCTGGGGATCGAGAAGAACGTCCACCAGGACCTCATGAAGCTGGCCAAGGACCTCAACCTCCCGTTGGTGGCCACGAACGACCTGCACTACACCCACGCGGAGGACGCCAAGGCACACGCGGCCCTGTTGTGCGTGCAGTCGGGGTCGACCCTGGCGGACCCCAAACGCTTCAAGTTCGACGCCGACGAGTTCTACCTCAAGTCCGCGGCAGAGATGCGCGACCTGTTCCGGGACTACCCGGAGGCCTGCGACAACACACTCGAGATCGCCGAACGCTGCCACGTCGAGTTCGACGAGTCGATCGGCAAGTTCATGCCGGTCTTCCCCGTCCCGGAGGGGGAGAACGAGGCCTCTTGGTTCGCCAAGGAGGTGGATTCGGGTCTGGAGTACCGCTTCCCCAACGGGGTGCCGCAGGAAGCGCGCGACCAGGCGGAGTACGAAAAGGGCATCATCCAGCAGATGGGCTTCCCGGGATACTTCCTGGTGGTGGCCGACTTCATCAACTGGGCCAAGGACAACGGTATTCGTGTGGGTCCGGGTCGTGGTTCCGGTGCGGGGTCCATGGTGGCCTACGCCATGCGCATCACCGAGTTGAACCCGCTGGAACACGGCCTGATCTTCGAGCGCTTCCTCAACCCGGAACGCGTGTCCATGCCCGACTTCGACGTCGACTTCGACGATCGTCGTCGGTCGGAAGTCATCAAGTACGTCACGGACAAGTACGGCGACGAACGTGTGGCCATGATCGTCACCTACGGCACCATCAAGGCCAAGCAGGCGCTCAAGGACTCCTCCCGCGTCCTGGGGTACCCGTTCTCCATGGGGGAGAAGCTCACCAAGGCCATGCCGCTGGACATCATGGGCAAGGGCATCTCCCTGGCCGATGTCTACAACAAGGACGCCAAACGCTATGACGAGGCCGGGGAACTGCGCGAGGTCCTCGAGGAGGATCCGGAAGCCGCCAAGGTCTTCGAGACGGCAACCGGCCTGGAGGGCCTGAAACGGCAGTGGGGTGTGCACGCCGCGGGCGTGATCATGTCCTCGGACCCCCTGATCGACATCATCCCGCTCATGCGCCGCGAAGCCGACGGGCAGGTCATCACCCAGTTCGACTACCCCACGTGTGAGGGGCTGGGGCTGATCAAGATGGACTTCCTGGGGTTGCGCAACCTAACGATCATCTCTGACGCCCTGGAGAACATCACCCTGAACCGGGACGGGTTCGTCCTGGACCTGGAAACCCTGGAACTGGACGACAAAGCCTCATACGACCTGCTGGCCCGCGGCGACACCCTGGGTGTGTTCCAGCTGGACGGCGGTCCCATGCGCTCCCTGCTGCGCCTGATGCAGCCGGACGAGTTCGAGGACATCTCCGCCGTGCTCGCGCTCTACCGACCGGGCCCCATGGGCGTGAACTCCCACACCAACTACGCCCTGCGCAAGACGGGACAGCAGGAAGTCACTCCGATCCACCCGGAGCTGGAAGAGCCCCTGGCGGAGATCCTGGACACCACCTACGGCCTGATCGTGTACCAGGAACAGGTCATGGCCGTGGCCCAGAAGGTGGCCAACTACACGCTCGGCCAAGCGGACCTGCTGCGCCGTGCGATGGGCAAGAAGAAGAAGTCCGAGCTGGACAAACAGCAGGGCGTGTTCTTCGGCGGCATGAAAGAGAACGGCTACTCGGAGGACGCCGCCAAGACCCTGTGGCACGTCCTGGAGTCCTTCTCCGACTACGCGTTCAACAAGGCCCACACCGCCGCCTACGGCCTGGTGTCCTACTGGACGGCCTACCTCAAGGCGCACTACCCGGCCGAGTACATGGCCGCCCTGCTGACCTCGGTGGGTGACGACAAGGACAAGCTGGCGCTCTACCTCAACGAATGCCGCCACATGGGGATCACCGTGCTGCCGCCGGACGTCAACGAATCGGTCATCACCTTCACCCCCGTGGGCAACGACATCCGTTTCGGCATGGCCGCGGTGCGCAACGTGGGTGCCAATGTGGTCCAGGGGATCGTGGACGCACGTGAGGAACAAGGTGCCTTCACCTCCTTCAACGACTTCCTCTCCAAGGTGCCGGTGGTGGTGTGCAACAAGCGCACCATCGAATCGCTCATCAAGTCCGGTGCCTTCGACCAACTGGGCCACACCCGCCGGTCCCTGGTCATGTGCCACGAGCAGGCGATCGACGACGTCGTGGCCCAGAAGAAGAACGAGGCCAACGGCGAGTTCACCTTCGACCTGTTCGCAATGGGCGGTGATGACTCCGGTGCTGAGGATTCACAGGGACTCGCCGTCGAGGTACCCGACGTTCCCGAATGGGAGCGGAAGGACATGCTGTCCTTCGAACGCGAGATGCTGGGCCTGTACGTCTCTGACCACCCGCTGCGCGGACTCGACGACGCCCTGGGGCAGTACTCGGACACCACGGTCCAGGCACTGATCGCGGAGGACGGCGGAAAGCCGGACGGTGCCATCGTGACCGTGGCCGGCATGATCACCTCGGTGCAACGCCGCATCGCCAAGTCCTCGGGCAACGCCTACGCGCGGATCGAACTCGAGGACCGGACGGGGTCCGTGGAGATCATGTTCTTCGGCAAGACCTACGCCCCCATCGCGGGGGTCCTGGCCGAGGACCTCATCTGCTCCGTCAAAGCCCGTCTGCAGAAGCGCGACGACGGATCCACGTCCCTGTCGGCCATGGAACTGACCGTCCCGGAGATCACCCCGGACGGTCACTCCGGTCCGGTCAAGATCGCGTTGAGCGAGCACAAGGCCACCGAACAGACCGTCAACGCCTTGGCAGAGGTGCTGCGCAACCACCGCGGCGACTCGGAGGTCCGGGTCCACCTGGAGACGCAACGCTCCTTGCAGATCTGGTCACTGCCCCCGCAGTACCGCGTGGACGCCTCTCCGGCGCTGTTCGGGGACCTCAAGGTGCTCCTGGGCCCGGCCTGCCTGGAAGTCACCGGCTGAGGCCGCGGCCCGTCCCCGGATAGTTTCCGGGTGCCCCGTAGGATGGAGGGCGTGAACGCGAGCCCCGAGAACCCCTCACCATCCACCGCAGCTACACCGCTCATGCGCACCATCGACCTGCGGGGGCGGCATCTCGACTGGGCCCAA
The DNA here is from genome assembly GCF_011602805.1 of Kocuria sp. JC486. Taxonomy (NCBI): domain Bacteria; kingdom Bacillati; phylum Actinomycetota; class Actinomycetes; order Micrococcales; family Micrococcaceae; genus Kocuria; species Kocuria sp. JC486. Next base: position 178,824 of record NZ_JAAOZS010000002.1, on the reverse strand, counting down.
CTACGGGCCGTGGTACCACGCCAGACCCCGCAGTCCCTGGGCGCCGCAGAGCAGACGGTCCGCGGGATCATCGACGACGTCCGTGACCGCGGTGCAGTGGCCCTTCGCGAGTACGCGCAGCGTTTCGACGGTGTCGAACAGGGCAGGATCAGGGTGGCTCCGGAGGAGATCACCCGCGCCGTCAAGGGCCTGGACCCCGCGGTGCGTCACGGACTGGAGTCCGCGATCGAACGTTGCCGACGCTTCGCGGAGGCCCAGCGGCCCGCGGATGCGGAGGTCGAGGTGGCACCCGGGGCACGCCTGTTCCACCGGTGGACACCCGTGGCCCGGGTGGGCCTCTACGTCCCCGGCGGTCTGGCGGTGTACCCGTCCTCCGTGGTCATGAACGTCGTTCCCGCCCAGGCGGCCGGTGTGGACTCCGTGGTGCTGTGCACCCCGCCGCAGGCCGAGTTCGGTGGACTCCCGCATCCGACGATCCTGGCGGCGGCCGGGTTGCTCGGGGTCGACGAGGTCTGGGCGATCGGCGGTGCCCAGGCGCTCGCCGCGATGGCCTACGGAATCTCCGACGCGGCACCCGAGACCTCCGATGCCACGCAGGCGGGCCGTCAGGACGTGCTCGAACCCGTGCAGACCATCACCGGCCCGGGCAATGTGTTCGTCGCGACGGCCAAGCGGCTCCTTCAGTCCGTCGTCGGCGTCGATGCGGAGGCGGGTACCACCGAGATCGCCGTGATCGCCGACGAGACAGCCAATCCGCGTTACGTCGCGGCGGACCTGATCTCCCAGGCCGAGCACGACCCGGCAGCCGGTTCCGTGCTGATCACCCACGTTACCGAGCTGGCCGACCGGGTGGCCCTGGAAATCGCCGACCTGGTGACCACCGCCCGGCACGACGAACGGATCCGCACAGCGCTGGCCGGCCCCCAGTCCGGCGTCGTGCTCACGGATGACCTGGAGGCTTCCGTCGCAGCCGCCGATGCCTACGCCGCTGAACACTTGGAACTGCATGTGGCCCAGCCCCGTGAGGTCGCCGCACGGGTCCGCAATGCCGGCGCCATCTTCCTCGGCCCGTACAGCCCTGTGCCGCTGGGGGACTACGCGGCCGGGTCGAACCACGTCCTCCCGACCGGGGGGTCCGCGGTCCACGCGCAGGGCTTGTGCACTACGAGTTTCATGAAGGCCGTTCAGGTCATCGAGTACTCCCAAGAGGCGCTGGCCGTGCTCGAGGAGGACATCGTGGCGCTGGCCGAGGCCGAGAACCTGCCCAACCACGGCGTGGCCGTGAACGTCCGTCGGGAGGGCTGATCGTGCACTGTCCGTTCTGCCGACACCCGGATTCCAAGGTCGTCGACTCCCGCACCACCGACGACGGCGCAGCCATTCGCCGCCGCCGTCAATGCGGCTCGTGTGGACGGCGGTTCTCGACGCTGGAGACGACGTCGATCTCCGTGATCAAACGATCGGGCGTCACCGAACCGTTCGAGCGCTCCAAGATCGTGTCCGGAGTGCGCAAGGCCTGCCAAGGCCGACCGGTCACGGAGGACGACCTGGCCAAGTTGGCGCAAGAAGTCGAGGAGTCGGTGCGTTCGGCCGGCATCGCAGAGATCGAGGCCCACGAGGTCGGTCTCGCGATTCTGAAACCGCTCCGGAGACTGGACGTCGTCGCATATCTCCGGTTCGCCTCGGTGTACCAGGCCTTCAACGACCTGGACGACTTCGAATCTGCCATCGAGGTGCTGCGGGGCGAACAGCACCAGACCACGGGGCAGCAGGCACTGGTGGACGAGGAGACTCACGCCCCGCGGCGGCCACGACGCAACGGCGCAAACTCTCAACCCAAGACTCAGAGTCGAGCAGTCAAGGGACGGTCAGAAAAAAATTCAGAGTCTCGACCTGCACAGGAACGTTTACTTTAGATCCGCGTGATCATGCGGATCGCGGGGCCGGTCGACCTGAACAGTGGCGGACACGCCCGGGGTTTTTCGGTCGGGACCCCAAAAACCGTGCTAGCCCGGGTTGCTTTCGTCGGATTCATGCCCCTAAACTGAAGACACAAAGCCCGGCAGGGGTTGCGGAGGGGAAGCCGCGACACCTGCCGGGCTTTACGCATGCCCCGAAAACCTGCCTCTGCCGCCGGGCTCCAGAGTGGCCAGGCATGAAGCCGAACCTCAAGTTTCACCTTCGATCAGTGTGCTCTGGCGTCGCAGAGTGTTTCGAGCCGTTCAACCTGACCCTGAAGGTTGGGTCAACTCTCACGTGAATCCTCAAGGTGGCTGAAGAACCGCGAACAGGGAAGCGCCCCCAACCCGTCCCAGTTGGGGGCGCTCCGTCAAGGGGTCGGCAGGCCCGGGTTCAGGAATCGGCGGTTCCCGGGTCTCGTTCGGCCCAGAGCGCGGCACCGACGATCCCGGCGTTGTTGCGCAGCTGAGCGACCTCGATCGGCGTCCGCAATTCGAGCAGCGGCAGGAACTTGTCGGCCTTCTTGGAAACTCCGCCGCCGATCACGAACAGGGAGGGCGTGAACAGCATCTCCACGTGCTCGAAGTATGGCTGCAGGCGTTGAGTTGCCCACTTCTTGAAGGACAGGTCATCGCGTTCGCGCGCGGTGGCCGAGGCTCGCGTTTCGGCGTCGTGCCCGTCGAGTTCGAGATGGCCGAGTTCGGCGTTCGGTACCAGCCGCCCGTCGACGATCAGTGCGGAGCCGATGCCGGTGCCCAAAGTCATGACCAGGACTGTCCCGCTGACTCCCTTGCCGGCTCCGTACAAGGATTCGGCCAGCCCAGCGCCATCGGCGTCGTTGAGGGCGGCCACCGGTCGGCCGAGGGTCTTCTCCAACAGCCCGGCGATGTCGGCCCCGACCCAGGTGGGGTCGATGTTCGCAGCCAGCAACGTCACGCCGTCCTTGACGATTGACGGGACGATGACGCCGATGGGCGAGTGCGGATCAGGTGCGCCGTCTCGGGTCTGCAGCTCGTCGACGATCTCCTTGATGACCTTGGCCACGGCCTCCGGGGTGGCGGGCTTCGGTGTGGGGATGCGGTAGCGCTCACCGATCAGGTCGCCGACCTCAAGATCGACGATGCCACCCTTGACGCCGGTCCCGCCGACGTCGATGCCGATCACACGCCGCGGGCTCGTCGTCGAACCCTTGCTGGCGGCGGAGACGGGGTCGTCCGCGCGTCGTCCGGTGCTGTCAATGGTCTCGTCGCTCATGGCCGGTGTCCTTCCGATGCAGGTACTGCGAGGCTGTCAGTGATACTGGTTCAGCCGCACGTGTAGATCAAGGGCTGTTGTGGTGTGCGACGGTCGTGCTCACGCGCCGTCGGGCAGGGTGAGGATCTCGACGCCGTCGTCCGTCACGACCATTGTGTGTTCGAACTGCGCGGTTCGGCGTCGGTCGCGGGTGGTGATCGTCCAGTCGTCCTCCCACTGGTCCCAGTTGATGGTCCCCAGCGTCAACATGGGCTCGATCGTGAAAATCATGCCCTTGCGGATTTCCTCCGAATAGGCGGGGGCGGCGTCGTAATGGGGGATGATCAGGCCGGAGTGGAACTCGCGGCCGACGCCGTGCCCGGTGAAGTCACGGACCACGCCGTAGCCGAAGCGCTGGGCGTATTTCTCGATCACGCGGCCGATCACGTTGAATTGCCGACCAGGGCGCACGGCCTTGATGGCCCGGTTCAAAGACTCCTGCGTCCGTTCGACCAACAGGCGTGATTCTTCGTCCACGTCACCGACCATGAACATCGCATTCGTGTCCCCGTGCACCCCGCCGATGTAGGCGGTCACGTCCAGATTGACGATGTCGCCGTCCTCGAGGACGGTCGAGTCGGGGATGCCGTGGCAGATGACCTCGTTGATCGAGGAGCACAGGGACTTGGGGTACCCGCGGTATTCCAACGTGGACGGGTAGGCACCGTGGTCGCACATGTATTCGTGGGCGATGCGGTCCAGTTCGTCCGTGGTGGTTCCCGGCACGCAGGCCTTGCCAGCCTCGTACATGGCGTTGGCGGCGATTCGGCCGGCCACCCGAACCTTCTCGATCTCCTCGGGCGTGTACATGTTGGAGTCGTGGCCTTCATCGGCCTCCGGCTTGCCCACGTACTCCGGACGCTGGATCGAGGCTGGAACGGCGCGTCGCGGTCCCAGAGTGCCCGGGCGCAGTCGACCGACCGGCGCTCGTCCCGGCTCGGCCGGGAGATTGTGAGAGGCCGCTGCCGCGGAGTTCGGGCTCGGGGAGGTGGTTGTGGTCACGGAAGAGGGCTCCTGGATCGCCTGGAGGATGTGCTTGGCCTGGAGCCAGCCTAATGCTCTGACCGTTCATGCCGTAGGGTGACGACCACCACCGGGCCCGACCGGACCGGCGGCTGATCATGGGCATCCGGCAGAGCGGAGGCCACAAGGACATGGGAGGTCACGATGGAGTACTGGTTCAACCTCAACACCCGTCAGGTCGAAGAGGGACCGCGGTCCGACTACAGCCAGCTGATGGGCCCGTACTCCTCCCGTGAGGACGCACAGCGGGCGCTGCAGACCGCCGCGGAGAACACTCAGCGCTGGGACGAGAACGAACGGCGTTACCTCGGCGACGACTGAGCACGCCTACCGTGCCCGGGACCGCAGGAAGCGTCAGTAGGTGTGTTCCTCGGACGGGAACGACCCGTTGCGGACCTCGCTCACGTAGCGGCCAACCGCTTCGGAGACCACCGAGCGCAGGTCCGCGTACTGCTTCACGAAGCGCGCCACCTTGTTGCCGTTGAGCCCCAGGGCGTCCTGCCAGACCAGTACCTGACCCGTGGTGGCGCTGCCCGCACCGATTCCGATCGTGGGAACGCCCAGTGCCTGGTCGACCGCCCGAGCGGTTTCGGCCGAGACCATTTCCAGCAGGATGCAGAAGGCCCCTGCGGCCTCCAGCGCAAGGGCGTCGTCGACGACCTTCTGGGCGGCCTCTCCGCGGCCCTGGATGCGGTAACCGCCCATGGCGTGCTCGGACTGGGGAGTGAAGCCGACGTGACCGATCACGGGGATCCCCGCGCGCACCACGGCCGCGACGTGGTCGGCCAACGACTCGTCGGCCTCGATCTTGACCCCGTGGGCGCCGCCCTCCTTCATGAACCGGACTGCCGTGCGCACGGCCTGCTCGGGCGACTCCTCGTAGGACCCGAAAGGCAGGTCCACGACGACGAACGCGCGTCGCGCGGCAGCGGCGACGGCTGCGCACATCGGCAGCATCTGCTCGACCGTGATCGCCAATGACGTCGTGTGCCCGAGGACCGTGCCACCGGCAGAGTCGCCGACCAGCAGCATGTCCACCCCGGCGGCGTCGAAGAGTTCGGCGGTCATGTGGTCGTAACTGGTCAACATGCTGAATTTCTCACCCGTCGCCTTGGCCTGTGCCAAGTGGTGGGTGCGGACCCGCCGAACCTCCGGGAGGGGCTTGGCGGAAGGGTCGGACGGATCCTGGACTGCCGGGGTGAAGCTCATTGGACCAGAGTATCCGCACCGATCGGGTGTGATCCGAGCGATAGGGTGTGGCATAGAGACCATCGGGTCACACCCGACGTCGGTACGGCAGGTTTGAGGAGTCGCCATGGACCGTCAGCAAGAGTTCGTCCTTCGCACGATCGAGGAACGTGATGTCCGCTTCGTCCGCATGTGGTTCACCGATGTGACGGGGACACTGAAGTCGGTCGCCCTGGCGCCCGCGGAGGTCGAAAGCGCCTTCGAGGAAGGGCTCGGATTCGACGGCTCCTCGATCGAAGGCCTCTCCCGGGTCACCGAGTCGGACATGCTCCTGCAGCCGGACCCCTCGACCTTCCAGCTCCTGCCGTGGCGTGGCGAAGACCAGCCCACCGCACGCATGTTCTGCGACATCCTCACCCCGGAGGGCCAACCGTCGTTGGCCGACCCGCGCGGCGTGCTCAAGCGGGTCCTGGAGAAGGCCGCAGCCAAGGGGCTGACCTGTTACACCGCCCCGGAGATCGAGTTCTACCTCATGAAGTCCGCGGCGCTGGACCCACAGACCGACGAGCCCGTTCCCGTGGACGGCGAGGGGTACTTCGACCACACACCGGGCGGAGTGGTCCAGAACTTCCGCCGCGACGTCGTCCTGACCCTGGAGGACGTGGGGATCTCCGTCGAGTTCTCCCACCACGAGGCCGGACCGGGGCAGAACGAGATCGACCTGCGCTACGCCGACCCGCTGCAGACGGCGGACAACATCATGACGTTCCGCACCGTGGTCAAGGAGACCGCTCTGGCGCACGGTTCGTACGCAACGTTCATGCCCAAGCCGTTCGCCGCGCACCCGGGGTCTGGCATGCACACCCACTTCTCCCTGTTCGAGGGAGACACGAACGCCTTCTTCGAGGCCGGTGCCGAGTTCCAGCTCTCGAAGATCGCGGGGCACTTCATCGCCGGTGTGCTGCGCCATTCCGCGGACATGGCGATCGTGACCAACCAGTTCGTGAACTCCTACAAACGACTGTGGTCCGGTGCGGAGGCGCCGTCGTACATCTCCTGGGGACACAACAACCGGTCCGCACTGGTGCGTGTGCCGCTGTACAAGCCGGACAAGGTGCAATCAGCGCGGATCGAGTACCGCGGACTGGACTCGGCGGCCAACCCCTATCTGGCCTACGCGGCAATCATGGCCGCCGGCATGAAAGGCGTGGAAGAGGAGTACGAACTTCCCCCGGTGGAATCGGATGACCTGGCGTCCATGAGCGCGGCCGAGCGTCACGTGGCCGGTCACGAGCCACTGCCGGCGAGCCTGTACGACGCCATTCGCGCCGCGGAGAACTCCGAGTTCATGGCGGACCTGCTCGGCGAGCAGGTTTTCACCCACCTCATGCGCAACAAGCGCGCGGACTGGGAGGCCTACCGCAAGGTGGTGACCCGCCATGAGCTCGAAACCAATCTCGGCTTGATCTGACATGGCCGCCGCAGCTCCGGGCGCCGGTCCGAACGACACCGTCGACGAGCTCACCGACGGGAGGCTGATCCACGTCGGTTTCGAAGACCTCCGGAACGCGCGACGTTGGCTGGGATTCCCCGAGCTGGCCTCGGCGAACCGCGAGACCATCCTCGGTGCCCTCGAACGGTACGCGGCTTCGCCCGACACGGCAGTGCGCTCGCTGGTGCGCCTGATCGAGGTGCACCCGAGGGCGGTCGACTACGTCCGGGGTGACGTGGACCGGGCCATGCCCCTGATCCGTCTCCTGGGCGCCTCCGAAGCTCTGGGCGAGTTCATGATCCGGCACCCGGAGAATCTGGACCTGGTGGACGAGCCGTTGGAGACCGATCCCTCCGAAATCTCGGGGGACACGTTTCGTGCGGAGCTGCTCACCGCCGTCGGAGCGGAGCGTGGACACCGGTCTCCGGTGGCCTCACTGACCGGTGCTGGGGCGTATCAGGCGCTGCGTGTGGCCTACAGGCGAGCACTCACCCGCATTGCGCTCAAGGACCTGGGCTCCGCGAACCCGGTGGACGAACTCCCCGCCGTTGGTCGGCAGCTTGCCGACCTCGCGGCTGCAGCGGTGGACGCCGGTTTGAGCGTGTCGCGCGCCGAGGCGATCGCGGCGGCCGACGACGACGTCGCACGGTGGCTGCCGAGGCTGAGCCTGGCCGTGATCGGCATGGGCAAGTGCGGTGCCCGGGAGCTCAACTACATCTCTGACGTCGACGTGATCTACGTGCACGAACTGCTGCCCGGCTCGGAGACCGGCTCACAGGAGGTGTCAGGCACCGGATCCTTGGCTCCGCCCGACGATGACCGCGTGGCCGTTCTTGCCGCGGACCTGGCCTCCGGGACCGCACGGGCGATCATGACCACGGGTCCCGAGCCTCCGCTGTGGGAACTCGACGCCAACCTGCGTCCCGAGGGCAAGGACGGGCCACTGTCCCGCACGATCGATTCCCACGTCCGCTACTACAAGAAGTGGGCCAAGTCCTGGGAGTTCCAGGCGCTGCTCAAGGCCCGCCCCATGGCCGGGGACAGGGAGCTGGGGGAGCGGTACGCACAAGCCATCACGCCCTTCGTGTGGCAGTCCTCGCAACGCGAGGGGTTCGTCGAATCCGTCCAGGCCATGCGTCGCCGGGTCACCGACAACATCCCCGCGGACGATCGAGAACGCCAGATCAAGCTGGGACCCGGTGGGCTGCGTGACGTCGAGTTCACGGTGCAGCTGCTGCAGCTGGTCCACGGACACAAGGACGAACGGGTCCGGACGCAGGCGACGACGCAGTCACTGCAGGCGCTGTCCGACTGCGGGTACATCGCCCGCAAGGACGCGGAACAGTTCAACGCCCACTATCGGTGGCTCCGGTTGCTCGAACACCGGATTCAGCTCTTCCGGCTGCGGCGCACACACCTGATGCCCACCAAGGCGACGGAACTGTCGGTCATCGCCCACGCCGTTCAGCCCCCCGATTGGGAAGGTCCGCACCGCCCCAGCGGGGAAGCTCTGGTGGAGCAGTGGCGCAAGGTGAAGCGTCAGGTGCGGGGCATGCACGAGAAGATCTTCTACCGTCCTCTTCTGGCCGCCCTGTCCAAGACCGGACTGGACGGGGTCGCGCTGTCCGACGAGCAGGTGCGGGACCGCCTGGAGGCTCTGGGGTACCGGGACCCGCGGGCCGCCCAGCGTCACCTGGAAGCCCTGACCAAGGGCGTGAGTCGCCGCGCGGAGATCCTGCGCACGCTCCTGCCCGTCCTGTTGGAGTGGATCGGCCAGGGCGTGGACGCCGACGCCGGGCTGCTCGGCTTCCGCCGGGTGTCCGAAGCGCTGGGCACCACCCCCTGGTACCTGCGCATGCTGCGGGACTCCAACATGGCCGCCGAGCGGTTGTGCCAGGTGCTCTCCTCCTCCCGCTACGTCACGGACGCGTTGGAGAACCTGCCCGAAGCGGTGGCCTGGCTCGGCAAGGACGAGGACCTGGTGCCCCGCAGCTTCGAAAACATGTGGGAAGAGATCCAGGCACAGATGGAGCGGCACGACGACGCCGCGGCCGCGATCCGCATGATCCGGCTGCTGCGGCGGCGCGAGGTCGTGCGAGTCGCCCTGGCCGATGCCTGCGGCGTGCTGGACGTGGACGCCGTCGTCCAGGCCCTGTCCGACATCGACCGGGCGACCGTGCTGGGGGCATTGCACGTCGCGGAACGCGAAATCTACGTGGCCGAGGGGGAGGGCTGCCTGGCCGACGTGCTGGTCATCGCCATGGGCCGCCAGGGCGGCCGGGAAATCGGGTACGGCTCCGACGCCGACGTCATGTACGCCTACGCCCGGTGCACAGGCGATCACGACCACGGCCACCGCGGCCTGGAGGAGGCACCCGACGGCGGCTCCGAGCAGGCCGCGTCCGACCAGGCGCACCGAGTGATACAGCGCATGACCCAACTGCTCAAGGCCCCCTGCACGCCACCGCTGGTGGCCGAACGTCCGCTTGAGATCGACAACGACCTGCGCCCCGAGGGCAAGCAGGGCGCCATGGTCAGATCGGTGGACTCCTACCGCGAGTACTACGACCGGTGGGCCGACACCTGGGAGTTCCAGGCGCTGACCCGTGCCCGCCCCATGGCCGGTTCCAACGCCGTGTCCGAGCAGTTCCTCGAGGTCATCGACGTCCATCGGTATCCCGCGGAGTTCACGGCCCGGCAGTTGCAGGACATCCGCCGGATGAAGGCGCGGGTTGAGAACGAGCGCCTACCTCGCGGTGCCGATCCCTACCGGCACCTCAAGCTCGGGCGCGGCGGGCTCTCCGACGTCGAATGGCTGGCCCAGACCTTGCAGCTGCAGCACGCCCACGCCCACGCGGGTCTGCGGACCACGAGCACCTTGCGCACCCTACAGGCGGGCGTGGAGGCCGGGCTGTTGGAGGAATCGGACGCCGACGCGCTGGCCAGGGCCTGGCGGTTGTGCACGTTGATTCGCAACTACAACGTGTTGCGCACGGGCCGTGCATCGGACGTCCTGCCCAAGGCAGGCCTGGACATGGAGGCCGTGGCGCGTTGGTGTGGCTACCCGCCCGGAGAGGCCTCGCGACTCGAAGACGACTACCTGCGCATCACACGGCATTCCCGCGCGGTGTTCGAGCGGATCTTCTACGGACGGTGACGGGCTTCGCCGTCGTCAGTGCTCCTGGTCAGTGCTTTTCGGTCTTCGAGATCTGCTCGGCAAGGTCCTCGGGTGAAAGATTGGCCGCGGAGAACTCCGGGGTCAACGGCAGGTTCAGCCGCAGCTCAGTGCCCGGGCAGATCTCCACGCGGGCTTCGCGCAGCTTGAAGTCGATCACGTGGCCGCCCACGGTCCGGGATTCGTCGATGAAGTGGGCGTGGCAGCCGGGCACGGAGATGCCCTGTTCGTAGATCGGGGTCCGGAAGCCCACGATCGTGCCGTCGACGTCGTCGAACTGGAGCACGTCCTCGTTCTCCGTGGCGTCGACCATGCGCGGGTAGGGCTTGGACTGCTTGATCACGGTGCGTGTGCGGATCCAGTCGAAGCTGCCCGTGATCTTGAGCGCGTACATGTAGTTCTTGGACACAGTGAGTTCGTCCAGGACCTGAGAGGCGGTCTTGCGCAGCAGGGAGTTGGGCAGGTCGCGACGGATCGTGGGAACGAAGTTGGTGACCACCGCGTACGGGGTGCGCTGGGCCAGCTCCGCGGCTTCGATCGACCCGTCGGCGCGCATCTGGTAGGCCACACCGTCCAGGACGACCATTTCGCCGTCGAGCCCGTCGAAGGTTCCCAACCCGAAGTTCCCGTGACCCAGCAGCTCACCGATCGTCATCTCGCCGTCGTACACGCCGTCCAGCAGACCCGCCATGAGGCCGGTCTGGAAGACCTCGTTGCGGAACATGATTTCCCCGTGCAGTTCTTTGGGCCCGCTGGACATGATCGATCCTTTCGTTCGGCGCGCTGGTCTGCGCATCGCTCGATGCCGGTGCGCGGCCCGGATGGCGGACCCCACACATGAGTCTGGGAGTAGAAGTGACTCGTCATCACTTCTACTCCCAGACCGATCAGGTTGCCAGGCTCAAACCACCCGGGTAACCGATCTCACAGACCGTGGACCTCACACGCCGTAGTAGAGCGCGAATTCCATGGGGTGGGGCACCACGGAGAGCGGAAGGAGCTCGTTCTCGCGCTTGTAGGCGATCCAGGTCTCGATCAGGTCCTCCGTGAAGACGTCCCCGGCCAGCAGGAACTCGTGGTCCTCCTCCAGCGCCAGGAGAGCCTCTTCGAGCGTGGCGGGAGCCTTCTTGATGTTCTTGGCCTCTTCCGGCGGCAGCTCGTAGAGGTCCTTGTCGATCGGATCCGCCGGCTCGATGCGGTTGCGGATGCCGTCCAGACCGGCCATGAGCTGCGCGGCGAAGGCCAGGTACGGGTTGCAGGAGGGATCCGGTGCGCGGAACTCGAGGCGCTTGGCCTTTGGGTTGGTGCCCGTGATCGGAATCCGGATGCCCGCGGAGCGGTTGCCCTGGGAGTACACCATGTTGACCGGTGCCTCGAAGCCCTTGACCAGGCGCTTGTAGGAGTTCACGGTCGGGTTGGTGAAGGCCAGGACCGCCGAGGAGTGCTCGAGCAGGCCGCCGATGTACCACCGCGCGGTGTCCGAGAGACCCGCGTAACCCTTCTCGTCGTAGAACAGCGGCTCGCCACCCTTCCACAGCGACTGGTGGCAGTGCATGCCGGACCCGTTGTCGTTGTAGACGGGCTTGGGCATGAAGGTGGCCGACTTGCCGAAGGCGTCCGCGGTGTTCTTGACGATGTACTTGAACTTCTGCAGGTCATCGGCGGCATGGGCCAACGTGTTGAACTTGTAGTTGATCTCAGCCTGTCCCGGGCCACCGACCTCGTGGTGGGAACGCTCGACCTCCAGCCCGACCTCGTCCAGTGCGACGCAGATGGCGTCGCGCAGGTCGGCCTGCTTGTCCACGGGGGAGACCGGGAAGTACCCGCCCTTGGTGGTGGTCTTGTTGCCCAGGTTCCCGCCGTCTTCCTTGCGGCCCGAGTTCCAGATCGCTTCGTCCGAATCGACGGAGTAGAAGGAGCCCTGCGGCTGGATGTCGTACCGGACGTCCTCGAAGATGAAGAACTCGGCCTCGGCGGCGAAGTTCGCGACGTCGGCGATGCCGGTGGAGGCCATGTAGGCCTCGGCGCGCTCGGAGACACCGCGGGGATCGCGGTGGTAGGGCTCGCCCGTGCGCGGGTTGACGATCGAGCAGCTCACGGCGAGAGTCTTCTCCACCCGGAAGGGGTCCAGGAAGGCGGAGTTGATGTCCGGGATCAGCTGCATGTCCGACTCAGCGATACCGGCGAATCCGCGGATCGAGGAGCCGTCGAAGAGCTGACCGTTCTTGAAGAAGTCGTCGTCGATCGACTTGGCCGGCAGGTTGAAGTGCTGCTGGACGCCGGGGAGGTCGGTGAAGCGGATGTCGACGAAGACGACGTCCTCGTCCTTGATGAAGGCCAGGACTTCTTCGGGTGTCTTGAACACAGACGTACTCCTTCTGCTCTGCGGGGCATCGCGGGGGCGCTCGAGGCCGTCCGGTGTGGGCGATGACCCTTGGTTCGCGTCTGACACTACGAACAGGCCGTTGCCCGGTCGTATCCCGTGTGTTTCGCGCGGGTTACGCACCACCGTTTCACGCTTGTGTGGCCGGGTAGGGGCTGGCACGCCGATAGGCTGGGCGAATGATCGATCGTGACGACCTCGGCAGTTGGATGGACGGTCCGGCGCCGGTTCAGGACTACCCCGGGCAGCGCATGGGGCGCCCCCGTAAGGGTCCAGGATCCGTGGGCCGCCTCGGAGTCCGGGTCGTGGCGTTGGTGATCGATTGGTTCATCGCCCTGGGCTTTTCGGCTCTGCTGGTGTCCTACGACCAGCAGAATCTGACCACGCTGTGGATCTGGTTCGGGCTCAGTGCCGTGTCCGTGGGCTTCACGGGTCACACTGTCGGTCACTTCGTCATGGGGCTCCAGGTCCAGACGCTCGACGGGTACGCACCCGGCGTGTGGCGCGGCGTCGTGCGTGCCGCCCTGATCGCCGTCGTGATCCCCGCCCTGATCATGGACGCCGACCACCGTGGCCTGCAGGACCGCGCGGTGGGCACGATCCTGGTCAAGATCCGCTGACACCCCGAACGACGACGCCCGCTGCCACGAGGAGTGGCAGCGGGCGTCGTCTGTATAACGGGTCCGGTGAGTGGGGCCTCAGCGGCCGCGCATGGCCTTGCGGTCCGGGCGGGTGCGCATGGGGTCCACGCCCTTGGGGATCGGCAAGGAATTGTTGCGCAACGTGGAGATGCGCTTGTAGACCTTGTTGACCTCGTCGCGGGTGAGGGAGGCGTCGAGCTTCTTCATCCGCTTGGCCACCTGGGACAGCGGAACCTGGTCCTCCTTGTTGCCCGCGTTGATCACGTGGATGGGGACGTTCTGGATCATGGGACCGATGCGGCGGCGTTCCTTGGTCACCAGCTTCTTGACCCGGCCGGTGGGGCCTTCGGTGACCAGGACAACGCCGGGGCGACCGACGGCGCGGAACACCAGGTCACGCGTGCGCGGGTCGATCTGGACCGGCTCCTGGTCCACGATCCACCCACGACGTAGCGTGGACAGCGCCGCACCGGCGGCACCGGGCTGGTCCTCGATCCGGGCGAACGCGGCGCCTTCGGCGCGCCGGGAGAGGTAGAAGATGGCAGCGAGCACCGCGAAGGGAATGCCGATCAGCAACCAGGTGATCCAGTTGTTGAGCAAGAGCCCCAGCAGGAGGAAGATCACCAGCACGCCCAGCGCGATCGCGATGAGCTTGAGGGTGATGTTGGAGTCCTGCTCCTTGGTGATCTGGTAGACCTGCTTCATCTGGGCCAGGTAACCGGGGCCCTTGGCCTGCTTCTGGCGAGCCTTCTCCTCGCGCTTCTGCTCCCGTGCCGCGGCGCGGGTGGACTTGGCGTCGTTCGAAGCGTTGGACTTGCCTGAGCCCGAGGCGCTGGAAGGAGACACGGTGAAACCTCGTGATGATGGTGGTCGGTGATCTTGGCGCGATCATCTGGCGCCGTACGGGTGGGCACGGCATGGATCGTGACTGCCGCGGTGAAAGCGGCAGCAGTCAGTCTAGCGGCACGGGGCGGATCAGCGGCCCAACTTGGCGATCAGGCTGGAGGCTTCCTGCGCCGTCGACCCCTCGTCGGTGATGTGCGCCAGGTTCTCCGGGATCTCCCGGCCCAGCTTGCCCATGGCACGTGCCCAGAGCCGACCGGAACGGTAGGAGGAGCGCACCATCGGGCCGGACATGACGCCCAGGAAGCCGATCTCTTCGGCCATGTTCGCGTACTCGACGAACTGCTCCGGCTTGACCCACCGGTCGATCGGGTGGAACAGCTTGGAGGGCCGCAGGTACTGGGTCAGGGTGATGATCTCGCAGCCCGCGTCGAAGAGGTCGCACAGGGCCTCGTGGATCTCCTCGTCGGTCTCGCCCATACCCAGGATCAGGTTCGACTTGGTGATCAGGCCCCGGTCCTTGCCGTAGGAAAGGACGTCGAGGGAGCGTTCGTAGGTGAAGGCCGGGCGGATCTGCTTGAAGATTCGCGGCACGGTCTCGAGGTTGTGGGCGAAGACCTCCGGCTGGGCGTCCACGACCATTTGCAGGGACTCCGGGCGGCCCTTGAAGTCCGGGATGAGGATCTCGACACCGGTCTGCGGGGAGATCTCGTGGATCGCGCGGATGGTGTCGGCGTAGAGCCAGGCTGCGCCGTCTTCGAAGTCATCGCGGGCAACACCGGTCACGGTCGCGTACCGCAGCCCGAGATCTCGGACGGATTCGGCAACCTTGCGGGGCTCGTCGCGGTCGATGGGCTCGGGACGTCCCGTGGCGATGTCGCAGAAATCGCAGCGGCGCGTGCACACGGAGCCGCCGATCAGGAATGACGCCTCACGGTCTTCCCAACACTCGTAGATGTTGGGACAACCAGCTTCCTCGCACACCGTGTGCAGTCCCTGTCCGCGGGCCATGGACTTGAGCTTGGTGTACTCGGGCCCCATGTGGGCCGTGTTCTTGAGCCAGTTGGGCTTCTTCTCGATCGGAACCTCGGCGTTGCGGGCCTCCACGCGCAACAGGCGGCGGCCTTCGGGTGCGATGGTCATACGGCGATCTCCTGGGTGGTGCTGGTTGGTGCCGATCCGCTGCCGGGTGTGACGGTCCCGAGGGCTGCGGACGGCCAGGGGCGGACGGGCCGAGTTCTCACGGGTGAACCGGTGTGGGCCACGGCAACGGCGGTTGGTCCCGGGGAATCTCGGACACTTCGCACAGCTCGGCCTCCCGGCGACGGAATTCTTCGATCACCACGTCAACCACGTCGACCGGCTCAACATTCCTGCCCAGTTCCCGACTGATCGAGGTGACGCCCGCGTCGGAAATGCCGCAGGGGATGAAGTCCCCGAATGCGGCGAGGTCGTTGCTGCAGTTCAGGGAGATGCCGTGCATCGTGGTACGTCGCGAGACCTGCACTCCGATGGCCGAGATCTTGCGGTCCCCGCCGCGTGCGTCGGCCGGGATCCAGGCCCCGGAGCGTCCCTCGACGGTGACTGCAGTGACCCCGAACTCCGCGAGAACGGAGATCACCAGCTGCTCCATGACCCGCACGAACTTGACGACGTCGATGGGCGTGTTCAGGCGCGTGATCGGGTAGGCCACGAGCTGCCCGGGACCGTGCCAGGTGATCTTTCCGCCGCGACCGATCTCGACGACTTCCGTGCCGTCCTGCGGGTATTCCTCGGGGGAGGACCGACGGCCGGCCGTGTAGACCGGCTCGTGCTCCATGAGCAACACGGTGTTGGCCCGTTCCCGCGCCACCACCTGCTGGTGCACGCTCTTCTGCAGTTCCAGTGCGGGTGCGTAGGGCACCAGGTCCGGGGCGAAACCCAACCGTTCGAAGGACAAGGACATGCGCACCAGACTACGCGGCCGGGCGACCTGTGGATAACTCACCGTCACAGTTCGAGCGGCGCATGCTGGGTCACATGAGCGCACCAGAATCGTTCCTCCCGGCGCACGGACCCGACGGCTTCACGGACCTGGGGCCGTGGGCGGGCCGGGGACGGCGGATCCAGGACCCGGACAACGGTGGTACACGTGTGGCCCTCCCGGCCCCGTCCTGCCCGGCACCGGGACAGGAGCCGGACGCAGTAGCCGGGGAGGACGCGGCGCGAGCGGCGTGGGAGCGGCTGGTCGAACGCAGCCGCGCGGTGCGCTCCGACCGTGTGGCGCTGCCGCAGGCGGTGGTGCAGGAAACGGGCCGGACCTGGCTGCTCTACGACGTCGTCCCGGCACGGTCCTTCGCACAGGACGTCGCCCGGCTGGGTGGCGCAGTCCAGGGGGAGGTCCTCGGCATGGTGGCTGACGTGGCCGAGGCGATCGGCGAGCTGCACGACCACGGGCTGACGTTGCGGCGGATGTCCCTGAGGGACGTGCTGGACACCGGCCAGGGCTGGCAGGTCCTGGTTTCGCCGGATTCGGGGATTCGCACGATGGCGCCCGGGCGTGAGGTCCGCGACGCCCAGGGGGACTTGGCGATGCTCGCAGCGGCCGCAGCCACCGTCCTGACCGGTCGTCGGCCGTCACCCGAGCGCTCGCGGGCCCGGCTGTCCGTCACCTGCCCCGCACTGCCGCAACAGGCTTTGGACGTGCTCGACGACCTTCTTGACGACGTGCCGGGGGCCCGGGCCCGACACGAGCACCGCAACCCTTCGACGCACCGGGTCGGTGAGGTGCAGGGACCGGTCGTCGGGGACCGGGCGACGGGAGAGCAGGCCCTGGGGGACCGGGCACTGGGGGACTGGGCTCGGGAGATCGCCGGTGTCATCCGTGGCACCCTTGCGGGAGAGCCTGCCGGAGATCTTGGCGGGGTACCGGCCGTGGAACCTGCCGATGCAGACACGGAGACCCTGCCGCGCACAGCAGCTCAGGGGCCCCGGGACAGCACCGACGACGTCCTCGACCTCCTGCGCAGCGGGCGGGTGTCAGCAACCAGGGGGCAGAGCGGGGTCCGACCGGCGCAGCGCGTGCGTGCAGCACATCGCCCCTGGGACTCCGCGGAGCTGATGGTCGACGAGGACAACGTGCCGCCGCCACAGACGCCGCGGTACGCCCGATCCCGCCGTCCCCGGGCCGCGGTACTGGCTGTGGTCGTGGTGGTGGCCTTGGTGGTGGTTGGTGCCCTGGTGTTCCGGACCCGCGGCGGACTCACGGGGCCGGAGGCCGG
Organism: Kocuria sp. JC486; assembly: GCF_011602805.1. Lineage (NCBI taxonomy): Bacteria > Bacillati > Actinomycetota > Actinomycetes > Micrococcales > Micrococcaceae > Kocuria > Kocuria sp. JC486. The sequence goes on along the minus strand of NZ_JAAOZS010000002.1, from coordinate 161,567 downwards.
GACCGAAACCGGGACCGCCGTCGTCGCCGACGCGGCACCGGAGGGTTCATCGCCCGTGTCCCCGTCGACCACCTCGGCCTCCGGCTCGGCCGCCGAGGCGCTCCCGGGACTCGTGGCCGCGCGAGGAGAGGCGCTGCGATCCGCCGACGCGGACCTGCTGGGCGGGATCTACACCGATGGTGCCGAAGACCTGGCAGCAGACCGCTCAACCGTGGACGGCCTGCAGATCAACCCTGACACCGGTGAGCACGCGTTCAGCAGCCTCACGATGGCGGTCGAAGGTGAGCCCGCGGTGGCTTCCGAAACGGAGGACACAGCGACGGTGGACGCCACGGTCACCGCCGAAGGCCTGGGACCCGGGCAAGCCGATTCGCAGGACGTCTCCGTCGACATGGTCCGCACAGGGCAGGGATGGCGGATCCAAGACGTGCAGCCGCGGTGAGCAGCACCCCGGAGGGTCCGTGCTCACCGCGGCTGCCGGTGAGTGGTTCGAGTGTTGTGTCGGAAGTGGCCGTCTGTCGCCTCAGACGAGGGTGGCGACGATCATCGCGATGAGTGCGGTGCCGCCCGTGCCGTGGGCGAGGCCCTTGGAGACCGGGTCGCCCCGGCGCTGCTTCCGCCACCCGATGAAGGCCGCCACGAAGACGCCGATGGCAAGCAGGAGCTTGATGCCGATCTTCATGTGGTTGACCGTGACCTCCGGGTTGAGCTCAGCAAGAGTGAGCAGCAGGAGACCGGAGAGCAACATGGCAATCGAGGCCGCGAACTGCCACGTGGTGACGGTGGGGGTCTTGAACGTGGCGATCCAGGTGCCGATGATCACGGCGGCCCCGAACAGGTGGACCAGAACGAGCAGCGAGTGCAGAAAATCCATGATTCGACCCTACTAAAGCGCAGTGGCGCGCCGTGATTGCTCACGACGCGCCACTCGGCATTGGTGACCGGCATCACGGGAACTCAGAGTTTCCGTCGATCTCGTGTGCCATGACGGTCACGGGGTGCTCACAGCTCCAGGGCGGCTTCGAACCGGCCTTCCTCGAGGCGAGCCTTCATGGTCGACAGGAAGCGGCCGGCGTCGGCGCCGTCCACGATCCGGTGATCATAGGTCAGCGACAGGTAGCACATGTGCCGGATCGCGATGACGTCGTTGCCGTCGGCGTCCTGGACCACCATCGGCCGCTTGACGATCGTGCCCGTGCCCAGGATCGCGACCTGGGGCTGGTTGATGATCGGCGTGTCGAACAGGGCCCCGAAGGAGCCGATGTTCGTGATGGTGAAGGTGCCGCCTGCCAGCTCGTCGGGGCTGATCGAGCCGTCCTTCGCCCGCGCGCCGAGGTCGGCGATCGAGGAAGCCAGGCCCGGCAGCTGCATGTCGCCGGCGTTACGGATCACGGGGACCAGCAGACCGCGGGGGGTGTCCACGGCGATGGCCAGGTCCTCGGAACCGTTGTAGACGATCTCCTTCTCGGCCTCCTTGAACGTGGAGTTCAAGGACGGGTTGGCCTTGAGGGACTCCGCCACGGCCTGGGCGAAGAACGGCAGGAAGGTCAGCTTGGCGCCGTGCTTCTCCTGGAACGCGTTCTTGGCCTTGTTCCGCAGGGCGGCCACGCGGGTCATGTCGACCTCGGTGACCTGGGTCAGCTGGGCGGACTCCTGCAGCGACTCGCGCATGCGCTTGGCGATCGTCATACGGATCCGCGGAGCCTTCTCCGTGGTTCCGCGCTTCTCCGACACGGCGGGGATGGTGGTCGGCTCGCCGTTGTCCAGTGCCGGGGCAGCGGCTCCGGCGGCCGGTGCCGCCTGCTGCGCGCCGGACTCGGCCGCGGCCAGGACGTCCTGCTTGCGGATGCGTCCACCGACGCCGGTGCCCTGGACGGAGGAGAGATCCACGCCCTTGGACTTGGCCAGCTTGCGAACCAGCGGCGTCACGTAGGCACCGGCAGTCTCGGCGGCACCTGCCGAAGCGGGCTGCTCGGCCGATTCGGCCTTCTGCGGGGCCTGGGCCTGCGCGGGGGCAGCTTCCTGCTGGGAGGAATCCTTGGCGGCTTCCTTGGTTTCCGCGGGAGCAGCCTTCTCAGCGGCCTCGTCGGTGGCCTCGGGAGTGGACGACGACGTCGCCGCGTCCTCGATCTGCTCCCCGACATCCTCGGTGGCGTCCTCGGCTGCAGGCTCAGCGGCCTGCTCATCGGAGTCGGCGGAGGAGTCGTCCTGAGCCGGCGCGGCGTCGGCGTCGCCGATCACGGCCAGGACCTGACCGACCTCGGCGTCCTCGTCCTCCTGGACCTTGATCTCGAGCAGGGTGCCTGCCACCGGGGAGGGGACCTCGGTGTCGACCTTGTCGGTGGAGACCTCGAGCAGCGGCTCGTCGACCTCGACCTCTTCGCCGATCTCCTTGAGCCAGCGGGTCACGGTGCCCTCGGTCACGGACTCACCCAGGGCGGGGAGGGTGACTTCGGTGCCCGAACCACCCGAAGACGCCTTCTTGGGTGCAGCCTCCTCCGCGGGTGCTTCCGCGGGGGATTCGGCTGCTGCCTCTTCCTGGGGAGCCTCGGCCTCGGGTTCCTCGGCAGGCGTCGACTCGGCGGTGTCCTCGGAGCCCGAGTCACCGGAACCGGAGCCGTCACCGATGACGACCAGGGGAGCGCCGACCTCGACGTCCTCGTCCTCCTCGACCAGGATCTTCTCGATCACACCGGCAACGGGGGAGGGGACTTCGGTGTCGACCTTGTCGGTGGAAACTTCGACCAGGGGCTCGTCGACGGCGACCTCGTCGCCGACTTCCTTGAGCCAGCGGGTCACGGTGCCTTCGGTGACGGACTCACCGAGGGCCGGAAGGTTCACGGTTTCGGACATTGTCTGACCGTCTCTTTCTTCTGTGCGCTTAGGACAGTTTGTTCGTTACGTCTGGTGCGGTGACTCGCGAGCGGGGTGCCCGCCGTGGCCCGCAACGGTGTCTGTGCACCGGCCCGGGCCACGGTCGCGGGTCAGCCGTGCAGCGGTGCCCCGGCCAGGGCCATGGCAGCCTCGCCGATGGCCTCGTTCTGCGTGGGGTGCGCGTGGATGAATGCGGAGACATCCTCGGGGTAGGCCTCCCAGTTCACGATGAGCTGGCCTTCACCGATCTGCTCCGAGATGCGCTTGCCGATCGCGTGGAAACCGATGATCGGACCGTCCTTCTCGCGGACCAGCTTGATGATGCCGCCGGTGCCCAGGATGGAGGACTTGCCGTTGCCCAGGAGGTTGTACTCGAAGGTCTCCACGTTCTCCTTGCCGAACTTCTCCTCGGCCTTGGGCTGGCTGTAGCCAACGGAGGAGATCTCGGGTTCGGTGAACGTGACCTTGGGGATGTTCACGTCTTCGACGATCGCGGGGTTCAGGCCCGCGATCTCCTCTGCCACGAACCGGCCTTGCTGGTACCCGCGGTGGGCCAGCTGAACGCCGGGGACGATGTCGCCGATCGCGTAGATGCTGCCGACACCCGTGTGCAGCCGCTCGTTCGGGGTCACGAAGCCGCGGTCCATCGGGATCCCGACTTCCTCGTAACCCATCTCGGCGGTGTTCGGTCCGCGGCCCACTGCCACCAGGACCACGTCGGCCTCGAAGACCTTGCCGTCGGCCAGGGTGACCTTGGCGCCGTCGTCGTTCTGCTCGACCTTCTCGAAGAAGGTGCCCAAGTTGGACTTGATGCCCTTCTTCTTGAACTCCTTCTCCAGGATCTTGATGATCGAGGGGTCCTCGTTCGGGACCAGGTGGTCAAGACCTTCGATGACGGTGACGTCCACACCGAAGGAGTTCCACATGGAGGCGAACTCGCAGCCGATCACGCCACCGCCCAGGACGATCGCGGACTTGGGGGTCCAATCGATCTCGAGTGCCTCGGTGGAGGTCATGATGCGGTCGCGGATCTCGATGCCCATGGTCTTGGACACGGACCCGGAGGCCAGGATGATGTGCTTGCCGGTGTAGGTGGTGCCGTCGGCCTCGATGGTGTTCTCACCGGTGAGCTTGCCGAAGGCGTCGATCACGGTGATCTTCTTGGACTTCAGCAGGCCCTGGAGGCCCTTGAACTTGCCGGCCACGATGCCGTTCTTGTAGTCACGCACCGCGCCCATGTCGATCGAGTCGACCGACAGCTTGATGCCGTACTTCTCGGACTCCTTGGCCTCGGCGACCAGCTCGGCGGAGTGCAGGTATGCCTTCGTGGGGATGCAACCCCAGTGCAGGCACGTGCCGCCGACCTTGCTCTTCTCGAACAACGCAACGGTGTACCCCAGCTGCACGGCGCGCAGGGCCGCCGCGTAACCGGCGCTGCCGCCGCCCAGTACCAGGATGTCGAATTCGTTCTCCGCCACGGATGATGCTCCCTTGCTCATTGATCCTCATGCGTTCGGCTGTTGCGCCGCGCCAGGCTCACTGTGGTTCAAGGCCACTCTAGTCAAGCCATGACCTTGTGAGCCACACGGGCGGGGCGCGGCGCAACGGTGTTCGTCACACGGGTTCGCCGCCCACCATCTCGATCACCGAGAACATGGTGCGCACGCCGAAGCCCGTGCCCTGCTTGGGGGTGTAACCCCACGGGCCGTCCTCGTTGAAGGACGGTCCGGCGATGTCCAGGTGGGCCCACGGGCCCACCGGCTCGACGGCCGATTCCCCGGCAGCCTCCTGTGCGCCCGCGAATTCCTTGAGGAACAGGCCCGCCACGAGCATTCCGCCGTTGCGGTCACCGATGTTCTTCAGATCCGCGACGTCTGAGTCCAGGGAAGCCCGCAGGTGCTGCGGCAACGGCATGGGCCACAGGTCCTCGCCGGAGGCCACCGACGCCGCCAACACGGTTTCGACGGCGTCGTCGTCGCCCATGACACCGGCCGTGCGGGTACCGAGGGCCACCATCTGCGCGCCCGTCAGGGTTGCGATGTCCAGGAGGAGGCCCGGGTCCTCTTCGCGGGCGGCGACGAGTCCGTCGGCCAGGACCAGGCGGCCTTCGGCGTCGGTGTTGAGCACCTCCACGGTCCGTCCACCGCGGATGGTGATGACGTCGCCGGGACGGGTCGCGGTGCCCGACGGCAGGTTCTCGGCCAGGCAGAGCCACCCGGTGACCGAAACCGGCAGCTGCGCCTCGGCCGCGGCGAACACCGTCGCCAGGACCGCTGCGGCACCCGCCATGTCGGACTTCATGGTCATCATCGAATTCGCGGGCTTGAGCGAGAGCCCGCCCGAATCAAAGGTGATCCCCTTGCCGACCAGGGCCACCGACTCCACGGGGGACTTGGGCTCCCACCCGATGCGGACCAGGCGCGGGGGACGGGCCGCTCCCTGACCGACGCCGATCAGACCACCGAATCCACCGGCGCGAAGTTCGGATTCGTCCAGGACCTCGACCGTGAGCTCCCCGGAGGACTTGCCGGAGGTGGTGCTCCCGTCGGCGAGCGCTTGGGCGAGTTCGGCCACGGACTCGGGGAAGACCACGTCCGGGGACAGCGTGACCAGCGTCCGGGCACGCGAGACCGCGCGACCCAGGACCTCCGCCCGGTTGACCGCGGCGGTCAGTTCCTGTTCCTGGGCTTCGATCCCGGACGTGAGGACCGTGGCGCGGGTCAGGGGTGCACCCACGGAGTGCGCGGTCTTGGCCTTTTGCGCCCGGAACCCGTAGGCACCCAGGGCAATGCCTTCGGCGACGGCGGCGGCCTCCTCCACGGATTCCACGGGGAAGGCGAACACCGCGTGGTCGGTCTTGCCCAGAGCACGGGTGGCGGAACCCGCGGAGCGCCGCAGGGCCTCGACGTGGGAGGGAGACTCGTCACCGGTACCCAGTCCCGTGAGAACGATCGACGGCCAGGGGCTGCCCTTGGGCGCGGCGAGCTTCTTGACCTCGTCAGCGGCACCCGTGGCACCGACGGCCTTGGCCTGTTCCTCGAGGTCCAGCGGGAGACCCTTGGCGTCGGCGGGGAGCAGGACCACGGGGCCCGCCGGGGTCTTCTGCACGGCGAGGACGACGGCGTCCGCGGTGACCTTGGCCAGCTTCTTGTCGGTGGTCGCGAGTTCGACCTCCACCGAAGGAAGGAGATCGATCAGGCCTTGACCGGTGCCGGCAGCAGCATCCGGGGTACGGGAACCGCGACGGCGAAGATTGGGGGCGAGGTTGCGAGCGGTGGGACGTGGCATGGGGTGGTCGCCTTCCGTGTCGGTGGTCTGGGCACCGGAACTGAATCCGGCGTCCGGCCCGGTCGGATAACCGGTGATGGGCCGGTCGTGGCTGGTCGCCGCTGGGGGTTCCGGCCTTTTCTCGATCGTAACGGCGGACGTGGTCGCGTTGTGACATGGAACGGACCGGGAATAAGCCGGTGCCGCGGAGAGGTTGAGTCGAATCGGGCCGAGACGCAGGACGGTGACCGTCGCGGTGCTGTTCGCTGGCCCCTGTCAGTGATCCGTGTGACGGATCGTTGTACCGATCCATCGTCGAGACCGGGAGTGGCCCGTGGTTGACCCATCCGAGCTGTACATGGCCAACGCCAGCCTGTTGGACGACGCACGCCTGCACGGCGCGCCCCTGCTCATTTCGCTCACGGGCTACGCCGAGGGCGGGCAGATCAGTGACCAGGTGCGCGAGACCTTGCTCGAGTCCTTGCCGCACGAGGTGCTGGCCCGATTCGATCCCGATCAGCTGCAGGACTACCGTGCCCGGCGACCCCACGTGCGTTTCGTCGAGGACCACTTCGAGCGGACCGAGAACGCGGATCTCGCCCTGTACGGGCTCACCGACTCGCTGGGCCGACCCTTCAGCCTGCTGACCGGGCCGGAGCCTGATCTCCAGTGGAACCGGTTCGTGGAGGCCGTCATCCAACTCGCCCAGCGTTTGGACACCTCGATCGTCATGAATGTGACCGGTGTCCCCATGCCCGTGCCCCACACCCGACCCTTCTTGGTGTCCGTCCACGGCAACCGCACGGACCTGGTCGAACAGAACCACAACCAGCGGCCCGTGGCGGAAATGAGTTCGTCCGTGGCGCAGCAACTCGAGATCCGGTTCGGTGAGGTGGGCATGGACACGATCGGTTTCACCGTGCACGTGCCGCAGTACCTCGCCGACGCACGGTTGCCGCAGATCACCGTGGCGGCCTTCGAGCATGCGGCGGCTGCGACCGGCCTGACGCTGCCGACGGACGCACTCCGGGACTCGGGCGCCGAGGTACTGCATCGTGTCGACGAGCAGGTCGCTGCCGCCCCGGAGGTCCAAGCTGTGATCGAATCCATGGAGAATCGGTACGACGAACTCACGGCGCAGGCACCACAGCGTTCCCTGCTGGCCGGTGACGAGTCGGAACTTCCGGACGCCGACGAGATCGGTGCGGCCGTCGAGGCTTTCTTGGCGAATCAACCTGACGAGGAGTGACTCCAGCGGACCATGGGCCCGGCGAAGCGGTACGAACGTGATTCACGGATGGCCTACGTGGTCATCGCCGTCGGGATCCTGGGCTACTTTCTGGCGGTCGCCCAGCGGACGACGTTCGGGGTGGCGTCACTGGACGCGGCAGAGCGTTTCCACGCCACAGCCTCGCAACTGTCGCTGTTCACCATGCTGCAGGTCTTCGTCTACGCCGGGCTGCAGATCCCGGTGGGTGTGCTGGTCGACAGGTTCGGGTCCAAGGCCATGGTGGCTGGCGGAGCGATCCTCATGGCCGCAGGTCAAGTGGTTCTTGCCTTGGCGGACTCCCTGGCCTGGGGCGTGGTGGGGCGCGTGTTCGTGGGAGCGGGGGACGCAGCCACGTTCATCTGCGTCCTGCGCGTGATTCCCGCGTGGTTCTCCTTCGCCAAGGCCCCGATGATCATCATGCTGGTGGGGACAGTGGGCAATTTCGGTCAGTTGCTCTCGATCATTCCGTTCGGCGCCATGCTGGGGTGGGTGGGCTGGACGCCGTCGTTCCTGGCCATGGCTGCCCTGTCCGCGATGGTGGGCGTCCTGGTTCTGGCGTTCCTGCGCGAGAGTCCCGACGGCCAATCGACCGGTGGTTCGACCCTGGGGTTGCGACGCACCTGGGCCGCCGTGGTCACCTGCCTGCGGGATCCGGTGACGGCGTTGGGGTTCTGGGTGCATTTCACCGTGCAGTTCACGGGCACGGTCTTCGCGTTGATGTGGGGTTATCCCTATCTGCAGAACGCACAGGGAATGACCATGGGGCAGGCGTCCTTCGTCATGACGTTCTTCGTACTCACCAACTTCTTCGTGGGCATGAGCATCGGACGACTCGTGGCGCGGCACCCCGAACGGCGGGTCATGGTGTCCTTCGCGGTGGTGGGCGCCGGGTTCCTGGCGTGGTCGGTCCTCATCCTCTGGCCGGGGACCGCGCCCTTCCTGGTCGTTGTGGCGGCGGTCGTGGCGATCGCGATGAGCATGCCCGCGTCCATGGTGGCGTTCAACATCATCCAGTCCTTCATTCCGCGCCGCCGCATCGGGACCGCCACGGGCATCACCAACGTCGGCGGATTCGTGGCCTCCCTGACGGCGATCTACCTGATCGGCCTGGCGCTGGACACACAGGTGGCGCTCGGCTGGGTCTCGGACGCGTTCGCGCCGGAAGCCTTCCGCGTCGCGATGTCCATGCAGGCGGTCGTGGCGCTGGTGGGCTCGGCGGGCATGCTGTGGAGTGCACGTAAGGTTCGAGCGCGGTACGGGCCCACGGTCGTCTGACCGGGATGCCGCGGAAGGCCCCGCGTAGGGAGACGGCGGTGAGGCGGCGGTGCGGAGGGTTGTGCGTGGCAGCCGGGTGTGTGGCTCCACAGGCAGCCGCGAACCTGCGGTGCAGGGTGGCCCCTCCCCAGGTTGCTGTGACGCCCGTCGCCCACGGCCCGCACCGGCACAGTGGGCCCATGACCACAGAACCTCAGGGACGGCACGTCGATCCGACAGGGAACAGGCCCCGCAGGCCGCCCGCGGTGGACACCTCACAGGCCTCCGGCGGGTCGGGGCGGCCCGCCGACCAGGCGATGTTCCGACCCGTGGCGCGCACGGCGGCGGACGTCTTGGCGATCATCCCGCACACGCTGGGCTACTGGCCCGCCCGGTCCCTGGTGATGCTGACAGCCACCTCCTCCGGGCTGGGCCCGTGTCTGCGAGTGGATCTGCCCGATGCGGCGGACTTCGCCGATCCTGCGTTCGTGGCCGAATGGACCATGCAGATCTCCGAACTGCTCGAACACGACCCCGTCGGTCATGCCGTTTTCGTCGCGGTGTACGGAGAACCGGTACGCAGCACAGGGGCGAGTTCCGATCGGCGGTCGGGCCCGGCGCCGGCCCTCGACGTCCGCCACGTGTCGCCGTCCTTGGGCGGGCACGTCTCGCACGTCGTGAATGCGGTGGCCGAGGCCGGTGCGCTGTCCGGGCATGACGTCCGGGACGCCTGGTGCGTTGACAACGAGCTGTGGTGGCCCGTTGCCGACGTCGGTGACGCCCGCCCGGTTCGCGAGATCCTGGACAGCGCGGTCTATGTAGCACTGGTCGTCGACGGCAGCGTGGTGGAACCGCCGGACGGGAGCACAGAATCCGGGACAACCGGCAGGGAACCGCTCCAGGCCGACCGACAGTTGCGACGGCGCCTGGCGCTCCTGGCGGAGGTAGCCGCCACGACGGACTGGTCCCCACGGTCCCTGGAGGTCTGGGACGCGATCCTGTCGCCATTCGACGCCCCGGATTCTCGGCATCCGGCCGACCCGGTCCGCCGGCTCCAGGAACTGACACGGACTGACCTGCTGCATCTGCTCGCGGGAACCACCGACCCCCTCGGATGTGATCTGGTGCTGTCGCTCGTGCTGTCCGGCGACATCGAGGCGGCTCGCCACGCCTGGGACGGGTGGAACCGGACGAGCAGTGACGAGGACTTGCACGGTCTGGTGCACACGGCCCAGGTCATGTTGGGGGACTGGGACGGAACCCCGCGGTGGGACCGGGTGGATCGCTGCGTGGACCTGGTGCAGGTCTTGATCGGCGCCCTCACCGGTCCAAACGACCCGGAGGGCCAGCCGTCCCCGGGCGAAGAGGCCGTCCGCTGCACAGCACCCCGTGTCAGCGACCGTTGGGCGGGGGGAGTGGCAGCAGGGCTGTGGGTCGTGCTCGGGCACCTGGAGCGTTTCCGAGCACGTGGTTCCAAGGTGGACCAGTGCGCACGCACAGCCGAGTCGTTGGCGCCGGGGCATCCCGGGGTGGCGCGCTTGCGAGAGATCATGACCTTGCGGCCGATCCCGCACTGGGCAACAGATCCGGCCACTGCCTGGCGGAGGGCACGACAGGTGTGAGCGGCCGCCGCACCGGCTGCTGCGGAAAGCACTGTAGATTTCTGCACCAATTTCTCCGGACCGGGAACAACGCCACACGGGCAGTGGTTGGAACACCTCGAAGACCCTTCACGCCCCGTCGGCAGGCTATGATCGCCCGCGGGACTTGACAGGGTCATAGGTGTTATGACCACTCGTCAGTAGCACCGCGTCGAGCAACGAAAGGTTCCCAGTGTCACCAGCTGTCACGAACGAGACGACTGCCACCGCAGAGACCGCCGAGTCGGCGGGAGCAGGCCAGGAGTCGTCGGGCACCACCGGCGCGTCGAAGAGCGCGGCCAAGAAGACCACGGCGGCCAAGAAGACCACCGCGGCGAAGAAGACGACCGCGGCCAAGAAGACCACGGCGGCCAAGAAGACCACCGCCACCAAGAGCACCGCCAAGAAGGCCGCCACCAAGACGACGACCGAAAAGGTCGAAACCCTCGGCGCCGACGATTCAGTGGCCGAGGTCCCCGAAAAGGCCGAGGCCGCCGCGCCTGCCAAGTCTCGGGCAAAGGCCAACTCCACGAAGAAGAAGGCCACCGGAGCCCGTGGCGGTAAGAAGGCGGCCGCCGCAGCGCAGGACGACGACCTCGATGCGGACGAGGACGACGAGTTCGCCGTTGACGACTCGATGAGTGCCGACAGCACCGATGACGACTCCCAGGACTCGGCGGAAGAAGCCGAGGAGGACGGGGACGACGTCGTCGCACCCGAGGACGCGGAGAACGCCAAGTCGGGCACGGAAGTGGTGGCCAAGCCCACGGGTAAGACCACGGCTTCCCAGGGGACCGCGCGCGGTTTCGTGCTGTCCAACAACGACGACGACGACGCCCCCGCTCAACAGGTGGTCTCCGCCGGTGCGACCGCCGACCCCGTCAAGGACTACCTGAAGCAGATCGGCAAGGTCGCCCTGCTGAATGCCGAACAGGAAGTCGATCTGGCGCTTCGGATCGAAGCCGGCCTGTTCGCGGAGCACAAGTACAAGAACGATGCGGACGAGCTGACTCGCGAGCAGAAGAAGGAACTGCGCTGGGTCATCCACGACGGCAAGCGCGCCAAGAACCACCTTCTCGAAGCCAACCTCCGCCTGGTGGTGTCCCTGGCCAAGCGCTACACCGGCCGCGGCATGCTGTTCCTGGACCTCATTCAGGAGGGCAACCTGGGTCTGATCCGCGCCGTGGAGAAGTTCGACTACACCAAGGGCTTCAAGTTCTCCACGTACGCGACCTGGTGGATCCGTCAGGCCATCACCCGCGCCATGGCGGACCAGGCACGCACCATTCGTATCCCGGTGCACATGGTCGAGGTCATCAACAAGTTGGCCCGTGTGCAGCGCCAGATGCTGCAGGACCTCGGTCGCGAGCCCACCCCGGAGGAACTCGCCCAGGAACTCGACATGACCCCCGAGAAGGTCGTGGAAGTCCAGAAGTACGGACGGGAGCCGATCTCCCTGCACACGCCGCTGGGTGAGGACGGGGACTCCGAGTTCGGCGACCTCATCGAGGACTCGGAAGCCGTTGTTCCGGCCGACGCCGTGAGCTTCACGCTCCTTCAGGAACAGCTGCACTCCGTCCTGGACACGCTCTCCGAGCGTGAAGCCGGTGTGGTGGCCATGCGCTTCGGGCTCACCGACGGCCAGCCCAAGACCCTGGACGAGATCGGCAAGGTCTACGGCGTGACCCGCGAGCGGATCCGCCAGATCGAGTCCAAGACCATGTCCAAGCTGCGTCACCCGTCCCGTTCGCAGGTCCTGCGCGACTACCTGGACTGATCCCAACGCACCCGCGCGGTCATGCGGAACGGCATGCACGACGGCGGCCGGGCACCGATGAGAGTCGGTGGCCGGCCGCCGTCGTGCATGGGGTTGCTGTGAGATCAGTCGCAGCAGGTCGTGAGGTCGCCCGCAAAAACCCACCGAATACCACACGGAGTCATACGATCGAAAGGACATCGTCCGTCCGACACAATCTGGTGACTCATGAGCGAAAACGAGATCCGCAGCGCACAACTGGTCGTTGACACCCTTCGTGAGCAAGGCGTGAAGTACGTGTTCGGTGTTCCCGGAGCCAAGATCGACTCCGTGTACGACGCCCTCGTGGATGCCGAAGACATTCAGCTGGTCGTGTGCCGACACGAGCAGAACGCCGTGTTCATGGCGCAGGCCGTCGGCCGATTGACGGGGGTGCCCGGGGTCGTGCTCGTGACCTCCGGACCCGGAACGACGAACCTGGCCACCGGCCTGCTCACGGCCACGACGGAGCAGGATCCCGTCGTGGCCATCGCCGGAACCGTGGGGCTGTCGGACCGGCTCAAGCGCACGCACCAGTCGCTGGACGCCGTGAACTTCCTGGCTCCCGTGACCAAGTCGTCGGTCGAGTCCACCGACCCGAGCGACGTTCCGGAGGCCCTGGCCAACGCGTTCCGCGCGGCGACCACCGAGCCCAAGGGCGCGGCTGCCGTCATGCTTCCCGCCAGTGTGACCGGTGCCAAGACGGACAAGACCGCGTTGAGGAAGAAGGCGGTGGCCCCGCAAGGCCCGGCGGCGCAGGTCTCCGTGGACCGAACGGTGGAGGCGTTGTGTCAGGCACAGTGCCCTGTTCTGCTCGTGGGACTGCGCGGCGCCGATTACGGCTCGACGGCCGCACTCCGGGAACTCGTCGCGGCCACCGGGCTGCCCGTCGTCGAAACCTTCCAGGCCGCCGGCGCCATTTCACGGGATCTGGAGAAGCACTTCCTCGGTCGGGTGGGGCTGTTCCGCAATCAGCCCGGTGACATCCTGCTGTCCAAGGCGGACGTGGTCCTCACCGTCGGCTACGACACGGTCGAGTACGACCCCATCATCTGGAACACCAGAGCGGATCGCCAGATCATCCACCTGGACGCGGTCCCGGCGGACCTGGACCACGCGTATCAACCCCGACTTGAGCTCCGCGGGGACATCGCCGCCACGCTGGAGATCCTCACGGAGCGTCTGCGGGGGATGACCCTCAGCCAGACCGCCCAGACCGAGATCTCCCAGCAGCGTGAAGCCCTCGCCGGGTATGAAACCCAGGCCCGTGGCATGGGTGACACCGAACAGGGCGTCAACCCGGCGCACCTCACCCTGGTGATTCGCGACCTCATCGACGACGACAAGTCGACCGTCGCGGCCGACATCGGGTCGCACTCCATCTACCTTGCGCGGTACTTCCGCACCTATGAGCCACGGACCCTGCTGTTCTCCAACGGGCAGCAGACCCTGGGCGTGGCCCTGCCGTGGGCGATCGGTGCGGCACTGGTGCGTCCAGAGCACCCGGTGGTCTCCGTCTCGGGCGACGGCGGCTTCCTGTACTCGGCCCAGGACCTGGAAACCGCCACCCGGCTGGGACTGAACATGGTGCACGTGATCATGCGGGACAACGCCTACGACATGGTGGCCTTCCAGCAGATGATGAAGTACGGCCGCAAGTCTGGTGTGGAACTGGGTGACTACGACGCCGTGAAGTACGCCGAGTCCATGGGTGCCACGGGCCGCGCCGTTCGCACCATGGACGAGTTCAAGGAGGCCTTCACCCAGGCGATGGCCGAACCCGGCGTCTCGATCGTGGACGTCGCCGTGGACTACACGGACAACGTGGGGCTGGCCGCGCACCTTGACGACTCCGCGATGAACTGAGGCGCCGCCTCCCTCGCCGAGTTCGGGGTTGTTCCGCCTATGGCGGCGAATAGGCGGAACAACCCCGAACTCGGCGCAAAAGGCCGGAGGGCAGAGGTGCCTCAGATGGACAGACGGTGGCCCCGGTACCGAATCGCGGTACCGGGGCCACCGTGTTGGGTCGGGACACACCTCCCGGGTGGGTCTCTGTCAGGCGTCGATACGCTGAGTTTCGTCCTGCCATGTGGCGGCCATGGGACGAAGCTTGTCTTCGTTGGCGCGCGCGTGGTGAGCGCAGAAGAGCAACTCCCCACCGGTGGATTCGAGGACGACTCGTACATAGGCCTGCGCACCGCATGCATCACAGCGGTGGGTCGCGTTCAACTCTGGGGTCTCGAGCGTGGCGTTCACGGCATCCTCCTTCAGCTCAGACTTCAACTCGCCGACCGTTCGGCTGCCGCCGGCCGGTGCCCTCGTGCTCGTGCCGGAAGGCTCGAGTGGGGAAGTACTTTCCGAGTACGTACATACAACCACGCACCGCTACGTTTCCATCCGTCGGCCATGGTGTTTTCGCCCACCGCGCACGAACTCCCCGGTGCCCGTCACCGCCCCTGTGCTGCACAACGCCCGCGCCGTACCGGGGCCGCACCACCTCGGAGCATTACAGTGAACTGGTCTGTGCCCGGGAGCTGGATGGATTCTGCCTCCCGCTCCACTTCCCGTCGTTGCCAGGAGTACCGCCAACAGTGACCCCCACCAAATCCGAGTACAACGCCCGCCACCTCTCCGTCCTGGAGGGGCTGGAAGCCGTGCGCAAGCGCCCCGGCATGTACATCGGCTCCACGGACTCCCGCGGTCTCATGCACTGCCTGTGGGAGATCATCGACAACTCGGTGGACGAGGCGCTGGCAGGCTACGGCCACCAGATCACCGTGGTCCTGCACAAGGACGGGTGCGTCGAGGTCCACGACGACGGCCGTGGCATCCCGATCGACAAGGAACCGAGAACCGGGCTGTCGGGCGTCGAGGTGGTTTTCACCAAACTGCACGCCGGTGGCAAGTTCGGCGGCGGTTCCTACACGGCCTCCGGCGGCCTCCACGGTGTGGGGGCCTCCGTGGTCAACGCACTGTCCTCCCGACTGGACGTGCAGGTGGACCGCGCCGGCAAGACCTACCAGATGTCCTTCCGCCGCGGCGAGCCGGGGAAGTTCGCCGACAAGTCGACGCCGTCCCCGGAGGCACCCTTCGAACCGTTCGTCTCCGGTTCGGAACTCGAGGTCGTCGGCAAGGCCCGCCGCGGTGTCACGGGAACGCGGATTCGCTACTGGGCCGATCGTCAGATCTTCACCCCGGACGCGCAGTTCTCCTACGACGAGCTGGTCACCCGAGCACGCACCACGGCCTTCCTGATTCCGGGGCTGCGGATCACCGTGCGTGACGAACGTCGGGCACCGGGCACCCCCGGTGAATTCGAGTCGCACGAGGAAGTGTTCCAGCACGACGGTGGCATCTCCGAGTTCGCCGAGTTCCTGGCCACCGACGACTCGGTGACGGACGTGTGGCGCTTCCAGGGCGAGGCCTCCTTCACGGAGACCGTCCCCGTGCTCGACGACGGCGGCCACTCCCGGCTGCAGGAGGTCGAACGCGACTGCGAGGTCGACGTCGCCCTGCGGTGGGGCATCGGCTACGACACGACCGTGCGAACCTTCGTCAACATCATCGCCACGCCCAAGGGCGGCACCCATCAGACCGGGTTCGAACAGGCCCTGGTCAAGGTTTTCCGGAAGCAGATCGAAGCCAATTCCCGGCGGCTGAAGGCCGGCAACGACAAGATCGACAAGGACGACGTCCTTGCAGGTCTCACCGCCGTCCTCACGGTCCGGTTGGCCGAGCCGCAGTTCGAGGGCCAGACCAAGGAGATCCTGGGGACCCCCGCGGTTCGGCAGATCGTGTCCAAGGTCGTGGAGAAGGAGCTCACCAAGGCCCTGACCGCCACCAAGCGTGATCAGAAGAATCAGGCCAACGCGGTGCTGGAGAAGGTCGTGGCCGAGATGAAGTCGCGCATCTCGGCACGCCTCCACAAGGAGACCCAGCGGCGTAAGAACGCTCTGGAGACCTCCTCCATGCCCACGAAGTTGGTCGAGTGCCGGTCGACGGACGTGGAGAAGTCCGAACTGTTCATCGTGGAGGGTGACTCCGCCCTGGGCACGGCTCGTCTGGCCCGTGATTCCGAGTACCAGGCGCTGCTGCCCATCCGTGGCAAGATCCTCAACGTCCAGAAGGCCTCCGTCACGGACATGCTGGCCAACGCGGAATGCGCCGCGCTGATCCAGGTGATCGGTGCGGGCTCGGGGCGAACCTTCGACGTCGACGCCGCCCGTTACGGCAAGGTTGTCATGATGACGGACGCCGACGTCGACGGCGCCCACATCAGGACGCTCCTGCTGACGTTGTTCTACCGGTACATGCGGCCCCTCGTGGAAGCGGGCAAGGTCTATGCTGCGGTCCCGCCGCTGCACCGGGTGGAGATCGTCAACCGTGGTTCGAAGCCCAACGAGATGGTCTACACCTACTCGGAACGTGAGCTGCACACGTTGCTGACCCGGCTCGAGGCCGAGGGACGTGGCTACAAGGAGCCCATCCAGCGCTACAAGGGCCTGGGGGAGATGGACGCCGATCAGCTGGCCGAGACCACGATGGACATCCGTCACCGAATGCTGCGGCGGGTGACCGTGGAAGGGGCCGAGGCCGCGGAACGCGCCTTCTCTCTGCTCATGGGCTCGGACGTGGCTCCCCGCAAGGACTTCATCATCGCCGGAGCCGCCACGTTGGATGCCGAGCAGATCGACGCGTGAGTGTGCCTCTCCGTACCTGCCCCGTATCTGCCCGGCACTGTGAATAATTGCGCATATGTGTGACCATGTGGGGAATTGTTGGCAACAGCGCCGCATGCCGACCCGCACGGACGGACAATTGGGGAGTCTCACCAGGGCAACGCACATGAACGCAATTGCACGAGGTAGTTGCAGCGGTCGATTCGGCCAGTGCATCCGATGCCCTCTCGACTTTCGCGAAAGGGCCATCCTCCATGTGGCTTCAGGACTACGACCCCACGGGGTCGGTCGTGTTCTCGGCATTGCTCGCCGCCGTGCCCATCATTGCGTTTCTGCTCGGCCTCACGGTCTTCAAGCTGACCGGCCTCAAGGCCTCGCTCATCGCCTTGGTCCTGGCCGTCGGTCTCGGGACACTGGTCTTCGGCCTGCCGGTGGCGGCCACGGGATCGGCGATCGTGTACGGATTCCTGGGCGGCCTGTGGCCCATCGGGTGGATCGTGCTCATGGCCGTCTGGCTGTACCGGATCGCAGTACGGGCCGGGTACTTCGACGTGATCCGGTCCTCGATCTCCTCGATCTCCGAGGATCAGCGCCTGCAGGTGCTTCTGATCGCCTTCTGCTTCGGCGGCTTCCTCGAGGGGGCTGCCGGGTTCGGCATCCCGATCGCGATCTGCGGCGCCCTGCTGGTCAACCTGGGGTTCCGTCCGCTGCGGGCAGCGGGCATCAGCCTGGTGGCCAACGCCGCGTTCGGCGGGTACGGAGCCATCGGCATTCCCGTGATCGTCGGCGCCCAGCAGGGCGAGGTCCCGCTGACCGACCTGTCCCGAATGATGGTCGTCGTGGCCCAGGGGATCATGGTGTTCATCCCCGTGCTGCTGGTCGCCATCCTGGACGGTCGCCGAGGTCTGCGCGAAACTGGTGGCCTCGCGTTGGTCATCGGGGTTCTGGTGTCCGGCCTGCAGTCGCTGTTCCTGTGGGTGGCCGGCCCTGCGTTGGCGGACATCATCCCGCCGTTGGTCGGCATGTTGGCCATGGCGCTGGTCCTGAAGTACTGGAGCCCGCGCACCATCTACCGGGAGGCCCACGCTCCGGCGTTGGAGGAGCTGCGCTCTGAACGCCAGCCCGTGACGATTGCACGGGTTGCCCAGGCCTGGTCGCCGTTCTACATTCTCTCCGCCTTCATCCTGGTGTGGTCCGTTCCGGCCGTGGCCGCCTTCCTGGGTCGTGCGACCGTGGCGGTCCCCATGCCTTTCCTGCACCAGGCCGTGGCCAGGACCGCCCCGATCGTGCCCGAAACCACTCCGGTGCTCGCCCTGTGGAACTGGTCGATCCTGGCAGCATCCGGCACCGCCATCCTGTTCGCGGCGCTGTTCACCGTCGTGGTGACTCCCACGATCACCTGGAAGCAGGCGTGGGAGGAACTGGCTGGTTCCGTCCGGCAGTTGTGGGCCCCGATCGTGATGATCTGCCTGGTCATGGCAGTTGCCAACGTGATGAACTTCGCGGGCATGTCCTCCTCCATGGCCCTGGCACTGTCCGCCGCCGGTGGTGTCTTCCCCCTGCTCTCGCCAGTCATCGGTTGGATCGGGGTGTTCGTCACCGGGTCCGTGGTGAACAACAACACCCTGTTCGCTTCCCTGCAGGCCGTCACGGCCCAGCAGATCGGCACCAGCCAGACCCTGCTGGTGGCCTCCAACACCGCGGGTGGTGTGATGGCCAAGGTCATTTCGCCCCAGTCCATCGCCATTGCGACCGCGGCGGTACGAGAGCCGGGCAAGGAGGCCGATCTCACCCGGCAGGTGTTGCTCTACAGCATCGGCCTGCTGGCGGTGCTGTGCGTCTGGGTGTTCGTGCTCTCCCTGGTCTTCTGAGGTCCATGAAGCGCGCCGCGGGCAGTTCGCCTGACTAGGATGAGAGGGTCACCGTGACGGGGGTCACGGTGACCCCCCTGTCGTTCCCGGAACCGGGGACGACTCCGTTGCGTTGTGAGCCTCAGGAGCAGCCATGGTCGACGTCGCCCAGTCCATCGCCCGGGACCCCGTGGGAACCACTCCCTCGGCCACCGTCACGATCACCGGAGCGGCAGGGCAGATCGGGTACGCCACGGTGTTCAGGGCCGCGGCCGGGGCGCTCCTGGGATCCGAGACTCCCGTCCGGCTCCGTCTGCTGGAGATTCCGGAGGCCGTGCGCGCCGCGGAAGGCGTGGCCATGGAACTGCTCGACGGCGCCCTGCCCCTGCTGGATTCCGTGGACGTCTTCGACGACCCCACGGCCGCGTTCGACGGCGCAGAGGTGGGCCTGCTCATCGGTGCCAGACCGCGCTCCAAGGGCATGGAACGTGCGGATCTGCTGAGCGCCAACGCGAGCATCTTCTCCGTCCAGGGGCGGGCGATCAACGAAGCGGCGGCGCCGTCTTTCCAGGCCGTCGTCGTCGGGAATCCGGCGAACACGAATGCGCTGATCGCCGCCTCCCACGCCCCGGACGTACCTGCCGAGCGATTCACGGCACTGACCCGCCTGGACCACCACCGGGCCGAGGCACAGCTGGCCATCGCCTGCGGCGTGTCGGTGAACGACATCGACGGCGTGGCCATCTGGGGCAACCACTCGACCAGCCAGTACGTGGACCTCACCCGGGCCACGGTCCAGGGCCGCCCGGCGGAAGAGGTCCTCCTGGAACACGGTCACGACCAGCGGTGGATCGACGAGTTCTTCATCCCCAAGGTGGCCAAGCGTGGCGCGGAAATCATCGAGGTGCGCGGCGGGTCGTCGGTGGCCTCGGCCGCCCACGCGACACTGCGCCACATCCGGACCTGGTTGCGGGGAACACCGGAGGGCTCCTGGACGTCCATGGCCGTGCCGTCCACGGGGATCCACGGCGTGCCCGAAGGGGTCGTGTGTTCGTTCCCCGTGACGTGTTCTCAGGGGCGGTACACGATCGTTGAACCGTGGGCGATCGACGACTTCTCCCGGGCCAGGATCGATCGTTCCGTGGCGGAGTTGCTGGCCGAACGGGAGGCCGTGGAAGCACTCGGTCTGCTCGGCCCGCGCGCCTGAGCCACCCCGCCCACACACCGAGCCCTGACCGGGCCGGTGCCGCGCGCCCGCAGGTCAGAAGCGCAGGACCTTGACGAAGTCGTCGTGCACCTTGGGTCCCATCATGAACTCGGCGGTGGCCACGGTCCGGAACCCGTTGCGTTCGTAGAAGGTGTTGGCCCGGAGATTGTGTTGGTTGACCGTGAGCCACAGCCCCGAGGCCCCGGCATCCGCGGCCAGGGACTTTCCCGCTTCCAGCAGGCGGCGCGCACCCCCGGAACCGCGGGACTCACGCACCACGTAGAGCTTGGAAACGAACCACAGGGTCGCCTCCGGATCCAGTGGTTCATTCGCATCCTGCGTGACGGGCACTCCGGCACGCACGGGTTCGTCCGCCACGAGCACCAAGTACGCTGCCGAGCGTCGAGTGCCCGGTTCGACCAGGAGCAGGATGTGGTGACGCCCGTCCTCCAGCCACTGCTCGAAGTGCTCCGCCGAGAGTTCGTTGGCCACATAGGCCGCGGCAACGGCGGTGTCCATGCCGGGAGGGCAGGCGTCCAGGAAGGTTTCCTCGGCGAGGGCGTGAAGCACCGCCCCCTCCCCGGGAACCGCACGCACGATCTCCAGCTCCACGGGTCAGTTCTCCAGCCCCGGGAGCGTGGAATCGAGGGTCTCTTCAACCGAGTCGCCTTCGGTCGCGACCTCGCCGGAGGCTGGCGGAACGGTCGCACCGTCCTCGGTGGATCCGGCGTCGGTCCAGGCCGGGCCGATGACGTCCATGGCCTGCTCCAGCGGGATGCCGGATCCGTCGCGCCTGCCGTGCTCGCTCGGAAGCGATCGCGCCACCCCGCCGACCGTGGAGGCCTTGGCCGGACCATGACCGGCCCAGGCCAGTGACAGCGTGGACTCACCGCGCAGGAACCGCTGGCACCGCACGCCGCCGGTCGCCCTGCCCTTGGCCGGGTATTCGGACAGGGGAGTGATCTTCACGGAGTGCTCCGTCATGCCGGGCAGCACTTCATCGGCCTTGGCGACCGTCACGACGACGGCCTCCGGGTCCGCCGTGAGCACCGGGCCGAAGAACACCGCCTCGTCACCTTCGGCGAGCTTCACCCCGGCCACACCACCGGCGGTTCGGCCCTGTGGGCGGACCGATCCAGCCGGGAAGTGCAGGAGCTTGGCCTCCCGGGTGATGAACACGAGCTCGGAATCGTCCCCGGCCACGCCCAGGCCGATCACCGCGTCGCGGGACTTGCCCTGTCCCTTGAGGGTGATGACCTCCCAGTCGTCCCGGTTCAGTGGGTAGTCCGGGTTCAACCGCTTGACCACACCGTGCTTGGTGCCCAACGCGATCACCGCGTTCAACGGAGCCAGGCCCACCAGGGTCTCGCCGCGTTCCAGGGTGAAGAACTCCTTGGCCGCCACACCCTCGGACAGCTTGGGGGCGCCGTCGTAATCGGTCAGGACGGGGACGTCCAGCACGGGAATGCGGATCATGCGCCCCGCGGAGGTCACCGCACCGATCTCACCGCGGGCCGTGGTGGCAACCTGTGACCGCAAGGCGTCGTGTTTGAGCCGCCGCCCGGGCTCGGCCAGGGGCACACGGTTGGTGGTGCGGGCCAACTGGCCGGAGGCGGAGAGGAAGACCCAGCACGGGTCGTCGGTGATCTCCAGCGTCGGTCCCGCGGACTTCTTGGCCCCGGGGGCAGCGGTGACCTCCGGGAGGTCCTCGGACTTCAGCAGCTTGGTTCGGCGGTCGTCGCCGTGCTTCTCGGCCACCTCCGCGAGTTCGTCCGAGACCACGTCACGCAGTTTCGCGTCCGATCCCAGAATGGCTTCGAGTTCCGCGATCTCACGCTGCAGGTCGTCCCGCTCGGCCTCGAGCTCGATCCGGGAGAACTTGGTCAGTTGACGCAGCCGCAGTTCCAGGATGTGATCGGCCTGCGCCTGGGTCAGGTCGAAGATCTGCATGAGGCGCTCGCGTGCCTCCGCGGTTTCGTCCGAGGACCGGATGATCTGGATGACCTCGTCGATGTCCAGGATCGCGATCAGCAGGCCTTCGACCAGGTGCAAACGGTCCTGCCGCTTGCCCAACCGGAACAGGGTCCGACGCCGGACGACGGTCAGACGGTGCTCCACGTAGACCCGCAGCAGGTCCACCAGACCCAGCGTGCGCGGCTGCCCTTCGACCAGGGCGACGTTGTTGATGCCGAAGGACTCCTCCAGCGGCGTGTGCTTGTAGAGCTGGGCCAGGACCGCCTGCGGATTGAAACCGTTCTTGAGTTCGATCACCAGACGCAGGCCGTTGGCGCGGTCCGTCAGGTCCACCACGTCGGAGATGCCGGCCAGCTTCTTGGCCTGTACCGCCGACTTGATCTTCTCGATGATTTTCTCGGGGCCCACCATGTACGGCAGTTCCGTGACCACGATGCCCTGCTTGCGCGCGGAGACCTGCTCCACTGACACCGTCGCGCGGGTCTTGAACGATCCCCGGCCAGTCTCGTAGGCGTCCCGGATCCCGTCCAGCCCCACGATCCGCCCGCCCGTGGGCAGGTCGGGGCCGGGCACGAACTTCATGAGGTCCTTGAGCGTGGCCTCCGGGTTGGCGATCAGGTGCCGGGCCGCCGCCACGACTTCGCGCAGGTTGTGGGGGGCCATGTTCGTTGCCATGCCGACGGCGATCCCGGAGGCACCGTTGACCAGCAGGTTGGGGAAGGCCGAGGGCAACACCGAGGGCTGGGTGAACTGGTTGTCGTAGTTCGGGATGAAATCCACGACGTCTTCGCCCAGGTCCGCGGTCAACGCGAGTGCGGCGGGGGCAAGCCGGGCCTCCGTGTACCGGGAGGCGGCCGGGCCGTCGTCGAGCGAGCCGAAGTTGCCGTGCCCGTCGACCAGCGGGACCCGCATGGCGAACGGCTGGGCCAGCCGGACCATGGCGTCGTAGATCGCCGAGTCGCTGTGCGGGTGCAACTTGCCCATGACCTCGCCGACCACGCGGGCGGACTTGACGTGCCCCCGGTCGGGACGCAGCCCCATCTCGTCCATCATGTAGAGAATGCGACGCTGCACGGGCTTCAACCCGTCCCGCGCATCGGGCAGTGCCCGGGAGTAGATCACCGAATAGGAGTACTCGAGGAAACTCGTCTCCATCTCGCTGGTCACGTCGACGTCGACGACGTTCTCCTGGAAATCCGCGGGTAACTCATCGCGTGATGAGCTGGTTCCTGACCTGCGTCGGGCCATAGGGCTGGTGTCTCCTTTGTTACCCCCGTGTCGGCCACGGGGCGGGCGCTTTCCGCCCGGTGGCCCGGGATTGTCGATACGCTGAAGTCTATGGTCTCCGAGTCGACTCCCGAGGGTGGCGACACCCACGCCCAGGCCCCTGACACGGCCGCGATCGCGCTTCAGCAGGGCTATCCGGCCCACTGGGAAGCGGACGTGGTGCTGCGCGACGGCGCGACGGCCCACCTACGTCCCGTGACCCCCGACGACCAGGCCCTGCTGTTGGACATGTTCCACCAGCAGTCGGAGAACACCATCTATCTGCGGTTCTTCTCGCACAAGACCACGCTGACCCAACGGGAACTGGAACGCTACACGACGGTCGATCACCGTGACCGTGTGGCCTTCGTGATCCTCTTGGGCGGCCAGATCATCGGCATCGGCCGTTATGACCGCACGGAGAAGCCCGACGACGCGGAGGTCGCTTTCCTGATCTCCGACGCCCACCAAGGGCGCGGCATCGGGTCGATTCTGCTCGAGCACCTCAGCGCCGCCGCCCTGGAGAATGGGATCGACCACTTCTCCGCGGAGGTCCTCCCGGAGAACCGTGCCATGTTGCGGGTCTTCGTCGAAGCCGGGTACGACGTCGCCCGGCGGTTCGACGACGGAGTGGTGGCCCTCGAATTCTCGATCGACCCCACGGAGAAGCAGCGGTCCGTCATGATCGCCCGAGAGCACCGGGCCGAAGCGCGCTCCACCGCGCGAATCTTCACACCGGAGTCCATCGCGGTGATCGGTGCCTCCGCGGACCCCACCAATGGTGGCCACGTGGTGGTCAGCAACATCGTCGCCTCCGGGTTCACGGGCAAGCTCTACGGCATCAACCCCGTGGCCTTCGAGCAGACCGGCATGATCCACAAGGCCTCGATCCAGGAGGTCGAGGACCCCGTGGACCTGGCCGTCGTCGCGGTGCCCTACGACGCCGTGTTGGACGTCGTGGACCAGTGCGGGCGGGCCGGCGCCCACGCCGTCGTGGTCGTCACCGGTGGCTGGGCCGAAGCGGGCCAGGAGGGCGCTCGCCGTCAGCGCGAACTCGTGCGCCTGGCACGTGGGCACGGCATGCGAGTGGTCGGCCCCGCCAGCCTGGGTCTGCTCAACAACTCCGGTGAGCACAAGTTCAACGCGAGCGTTCTGCCCGCCACCTTCCGGCAGGGCAACCTGGGGCTGTTCACCCAGTCCGGAGCGCTGGGCACGTTGCAGGCCTCGGCCGCGGTCCGTCACGGACTCGGGGTGTCCACCTTCCTCTCGGCGGGTAACCGCGCCGATGTCTCCGGCAACGACGTCATGCAGTTCTGGGAGGATGACGACGCCACCCAGGTGTGCGGGATGACCTTCCAGTCCTTCGGCAACCCCCGTAAGTACTCGCGGATCGCCCGGCGACTGTCGCGGATCAAGCCCGTGATCGTGGCCAAGTCCGAGGTCACGGGCCTTCGGCTGCCTCCCGGGCATACCGGCCGCATCACGGAGGCACCCGCGGGAGCCCTGGATGCGATGCTGCGTCAGGCCGGGGTCCTGCAGGTGACCACTTCGGACCAACTCATGGATCTGGCAGCGGTGGCCTCCGGGCAGCCGTGGCCGCAGGGCGGCGGTACCGCGCTGGTGGCCAATGCCATGGCCCTGAGCCGCCTGATGGAGGACACGGCAGCCGTTCTCGGCATGGACGTCACCGCCGTGCGAGACAACGTGGACACGGCTGCCGGGGGAGAGGCAGCGGTGGAGGCCGTTGCCGCAACGCTGCGAGAACTCCTGACGGACCCGGATGTGCACGCCGCCGTCGTTTCGCTCATCCCCGTACCCGGTGTCAGCGAGCGGCAGTGGTCGGACGCGGTTCTGGCGGCGGGCGCGGAGTCCGGAAAGACCGTGGTGCTGGCCATGACCGGAAGCACGGAGGTCCGTGCACCGTCCTACGTCTACCGGGACGACCAACAGCGGCAGCTCCCGGTCTTCCTGGCACCGTCGACGGCGGTGGAAGCACTCCACCGGGTCCAGCAATGGGTGGCGTGGCGCGACGGAGAGGACGACAAGGTCACCGTGCCCGAGGACATCGATCCGGAGGCGGCCGAAGAACTCATCAACGAATGGGCCACCGAGATCCCCGGTGAGTCCCTGCTGACCCTCGACGCGGAGCGCACCCGTAAGCTGCTGGCCACCTACGGCATCAACGTGCTGCCCACGGTGCGCTTCCGCGACGTCGAGGAAGCAGTCGCCGCGGCGGAGCAGCTGGGCTACCCCGTGGCGGTCAAGAGCACCGACCGGCACCTGCGTCACCGCCTGGACCTGGGCGGGGTGCGGCTGCAGATCGACTCCCCGGAACAGCTGCGGGAGGCCGTGTCCTCGATGCGCCGCACCCTGCCCGTGGGCTCGGAGGAACTCGACATCCAGGCCATGGCACCCACCGGGCAGGCCGTCGTCGTCACCGCCACCGAGGATCCGTTGTTCGGCCCGGTGCTCTCCTTCGGCATGGCCGGTGACGCCGTCAAGCTGCTGGACGACAGGGCGCACCGCGTTCCGCCGCTGACCGATCAAGACATCCGCGCGATGGTCAGGGAACCGAAGGCGGCCCGGAAACTCTTCGGCTACGAAGGCCAACCGCCCGTCGCCGTGGAGTCGCTCGAAGACCTGCTGATCCGCGTCGCCTTGATCAAGGACCGGCACCCGCAGATCGCTCGCCTGGACCTGAACCCGGTACTGTTGTCCAGCGAACACCTCACCGTGCTTTCAGCGGATGTGCGATTGGGGGACCCCAGGGAACGAACGGACAGTGCACGGCGAGCGATGCGGAGGTGACCTTTGAGCGACACGATCGCAGGCAGGTACACCCTCATCGACCCCATTGCCCGGGGCGGATCCGGAACGGTCTGGCGGGCCTGGGACCAGCGTCGTCGCAAACTGTGCGCCGCCAAGGTCCTCCGCCAGCGTGACTCGGCCGACCTCCTGCGCTTTGTGCGCGAACAGTCCGTCAAGCTCGAACACCCCCACGTGCTGGCCCCCTATGGCTGGGCCGCCGAGGACGAACACGTGGTCATCGCGATGGACCTGTGCGACGGCGGGACCCTGGAGACCGCGCTGCAGGACCACGGGGCATTGTCCGACGAGGTGGTCGAGGAAGTCATGCTGCAGTTGCTGCGTGCACTGCACTTCGTCCACGCGGAGGGCTGGATCCACCGGGACGTCAAACCCGCGAACCTGATGATGAATGCCACGGGGATGGGGCGACCGCTGGCGCGGCTTGCCGACTTCGGCATCGCCACGCAGGTCGAGGACGCACGACTGACCCGCATCGGCACCGTGGTGGGAACCCCCGGGTACATCGCCCCCGAACTGCTGGAAGGCGCCGACCCCGACCCCGCCCAGGACCTATTTGCCGCCGGGGTGGTCGCCATGCGCATGGTGCAGCCGAACCACGGCCGCGGCCAGAGCCCCACACCCGACATGGCACTCGCCGCCTTCGGGGAGGAGTCACTGCTCGGGGCGGAGATCGCAGCGCTGCTGGACCCCGACCCGGCAGTCCGTCACGACGGCGCCCTGGCGCTGCAGGAACGGCTGGCGGCCGAGTCAGAGGACCGACGGTTCGACCCCGCCCGTACCCGTGACGGGGAGGTCCTCGAGATCTTCCAGGCGCTGGACCCCCTCCCGACGGAATGGCAGGAGATCGTCGAAGGCAGCCGTCAGCCCCCCGAACAGCCGACCACCGGGGCCGTGACGGCCGCACGGAGCGGTGACGCCGGGGACTCGGGCGCGGCAAGCGCGGCAGCCAGTACGACGACGACCACCGGACCCGGTCTGGACGTGCCCAGTGGCGGTTGGGTCCGGACCAATTACGGGATGGTCTCCACACCACCGCCCGGGGGCGAACCGCTGGTCGGACCGGCAGCCGGCCCGGCGGGTGCCGCCTTGCACGGGATGCCTTCCGGGCTCACGGGTGAAGGGGATGTTGCCCCGGCCACGGCTCCACCCACGAGCGGACCGACCACGGGCTCGGTCGTGCAGGGGCCGCTGCCACAAGGGCAGGAGTCCCGCGCGACCTTGTTGGGCGGTGCCGTGGCGCAGGGATGGAACTCGCCGATGCCTGGCACCGCGTCACAGCCGCGGCCGGACCTGTCTCACCTGAGTGTGGACGACCCCACGGACACGTCCCTGGACGCCCCGCCGACGTATCTGCCGAACGCCGGACCGGTGCGGCACAGCGGCTATCCGAATACCGGAGCCACCTCCTCGGCGCAACCTTTCGTCCCGATGGGGCGGCCTGTGTCTCCCCCGGGGGCCCGACGCTCCGGACCCTTGGCTCGATTCGGCATCGCGGGTGCCGCCGGTTGGGTCCTGATCGGACTCTTGGCCCTTGTCCTGGTGACCGCTGTGGTCCTGGGTGTCATCCTGCTCAACGGGACGGGTGGGGAACCAGACCCCCCGCCCACGAACACTCCAGCACCGACCTCCACTCAGGAAACTCCGTTCACGGAGCAGACCGACGACAGTGACAACGGTGAAGCGACCATCGGTCCCGGATTCGGTGGGGAAGGCCCCGGGAGCATCGGCGGGTAGCAGGCAACAGCCCTCAGACCGCGGGCCGGCGCGCACCCCGACCAGAGACCGTTTTTTCAGGAAGTAGGCAGACACGGATGACCCAGTCCGGACCGCGCGGTGAGCGCTTGCACCAGGACATCGAACGTGCGGGGTTCTACCCGCAGTTGGTGCACGACGTGGTGGCAGAGGCACTCGACGGCACCGCACCGGATTCACACCTGGTGCAACTCGAGACCACGTTCGACCGGGACGAGATTCACCGACACATCACGGTCCTGGTCCTCGCGGGCCAGGTCCTGCACATCACGCACGTGGACGATCAGCAGTACGACGAGGCGGGACACGAAGTGGTGGCCCTGGTCTCGACCGAATCCGTAGCCGCCTCCGAGGTTCACTCTGTGACGCTGACCTACGCGTACTACAAGCCGCAGGAGTACCAGCCCGGTCATCCGATCAGCGAGGTCAACCTCTCCGTGGCCTGGACGGGGACCCGCAATCTGGACCTGCAACCGGCCGGTTGTGAGGACCCCCAATGCGAGGCCGACCACGGCTACACCGGTATGTCTGCCGTCCAGGACGTGGTCCTGCGCATCAGCGCCGAGGCCGACGGGACGGAAGCCGTCGAGGGTGCTCGCGAGTTCGCCCGGTGTCTGCGCCGAGCGGCGTTGAACCAGTCACCGATCCGCTGATGTCCGGTTCGCTTGAGTCACCGGAAGCGTCGTTGCCCCCGCCACCCCGCTACGGGGGAGGGGCGGTGGCCGACGTCCTCAGTTCTGCGGCGGGCGCGCTCGGGGTCCCCGGATATCGGGACGTCCTGGGTCTGCCGTCCGCGCAACGCTACGTCGTCGTGCTCGTCGACGGGCTGGGGCTGGAGCAGCTCCGGGCCCGTTCCGGGTATGCACCGTTGCTGCGCCGCGCACCGCTCACCGCGGAACTTGACGCGGCCTTCCCGACGACGACGGCGGCCTCCCTGGCGTGCCTGGGCACGGGACTGCCCGTCGGCGTGCACGGCTTGACGGGCTACGACTCCTACTCGCCGGAACTCGGCGAAGCCGTGAACATGCTGGGGAACTGGGATCCGCGCGTCGACCCGCTGGCCTGGCAGCCCGAGCCCACGGTGCTGGAGGCCGCTGAAGCAGCCGGAGTGGACGCCGTGACGGTGAGCCGCAAGAAGTTCCGTCGTTCCGCACTGACCGCTGCCGCCCTGCGGGGTGGCCGGTTCGTGGGGGCCGACACGACCCACGCCCGGGTACGCGCTGCACTGGAGAACTTGAAGCCGGGGCGTCGGGGTCTCATGTACTTCTACTGGGACGACTTGGACAAGACCGGTCACCAGCTCGGGTGGGAATCAGCGGAGTGGAACGAACACCTCGAGGAGCTCGACAGCACGCTGCGGCGGTTGATTGCGGGCGTACCACCGGAAACCACGGTCCTGCTGACGGCTGATCACGGCATGGTCGACGTCCCCGTTTCTGGACGAGTTGACGTCTCCTCTATCCCGGGGCTGTTGGACGGTGTGTCGACCACCGCGGGTGAGCCCCGCTGCCTTCAACTGCATGTGGGGCCGGGCACCGACAACGACCAACGGCAGGAGACCCAGACTGCGCTCATGGCCGCCTGGCGCCAGGAATACGGGACCGCGGTGCATGTCGCCACCCGTGAACAACTGCTGGCCGGTGGATGGTTCGGAGATCCCCGATCACTGCGGCCGGAGGTGCCCGCGCGCATCGGTGACGTCCTGGTGCTTCCGGCGCACGAAGACCTGGCCTTCCACGACCTCTCCCGGATCGGCCTGGGAACGCTCGGCATGGTGGGCCAGCACGGGGGACTGACCCGTCAGGAAGCGGTGGTTCCGCTCATGGATCTCACGGGAGTCTGAGACCTCCGACTCGGTTGGCCGTCCGTTCAAGCGGAGGGCCCGGGACCAAGCGGAGGGCCTGAGGCGAACCGGAGGGCCTGGGGTCAACCGGTGGTGCCGTCCAGAGCCACGCCCGCATCCGCCGTGTCGGAGGTGACGGACGATGCCAGGCTGTCCGTCGCCGCACCCGGAACGGTCACATCCGTTCCCGTGCCTGTCCCGGTGTCCGGTACGGCCGGGTCGGCGGGGACTGCGGGGACTGCGGGGTCGGGGACCACCGGTTCCGCGGGGACGACCGGCTCGACCGCCGGGGCTTCCTCCACCGGGGCCTCTTCGACGGGGGCATCTTCCACGGGCGGCACCGTCTCCACCGGGACCGGAACCTCTTCCGTCGGGACGGGTTCCACCGGAACCACCGGCTCCTCGGGGACGGGAGCGGGGGCCTCCTCCGTGGGGGTTTCGGACGGTGAGGATTCGGTGGGCGACGGCGACTCCGACGGGGAAGCGGTGCCCTCACGGACCGTTCCCGACGGCGACGCCGTCGGACTGGGGCTGGATCCCGCGGTTTCCCGGTCCCGGTCCGCCCCGCCCAGCAGGATCAGATAGACCGCACCGGCCAGGACCAGGGCACCGACCGCCAGGAGCACCGCGGCTGCCACGGCCTTGCTGCGCCCGGAGATCGACTCCCGCTCCGGGGCGGGTCGAGTGGACCGGGGGCGGTCCGTGGACGGTGTTTCGGGTGTGGGTGCCATGGCGGTGCAGAGTCCTTGGTCAACGAATCACGCCCGGTTACGGGCACGATGTCAGGGGGGAGGTCAGTTGTCGTCGTTCTTGGCGCCGAACACGATCTCGTCCCAACTCGGGACGGAGGAACGGGAGCGCTTAGCACCGGCTCGACCTCGCGGCCGGGGCCGCGGCGTTTTTTCCTGGGCCGGCTTCTCCGTCGGCGCCTGCTCCGTCGTTGCCTGCTCCGTCGTTGCCGCTTCCTCTGCCGGCTGATCCGCAGCGGAGTCCTCCGAGGACTCGTCGGAGCGAGCTTCGGTGGTGGCTTCGGCGGCACCCCTGAGCGGGGTCACGGTGGCCTCGTGCTGCTCGGTCCCGGCATCGGCCGCATCGTCGTTCGACGCCGGGGCAGAGGCGGTGGGCGCATCGGCGGAGTTGCCCAGCGGACGCGAATCGGTGTCGGTGATCTCGACGACGGGGGAGTCCGGCCTGTCCTGGTCGTCGGCGCGTCCCAGGTGGTGGATCGTGGCCCCCGCCGACTCCTCGGATGCATTGCCGTCCTCGGCCGTTGCTTCCGCTGTGTCCTCCTGGACCTCGGGTGTGGAGCCCTGGGTGGAGTCCGGCTCGGCATCCTGCGGGGCCTGCTGCGAGGACTGTTGCGCGCTGGTCTGGCCGGCGGGATGCGCGGGGTTGACGGGCCGGTCGAACAACGTCGAGTTCTGCGGCGCGGAGATCGGACGCGGATGACGGCTGACGTGACCCATGCTGCGGCCCAGGATTTCGGCCAACTGGTCATCGGATTGCGCGTCGTGCCCCAGTCGCTGACCGCGCCTGGCATCCAGGACGTCCAGCAGTTCGTCAGTCTCCTGGGCCGAAGCCGTCTCACGAACGGTGCTCTGCTTCTGCCCCAGATTCTGTGCTGCGGCACCGGAGTCACGGCCCGTGGCCTCGGAGGTGGATTCTTCGGCGGAATCGTCAACGGCGTCGACGGCGGACCCGTCTGCGTCGTCGTTCGAGGGTTCCTCCTCCGGTGCTGCGTCGTCGGCCACGGGACCCTCGTCGGGAGTGACTGACGCGGGCACCCGCGAGGACGGCGCGCCGAACAGGCTGTCACTGCCCGTCACCGCGGACTCGGCCTGCGGGGAGGCCGTGAGGCTGCTGGCCCACCCGTTGTCCGGGGTCACGGTCAGGCTCGCGGGGTTGAAGATCCACTGCGCCGAGGGTTCCTGGTCCACCAGATCGCGCGGGGCGGCATCGGGGTTGGCCACGCGGAACCGCGCGGAAACCTGCCACTGCTGGTCCGGACGCTGCCAGGCGTCCCAGTCCAAGGAGGTCGTGGCTACGCCGAGCTGGGCGGCGTGGGTCATGACGATCTGGGAAAGGCTCTGGGCCTCGCCGTCGAAGACGGAGCGGTAGGCCCCGGAACGAGACGTCCGGGCGACCACCTCGACCTTCTGGGCCTCGCGGGCGATGTGTGCCCGCTCGGCCAGGATGGGCCACTCGTAACGACGGACGCGGGCGGCTTCCCAGCCCGACTCCTCGACGATCTCGTCCACCGTGGCTCCGGCGCGGAACCGTGCCTGGATGTCACGCGGCCCGAAGTCCCCGGCCTGAGTTCCCTGACGGCGAGGTGCCACCCGCCGGGCTCGCTGAACCGTGCCGCGCAGGTGCTGGTCGATGCGCAGCAGGTGGCGGCCACCGTCCGGGGTCTCGACCACCAGGTGCTCGCCGTCGTCGTGCACGCCCACAAGGCGCAGCTCGTCCATACTTCTCCAGCCTTCGCTACGGGTGTTTCGGTTGTCGAGTGCAGTCGAAAGGCCTGCCGTGGTCCGGGGCCCGTGTGGTCCCGAAGCACAGAGGGTGACCGGTCTGGGGGAAGTGGCACTCACTGTCGACTCCGCAGTCTAGTGCCCGGACAATCCATCTTTCCCCAAGACACCGTGCCCCCGGGACTGGGAGCGAGGGTCTGAAGGATGGATAATCAGTGTGCTGGAGAGTGAATCGGCTCACATCCGTGGGAACTCATTGCGTTCTGAGCGTACGTGGTTGGATTTTTGGGTCTCTTTGGTGAACAATCTCACCGACACGGGGCGCCGACGCCTCCGGGATCCCCCGCTCCACGGAGCCGAAGATCGCGCCCCGGTTCCACACACGGTTCTTAGCATGGATGGGAACGAGATGGCCACAGACTACGACGCACCGCGCAAGCAGGACGAAGAACTCAAGGAAGACTCCATCGAGGAGTTGAAGTCACGCCGCGGCGGTCAGCAGTCTGCGAGCGTGGACGAGGACGAGGCGGTTGCCGCCGAGAGCTTCGAGCTACCCGGTGCGGACCTCTCCCACGAGGAGCTCTCCGTCGTGGTGCTTCCCGCCCAGGAGGACGAGTTCACCTGTGGTTCCTGCTTCCTGGTGCGCCACCGCTCGCAGATCGCCGAGGAGCGCAACGGCCTCAAGATCTGCGTGGAATGCGCGGGCTGAAACCCCACACGTGCCGATGACTGAGGGCCCCACCGCCGGTGGGGCCCTCAGTCATTGGGACGGTCTTCGGGGCGGCCGTGTGTCCGCGCGATGCCCCGGCCGCGGATTCAGTCCGCGTTGAGTGCTTCCGCGAGTTCGCGGGGGTGCCGCGTGGAGGTCAGCCAGTAGGGGGTGGGGTCGACGGGGTCCACGATCTCGATCCGACAGATGGGCCCGACGGAGGCCGAGAAGTTCATGTAGGCCCGTGCATCGAGTTGGGGACCGCGTACGGCGCGAACCTCGTCAGGGTTGGTGAACGACTCAACGGTCCCCACGTACCGGCGCTCGATCCGAGCCCGTCCCACCTGGAGTTCTTCCGAGGTCACGACGATCCGCGGGGCGCGGGAGTAGGAGATCCCCGCCGTCGTCACGACGGCGAGAACGGCACCCAGGACGCCCAGCCACGGTGCGATGGGGTAGAGCGCAATGAGAACGGTCAGGCCGAAGCCGATGAACAGCAGCCACATCCACCACGCCGGGTTCAGGCGTTCCTGGTAGAGCACGGTGTTCTGGGCCTCCCGGTCGGTCGTGGGTGATGTCATGGGTCTCATGTTCTCACGCGCTGGCAGGTGCCCGTCGCCGGTTAGAGTGGGGCACTGTGTTCGACGACTACCAGAATCCCACCGAGGTCGCGCCCTCGCAGACCCGTACCGCCCCGGAGCGTCTTCCATTGAAGGTCCGGAGGCTCGATCCCGGTCTGCCGCTGCCGGTCCACGCCCGCCCGGGAGACGCGGGGATGGACCTGCGAGCGCGTGAGGACGTGGTCCTGGAACCCGGGCAGCGGGCCCTGATCCCCACGGGCGTCGCCATTGCGATTCCGGAGGGCTGGGCCGGATTCGTGAATCCACGGTCCGGGCTGGCGGCCAAACACGGCATCACGGTGGTCAATGCGCCCGGAACGGTGGATGCTGGTTACCGGGGCGAAATCAAGGTGACGCTGTTGAACACGGATCCCACGCAGACTTTCGAGATCGCTCGCGGAGACCGAATCGCTCAGCTCGTGGTACAGCGGGTGGCGATGGTCGAGGTCCAGGAAGTGGAGGAACTGGACCAGACCGAACGCGGCGATCGCGGTTTCGGTTCCTCGGGCCGGTACTGACGGTAGGCAGAAGAGACGAGTAATGGTGTTTGGACGTAAGAAGAAGAACCAGACGGCGGAATCGGTCGAGTCCGGGGACGCCGCTGAGGTGGACTCCCTGGATCCGCGAGCGGAGGGTCCGTGGGACGTCTCCGAGGTCGACTCACGCGACGGTTACATCGACCTGGGCTCGATCCTGATCAAACCCACCGAGGGGGTGGGTCTACGCCTCGAGGTCGACGAGAAGACCAAACGGCCTCGTGCGGTGAACCTGGACGTCGCCGGCTCGACCGCCCAGATCCAGGCGTTCGCGGCACCCAAGTCCAGTGGACTGTGGGACGAGATCCGCAAGGACCTCAAGGACTCTCTGGCGCGCAACAACGGCACCCCGGAGTCGGTCGAAGGCACCTTCGGGACGGAGCTGCGCGCACGGTTCCCGGCGAAGACCTCGGACGGAACCGACGGCTACCGACCGGCACGGTTCGTCGGCATCGACGGGCCGCGGTGGTTCCTGCGTACGGTCATCTCCGGCGCGGCCGCAATCGACGTCGCGGCTTCGAAGACTTTTGACGAGATCATCCGCGGGATCGTCGTGGTCCGCGGCAACGATCCGATGCCCCCGCGGGACCTGCTCCCGCTCACAGTTCCCGACGGCGCCCACCGGGCCTCGGGATCACGGGCCACCCGCCGCGCAGCCTTGCGCAACTCGGGCCAGTCGGCTGACGCCTCGGCTCGGGTACGTGCCGCCGGCAAGGAAGCGGCCGCGCGCCAGACCGCTGAGCAGAACGGCGGGCAGAACGGTGGATCGGGTGGGCTCCAGCCTCCCGAGCGCGGGCCCGAGGTGACGGAGATCCGATGAGCGACTCCTGCTCACCGTGCACGGCCTCCATGGCCTCCGTGCTGACCAACACCATCCCCGAGGTGGCGCCGGCGCACGTCGGCCAGGCCGACCTCGATGCCGACCGGTCCGCGACCCGGCGCAAGGTACGCGCCACCGGGGCCGTGGTGGAGGTGGGCATCGCTCCCGTTCACGACACCGCCGAGTTCTCCGCCCTCCTCATTGCCCAGGATCCGGAATGCCCCTCGGTGGAGGGCAAGCCCGTGCGCCTGGTGTGGCAGGGGCAGCGTGAGGTTCCCGGCGTGGCGGTCGGGGTGTACCTGGACTGCGTGGGGCTGCTGTGCCACCGCGGCCCGGACGCCACGATCTTCAACCCGCGCTACGAGATCGTGGCCAAGAAGGTCCGCCGATGACGGGCGCCGTGCCTCCCGGAACACCGGAGGGCGAACCCCGGGAGGACCCGGGCACCGAGTCGCGCATCGAGTCGGCCGACGACGCCGGATCGCGCGATTCCCGTGCGGTGCGTTCGGCCATGACTTCCTACGCGCAACGCTCGGGGATGCGCCGCAACGCCAACGGCCAGCTGGACGTCCTGCACGCCATCGGTGGATGGCGTGGACTCACCGAGGCCCTCCTGCCCGGTGCGATCTTCCTGACCGTTTTCGTGCTCACCGGTGACCTGGGCACCGCGTTGATCGGTGCGCTGGCGGTGGCCGGCGCGTTCACCGTGATTCGGCTCGTTCAGCGGCAGACGCTCGTCCAGGCGGTCTCCGGCCTGATCGGAGTGGCGATCTGCGCCTACTTCGCGGCCAAGAGCGGAGAGGCCAAGGACTACTACGTCCCGGGCTTCTACATCAATGTGGTCTATGGTCTGGGCTTCCTGGCCTCCGTGCTGGTCCGGTGGCCGCTGCTGGGACTGATCTTCGGATACATCCGTGGTGAGGGCACGGCCTGGCGGGAGGTCCCGGTGCGCCTCAAGGCCTATCGCCTGGCCACGATGTTCATCGTTCTGATGTTCGCGCTGCGGCTGGCGGTCCAGCTGCCCCTGTACTTCTCGGACCAGGTGTCCGCGCTGGGGATCACCCGCCTGGTGATGGGCGCCCCGTTGTACGCGATGGCCCTGTGGCTCGCCTGGATGGTGTCCCGCCCGCAAGCCGTCAAGACCCCGGAGGACGAACCAGAACAGGGTGCGTCGGATCAGCGCAAGGACCCGGGTCAGCGCGCGAACAAGCGGTGAAGTCGGCCTTCGCCGTCGCCCGTGGCAAGGAAGAACAGTTCGTCCTCCGCTTCGATCACGTCGTCGTCGGTGGGTGCGATCGGTAGCCCGTCCCGCAGGATGGCGACCAGGGTGGCCTCCTGCGGCCAGGGGACCTCACCCACGGTTGTGGCCACCAGGTCGTGTTCGCGGGGCACGGTGAAGGCGTTCAGGGTCGCCCGGTCGGACTGAAGGTTCAGCAGCCGCACGACCCCGCCGATCTCCACGGCCTCCTCGACCAGGGCGGTGATCAGTCGCGGCGTGGACACCGCGACGTCCACGCCCCAGGCCTGGTCGAACATCCACTCGTTCTTGGGGTTGTTGACCCGCCCGACCGTGCGCGGCACGCCGAACTCCGAGCGCGACATGAGGGAGACGACCAGGTTGACCTTGTCGTCGCCGGTGGCTGCCACGATGACGTCCATCTGTTCGAGTTGCGCTTCCCGCAACACCATGGGATCGCAGGCGTCACCGACGATCCAGTGGTTGTTCCGAAGATCCGCACGACCGATGGCATCCGGTTTCTCGTCGATGACGACGACCTGGTGCCCGTGGCCGCACAACTCGCGGACGATCGAGGACCCGACGGACCCTGCCCCTACGACGGCTACCTTCACGCTTCCTCGCTCCCGTCGGAGTCCTCGTCCAGCCGCAAGGACTGTGCCAATTCCTTGATCTGCGCCGTGGGCGGTTGAGCCAGGACCCGGGCCACGTCTTCGATGTCCTCGATGCGCATCATGGCGTGCACGACGTCGCCCTTCTGGTAACTGGTCGAGGGCCCCGGGAGGATGCCTTCGCCGAAGCGGGTCACGAAGGCGATTCGAACCCCCGTGGCCTCCTGGATCGCGTCAAGATGCAGGCCGGACCAGGAATCGTCCAGGGAGAGCTCGCCCAGCTGGAGCCGCCCGGAGGCCTCCCTCCAGTCCCCGGCAATGCTCTGCTCCGGCAGCATGCGCCGCAGCACCTGGTCGGCGGACCACCGGACCGCAGCCACCGTGGGGATGCCGAGCCGTTGGTAGAACTCGGCGCGGGCGGGGTCGTAGATCCGGGCCACCACGCGTTCCACGCCGAATGTCTCGCGGGCCACCCGGGCCGCCAAGATGTTCGTGTTGTCGCCGCTGGAGACGGCCGCGAAGGCGTACGCGGTCTCGATCCCGGCGCGGCGCAGGACGTCTCGGTCGAACCCGTGCCCGGTGACCTTCTTCCCCTGGAACCCGCTGCGCAGCCGACGGAGGGAGCGGTCGTCCTGATCGACGACGGCCACCGAGTGCCCGGAGTCCTCCAGGGCGTGGGCGAGCATGACGCCCACGCGTCCGGCACCCATGATCACGAAATGCGGCATGCAGTCAGGGTACTGCCCTCCCCGGCCACCACCGCGCACCCTCGATGAGCCCTGGACGGTGCGGTGGGGCTAGCCTGGTCCGGTGAGTATTCTGCGAGCCGTACGCACCACGCTGGTGGGGCGCCCGTTGCACAACGAGCGTTTCGCCGAGACGGCTCTACCCAAACGCACCGCGTTGCCCGTGTTCTCCGCGGATTCTCTGTCCTCCGTGGCCTACGCACCGGATGAGATCGTGTTGACCCTGGCCCTGGCCGGCATCTCGGCCGTTGCGCTGTCACCGTGGGTGGGGCTGGCCGTGGTCCTGGTGACGGCGGTCGTCGTCGCGGCCTACCGGCAGAATCTTCGGGCTTACCCCTCCGGCGGTGGGGACTTCGAGATCGCCTCCAAGAACCTGGGCCGCAAGGCGGGGGTGGTCGTCGGTTCGGCGCTCATGGTGGACTTCACCCTGGTGGTCGCAGTGTCGATGTCCGCTGCCGCCCAGTACCTGGCGGCGGCATTCACCTCGCTCATCGATCACCGGACCGAGGTGGCCCTGGTCGGTGTCCTGCTGGCCGGTCTGTTGAATCTCCGCGGCCAACAGTTCATGGGACGCGCTGCCGTGGTGCCCACGTACTTGTTCGTCATCGTCATGTTCGTGCTGATCGGTGTGGGCGTGGTCGAGTCCGTCACGGGCGGGTTGACGCCGGCGCCGTCGTCGAGCTGGGAGATGCTCCCGACCGGCGACCAGCAGACCGCCTGGAGCACCCTGGCCATGGTCATGCTGATTCTCCGTGCGTTCTCCTCGGGCGCGGTCTCCGTGACCGGCGTCGAGTCCGTGGCCGGCTCCGTGCAGTACTTCAAGAAGCCCAAGGGGCGCAACGCCGGGACCGTCCTGACGATCATGGGCGCGATCTCCTGCGTGCTGCTCATGGGGACCATCTACCTGGCCCAGCGCACCGGCGCGATCGTGGTCCTGGACCCCGCCGCGCAACTGCGGATCGACGGTCGTGCGCCCACCGAGGACTTCTACCAGAACCCGTTGCTGGGGCAACTGGCGCGGTCGGTCTTCGGCCTGGACACGCCGATGTTCTACGTGGTGATCCTGGCAACTGTCTTGGTGCTCGTGTTCGCAGCGTCGACCGCATTCTCGGGATTCCCGGCCCTGGGTTCACGGCTGGCCCGCGACTCCTTCCTCCCCAGGCAGCTCAAGGCACGCGGTGACCGTTTCGCCTTCACCAACGGGATCATCGCGCTCCTGGTGGCCGCCGCGCTCCTGGTGGTGTTGTTCCGGGCCAACGTCAACGGTCTGGTGCAGCTCTACGTGGTCGGGGTCTTCACGTCCTTCACCCTCACGCAGGCCGGCATGGTGCGGCACTGGAGGCGGCAGCGCCGCTACGTCCACGAACCCGCAGCCCGACGGCGGCTGATCGGCCCCACGGTCCTCGCCCACGTCGCCTTCGTGCTGAGTGCCACCGTGTTGGTCATCGTGCTCGTGACCAAGTTCGCCCAGGGCGCGTGGATCACAGTTGTGGCCATGTGCCTGCTGGGCGGGCTCATGCTCGCGATTCGGCGGCACTACGACTTCGTGGACCGGGATCTCAAGCTGGAACGCAATTCCTCGGTGCGGGCACTGCCCTCCCGGGTCCACGCCATGATCATCGTGCCCTCGGTCCGGAAACCCACGATGCGTGCCCTGGCCTACGCCCGTGCCTCGCGCCCATCCACCCTGGAGGCGATCGTGGTGGACGTGTCCCCGGCGATCACCACGCGCATCCTCGACGAATGGCGCAGGCTGGAGATCCCGGTACCCGTCACGGTGCTCGATGCCCCGTACCGCAACTCCGTGCAGCCGGTGATCGACCACCTGCATCGCGTCCGCCGTCGTTCCCCCCGCGACCTGGTGGTCGTGTACCTGCCCGAATACGTGGTGGGGACCTGGTGGGAGCGGATACTGCACAACCAGTCGACCCGGGCCCTGGCCGGCCGACTGCGCTTCGAGCCGGGGGTCATGATCGCCTCCGTCCCTTGGCGGGTCGACTCGGGTGATCCCGCCCAGACCTCCTCGGCGGGCTCCGGGCTCCAAGACCCATCTTCCGAGCGGACGGAGACCAGGTGAACCACAGTCATGACCGGCCGGAGGAATCCGAGGTCGTCCTCCAACCGCACGACTGGGCCCACGGAGGGCACACCGTGGCGCGTACGCCGGAGGGCAGGGTCGTGTTCGTCCGCCACGCCGACGTGGGGGAGACCGTGCGTGTACGGCTGACGGAAAGCGACGAGAACGCCAAGTTCTGGCGCGGGGACGTCGTCGAGGTCCTGGAGGCCTCGCCCGATCGACGCGACCGTCACCCCTGGGAGCCCGCCGATGCACTGCGCGCGGCTGCCCTCGGGCGCCGGCCCGTCGGAGGGGCAGAATTCGGGCACCTGGGCCTGGAGCGGCAGCGGGAGATCAAGACCGGCGTTCTCCGGGATCTGTTGGGCGGGATCGGCAAGTTCGGTCCGCAGGAACTCGACCAACTCGCTCCCCGTGTGGAAGCGCTGCCGGGGGAGGACCCGGATGGTCTCGGTTGGCGGACCCGCGCGCACTTCGCGGTCGACGACGACGGCGCGGTGGGTATGCACCCGCACCGCAGCGAAGACCTCGTGCCGGTCGAGGGCTTCCCGCTCATGGTTCCGGCGCTGGAACGTCTCGAGTTGCACCGGGTGAACCTGACGGGCGTGGCCCGAGTGGATCTGGCCGCCCCCGACGGCGGGAGGACCCAGCAGCCGCCGCAGCTGCTCCTCACCCCGCGGTCCGACTCAGCCCGCGGAACAGTCACGTCCTCGGCCCACGGTGCCGAAGCCCGGGACGCACTGATCGCGCGTCTGGAGCGGGACTTGCTGCCCCACCTGGACCGGGTCGGCCCCGGAACCTCCGTGGTCCTCGGCCCGCCCGAGGGCCGAGCGGGTGAACACACCGTTGTCGCCGGGCAGGGGCACGTCGTCGAACACGTCGATCACCACGCCTGGCGGGTTTCGGCTGGAGGGTTCTGGCAGATCCACAAACTGGCTCCCGGGCATCTTCTCGAGGCGGTGCTGCGTGCCGCGCAGCCGCGAGAAGGCCAGTTCGCTCTCGACCTCTACTCGGGGGCGGGACTGTTCACGGCTGCCCTGGCCGAGGCCGTGGGGGCGCGCGGGACCACGACCGGCGCCGTCGTCGGTGTGGAAGGCTCGCCGGTGACCAGCGCGGACGCGGCCCTGACCTTCGCCGACGACGACCACGTGGAGGTCGTGCGTGGGGGAGTCGAACAGGTCCTGGCGCGCCGCTGGCCGGGGACCGTCCGGTCCCGTGGACGCCGCGGCTCCGGCGGGCGCCACGGGCGGGCGCGAACCCGAACAACTGCGGGATCCGCCGTGGCCGACGGCGCGCGTCGACCCGACGTCGTCGTGCTGGACCCGCCCCGGGCCGGCGCAGGCAAAGCCGTCGTGGACGCGATCCACGCACTGAGCCCGGAACGGATCGTGTACGTGTCGTGCGATCCGGCCACGCTGGCCCGTGACCTCGCCCGGTTCCGCCACCACGGGTGGGCCGTCGAGTCGATGCGGGCGTTCGATCTCTACCCCAACACCCACCACCTGGAATCGCTGGTGACCCTGACCCGGTGAACCCGCCTGGCCTGCCGGAGGCCTGTCAAGTATTCGCGGAACGGCCGGGAGCTCCTCGGAAAGAACGGCCGGTAATGACAGGGGGACGCTCCCCGTGACAATTTGTCGTCAAACGGCGCCTCGCGGAAGCGTCACGCAGTGAACAGGTGTCTCAAAGCGGTATATTGGGGCGCGACTGCCGGGACGTCGACGTCGCCCAGCCGGTGCCCAGTACCGGTCCACATGCGGCCCATGACGTCCGCGGTACAGCACAACCGTGGCGAGAGGAGTTCCGGGCAATATGAGCACCGTGGACAGTTTCGGAGCAAAAGGCGTTCTCGACGTCAATGGCACCGAGTATGAGATTTACCGTCTGAACGTGTTGGAAGGAGCGAAGAAGCTCCCGTACAGCCTCAAGGTTCTCTTGGAAAACCTGCTGCGCACCGAGGACGGCGCGAACATCACCCAGGCGCACATTGACGCCCTGGCGAACTGGGACGCATCGGCCCAGCCCAACACGGAGATCCAGTTCACCCCGGCTCGCGTGATCATGCAGGACTTCACCGGTGTGCCCTGTGTCGTGGACCTGGCCACCATGCGTGAGGCCGTCGCCGACCTCGGCGGTGATCCCACCCGGGTCAACCCGCTGGCACCCGCCGAGCTGGTCATCGACCACTCCGTGCAGATCGATTCCTTCGGCAACGCCGAGGCCATCGAGCGCAACATGGACATCGAGTACCAGCGCAACGGCGAGCGGTACCAGTTCCTGCGCTGGGGCCAGACCGCGTTCGACGACTTCAAGGTCGTCCCCCCGGGCATGGGCATCGTGCACCAGGTCAACATCGAGAACCTGGCCCGCGTCGTCATGACCCGTGAGGTCGACGGCGTGAACCGCGCCTACCCGGACACCTGCGTGGGCACCGACTCCCACACCACCATGGAGAACGGCATCGGCGTTCTCGGCTGGGGCGTGGGCGGCATCGAGGCCGAGGCGGCCATGCTCGGCCAGCCGATCTCCATGCTGATCCCGCGCGTCGTGGGCTTCAAGCTCACCGGCGAGATCCCCTCGGGTGCCACCGCGACCGACGTCGTGCTGACCATCACCGAGATGCTGCGCGCCCACGGCGTGGTCGGCAAGTTCGTGGAGTTCTACGGCGAGGGCGTCGGCGCCGTGCCGCTGGCCAACCGCGCCACCATCGGCAACATGAGCCCCGAGTTCGGTTCGACCGCCGCGATCTTCCCGATCGACGACGTCACCCTGGACTACCTGCGCCTGACCGGCCGTTCGACCGAGCAGGTCGCTCTGGTCGAGGCCTACGCCAAGGAACAGGGCCTGTGGCACGACCCGTCGCGGGAGATCGAGTTCTCCGAGTACATGGAGCTCGACCTCTCCACGGTGGTTCCGTCCATCTCGGGCCCCAAGCGCCCGCAGGACCGCATCGAGCTGTCCAAGTCCAAGGCGCAGTTCGAGAAGGACGTCGCCAACTACCAGTCCTCCAAGGGCACCAACTCCGCCGCCGTGGCCACGGCCGACGGACGCGAGTTCGAGCTGGAGACCGGTGCGGTGTCGATCGCTTCGATCACCTCCTGCACCAACACCTCCAACCCGTCCGTGATGATGGCTGCCGCCGTGTTGGCGCGCAACGCGGTGGAAAAGGGCCTCAAGGCCAAGCCGTGGGTCAAGACCTCGATCGCACCGGGCTCCAAGGTGGTCACGGACTACTACGAGAAGTCCGGTCTGGTCCCCGCCCTGCAGGAGCTCGGCTTCTACATCGTGGGCTACGGCTGCACCACCTGCATCGGCAACTCGGGTCCGCTGGAGGACGAGATCTCCCAGGCCATCCAAGACAACGACCTGGCCGTGACCTCGGTGCTCTCGGGCAACCGTAACTTCGAGGGCCGTATCAACCCGGACGTCAAGATGAACTACCTGGCCTCCCCGCCGTTGGTGGTCGCCTACGCCCTGGCCGGCAACATGGACTTCGACTTCGAGTCCGACGCGCTGGGCCAGGACGCCGAGGGCAACGACGTGTTCCTCAAGGACATCTGGCCGGACCCGGCCGAGGTCCAGAAGATCATCGACGCCTCGATCGACACCGACATGTTCACCAAGGAATACGGCACGATCTTCGACGGTGACGAGCGCTGGCAGAACCTGGACACGCCCACCGGCAAGGTCTTCGAGTGGGACGAGAACTCGACCTACGTGCGCAAGCCACCGTACTTCGAGGGCATGACCATGGAGACCACCCCGGTCTCCGACGTCGAAGGCGCCCGCGTTCTGCTCAAGCTGGGGGACTCGGTCACCACCGACCACATCTCCCCGGCCGGGTCGTTCAAGTCCGACACTCCCGCGGGCAAGTACCTGATCGAGAACGGTGTGGAGCGCAAGGACTTCAACTCCTACGGCTCGCGCCGTGGCAACCACGAGGTCATGATTCGCGGCACGTTCGCCAACATCCGGATCAAGAACCAGCTCCTGGACGGTGTGGAGGGCGGCTTCACCCGCGACTTCACCCAGGACGGCGGCCCGCAGGCCTACGTGTACGACGCCGCCCAGAACTACCAGGCCGCAGGCACCCCGCTGGTTGTCCTGGCGGGCAAGGAGTACGGTTCCGGGTCCTC
Source organism: Kocuria sp. JC486 (assembly GCF_011602805.1). Taxonomy (NCBI): domain Bacteria; kingdom Bacillati; phylum Actinomycetota; class Actinomycetes; order Micrococcales; family Micrococcaceae; genus Kocuria; species Kocuria sp. JC486. Next base: position 118,107 of record NZ_JAAOZS010000002.1, on the reverse strand, counting down.
GCGTGACTGGGCCGCCAAGGGCACCGCACTGCTCGGCATCAAGGCCGTGATAGCCGAGTCCTACGAGCGCATTCACCGCTCCAACCTGATCGGCATGGGCGTGCTGCCGCTGCAGTTCCCCGCCGGTGAGTCGGCCGATTCGCTGAACCTGGACGGCACGGAGACCTTCTCGATCTCCGGGGTGACCGCTCTCAATGAGGGCCAGACCCCCAAGACCGTCAAGGTGGTTGCCACCAAGGAAGACGGCTCCACCGTGGAGTTCGACGCGGACGTCCGCATCGACACCCCGGGTGAGGCCGACTACTACCGCAACGGCGGCATCCTGCAGTACGTGCTGCGCCAGATCGCGTCGAACTGACCCGATCCGGCCGCATGAGACCTGTCCGCTGAGACGCCGTCACCGGCTCGCGCGGTAGGTCACCGTCGTGAATGTCCCCGCAATCTTCGGATTGCGGGGACATTCACGTTCTCGCCTCCTCCGAGCGAACGGAGGTGTCGTGCAGTCAGGACGATCCGTGGCGACAGTGAGCACTGCCCGGAGAGCACATCGGCCCTGACCGATCTCAGTGATCGGCGGCCGTGATCGGAGTCGTGACGTGTACTTCTGGCTCCCGATCGAGCAGTTCGAGAATCTCGTGTTCGAAGACCTCGACGACGCGGGGTTGCGCGCAATGGACGTCGAAGGCTTCCCGGGTGGCCCACTGCTCGACCCGGACGAGCGGGCCGCCTTCCTCCTGGTAGAAGTCGTAGCCCAGACACCCCGGCTCGCGACGGCTGGGCTCTACCAGGGGCAGCACCAGGTGCTGGAGGTCGGCCTGAGCGCCTGTGTGGGGAGTGAACACGCAGATGGCTGTGGTGCGGCTGTCTGCCACGGCATCGGTGTGTGTCTGACTCATGACTCGAGGGTTTTGTTCACTCATGCGGGCACCTTAACAAGGCGGTCCGCGACCCCATGAACCTGTTCGGAGATCGAACTAGTTTGCTCCCGGCCCCGGTGCGGAACATGAACCACACCGGCCGTCCAGCGTACGATCGTCGGACATGGGGGAACCGCACGGGGGAACCAGAAGGAGAATCATGAGCCTGCTCGAGAGCATCAACGGTCCCAGGGACCTCGACGCCCTGACACAGCAGGAACTGGAAGAACTGGCCGGTGAAATCCGGGACTTCCTGGTCACCAACGTCTCGGCCACGGGAGGCCATCTCGGCCCGAACCTGGGGGTGGTCGAACTGACCCTGGCCATCCACCGGGTCTTCGACTCACCCAAGGACCCCGTGGTCTTCGACACCGGTCACCAGTCCTACGTGCACAAGCTCCTGACCGGACGTCAGGATTTCACCACCCTCCGCCAGCAAGGTGGGCTGGCCGGTTACCCGGACCGCGCAGAGTCCGAACACGACGTTGTCGAGTCCTCCCATGCGTCTTCCTCCTTGTCCTGGGCGGACGGCATCTCACGGGCCTTCGCCATGACCCGTCAGGAGGATCGCACCGTCGTCGTCGTCGTGGGTGACGGTGCCATGACGGGTGGCATGACCTGGGAGGCCGCGAACAACATCGCCGGGGACCCGGACCGCAAGGTCGTGATCGTGGTCAACGACAACGGGCGCTCCTACGCGCCGACCGTCGGCGGCCTGGCCCGGCAACTGCACAACCTCAAGGCCGACGTCCAACAGGGCGTGGACGCGGTGCGCACGGACCGCCGTTACGAGGAACTGCTCACTTCCGTCAAGGACGGTCTGAAGAACGCCGGCCCGATCGGTCAGGCCGCCTACCGCGGCCTGCACGGCATGAAGGTCGGCATCAAGGACGTCGTGGTCCCGCACGGGCTCTTCGCGGACCTCGGCATGAAGTACGTGGGCCCGGTGGACGGCCACGACCAGGGGGCCATGGAGCAGGCCCTGCGCAACGCCAAGAATTTCGGCGGCCCCGTGATCGTGCACGCCATCACGGAGAAGGGGCACGGCTACGCCCCGGCGTTGGCCGACGAGGCGGACATGTTCCACGCCGTCGGCACGATCGACCCGGAAACCGGTCAGCCCGTGACCCCCAGTTCCGGGCGGTCCTGGACCGCGGTGTTCCGCGACGAGATCGCGGCGATCGCCGACGAGCGCGACGACGTCGTGGGCGTCACCGGTGCCATGCTGATCCCCGTGGGGCTGCAGAAGATGCAGGCCGCGCATCCGGAGCGTGTGGTGGACGTGGGGATCGCCGAACAACACGCCCTGACCATGTCCGCGGGCATGGCCTTCGGCGGACTGCACCCCGTGGTGGCCCTGTACGCGACCTTCCTCAACCGTGGATTCGACCAGCTGCTCATGGACGTGGCCCTGCACAAGGCCGGTGTGACCCTGGTCCTGGACCGGTCCGGTGTGACCGGACCGGACGGCCCCAGCCACCACGGCATGTGGGACCTGGCCCTGCTGCAGATCGTCCCGGGTCTGCACCTGGCGGCCCCGCGCGACGAAGCGAGCCTGAAGGAGGAGCTGCGCGAAGCCGTGGCCGTGGACGATGCCCCCACGGTGATCCGTTACCCCAAGGGCAACGTGGGCCCGGAGATTCCCGCCGTGGAGCGACTCTCCGATGGCGTCGACGTCCTGTTGCGCACCGGAAGCGGCCTGGAGGTCCCGGATCACGACCGGGACGTGCTGCTCGTTTCGGTCGGTGCCATGGCCCAGACCTGTCTGGAGACCGCCCAACGGCTCGAGGCGCACGGGGTGACCTCCACAGTGGTGGACCCGCGCTGGGTCCTGCCCGTGCCGCAGTCCCTGGTGCAGTTGGCCGCCCGCCACCGGATCGTCGTGGTGGTCGAGGACGGGGTGCGTTCCGGGGGGATCGGCTCACTCGTCCGGCAGCGACTGCGGGAGGCGGGTGTGGACACCGCGCTCAACGAGGTCGGGCTGCCCACCGAATTCCTGACGCACGCCTCGCGGGACCAGATCCTGGACCGTGTGGGCCTGACCGCTCAGCGCATCGCGCAGGACACGCTCTCCTCCGTCCTGGGCACGAAGGTCCCGTACGCGCGTCCCGTGGACGAAGAACAGGCACGCGTGGCCGCTCGCTCCGGGGCCGGACGGCCAGGAACCGCCGAGGACACCGACGACGTCGACACGGGCAACGAATAGCGGACCGTTGTCCGCCTCGTCACATATAAGTAGGCTTAGCTGATGAGCGCGGACAGAGTGTCCGTCCAAGTGCGACAAGGAGGCCATCGTGTTGAAGAAGGCTGCATTCGTGGTGGGATTCGGTGCCGGGTTCCTGGTCGGGTCCTACATGGGACGCGAACCGTTCGAAAAGGTCCAGGCCAAGGTGACGGGCGTGGTCGAGGACCCCGAGGTCCGTCGCAAGGTTCAGGAGGGGACGCACAAGGCGACCTCGACCGTCAAGGAGCAGGCCCCCGTCGTGGGCGAGCGCGCCGCCGACGCCGCCAAGTCCGCCACCGCCAAGGCCAAGGACAAGGTCAGCGGTGGGCGTTCGAACACCACCGACGACTCGGAGGGGACCGCCAACCTGGAGGGTTCGACCCGGCCCGTGCCGGGCTCCACCAGCTGAGTTCCGCTCGCCGGGTTCAGCCGTTGGTTTTCAACGGATGAACGGGCGACTCCGTGCCTGAGTAGGGGCGGTGGTCCGTGGAAGGATCCACGGACCACCGCCCCTTCTTCGTGCTCCCGAGGATGTCCTGGACGCGCCGTCGTCAGCCGTGGGCGGGACCCGGTGCGTCCCGTTCCACGCGGAGCCAGGCGTCGATGAGCGCGGGGGCACATAGCTGGATCTGCCAGTGGCGCGCACCAATTTCCTCCAGGGCGTGGGCCACGGCCTCTTGTGATGTCGAGTGCGGGGGGTCCCAGGCGAAGCGCCGAAGGTGTTCCGGGACCAACAGGTTTTCGGTGGGCATGCCGTGTTGTTCGGCCAGATCGGCCACCACTGGTTTGAACACCTTGAGCCGGGCGGCGGCGTCCGGGCGTTTGGTGTCCCACGCTTTGACCGGCGGCAGGGCATCCGAGGCCACGGTGTACGGCACGAGGTCCTGGGCGTTCCGGGCCTCCTGGAGCGCAGTGAGCCACCGCGGGGCCTCCCTGGACGCGGCGCGTCCGTGGAACCCTGGCGTCTTGAGCAGCTGGGGCACGGTGCGCGGCATGGTGGTGGCCGCAGCGACGAGCGCCGAATCCGGCAGCAGACGGCCGGGGGAGATGTCCCGGTTGCGTGCCAGATCCTCCCGTGCCAGCCAGAGGTTGCGCACGGCGGTGAGTTGACGTCGGTTGCGAACTTTGGTGATGCCGGAGGTCCTTCGCCAAGGATCCTTGCGTGGGGCAGCGGGCGGGGCGGAGCGAACGGCCTCGAACTCCTCGAGTGCCCAGTCCAGCTTGCTCTGTTCGCGCAACAGGTCTTCCACGGCCCAGCGCAGCTGCACCAGTACCTCGACGTCCAGCGCAGCGTAGGTCAGCCACGGTTCGGGCAGGGGCCGCTTGGACCAGTCAACGGCTGAGTGTTCCTTGGCCAGGGTGAACCCCAGAAGCTCCTCGGTCTCCGCGGCCAGGCCCACGCGGCGCAGGCCCGCGAGCCGCCCCCCGAGTTCGGTGTCGAAGAGCCGGTCGGGGTGCATGTCCAGGTCGCGGAGACACGGAAGGTCCTGCGTGGCGGCGTGCAACACCCACTCCACGCCGCGCAAGGCATCGTCCACGACGGCGAGCGACCCCACCGCCTCCGGGTCGATCAGGAAGGTTCCCGCGCCTTCCCGACGGATCTGCACCAGGAACGCTCGTTGCCCGTAGCGGAAGCCGCTGGCTCGCTCGGTGTCGATCGCAACGGGCCCGTGGCCCTCGCGCAGTTCCGCTGCTGCCCGTTCGACCTGCGACCGGGAGTCGAGGACCCGTGGGAGCCCGTCGGAGGGGCGGTCCAGGTGGACTGTGGTGGGAACCGTGTAGTCCTCGAAACCCGGAACCACGATCGCCGTCGCACCGGATGCCTTCGGCACTGCGGGCGCACCGCCACGTTCGGACGGGCCACCCCGGTCGGGGTGATCTCCGTCCTTCGTGTGCCGCGAATTGCTCCGGGTGCTCACTGGTCGGTAAATTCCTCGTGCTCGTTGCAGGTGGTGTTGGTGGTGTCGGGTGGGGCCGATGGCGGTCGGTGTCGCCAGCTCGTTGCGCAGCCAGGCTCAGGGGCTCGGGCACCCGGGACGACGGGGCAGGGGGCGCCGGTTCTCCCGCCCTAACGTCCGGTGAGACTCACGACGCCGTCCGTCACGGGTGGGAGGCCGCCGAACGTGCAGACCATGTCCGCCCAGGCCTCGAGGTGTTTGCCGAAGTCCTCGTCGGCCGGCGTCCAGGAGGCGCGGAGTTCGACGTCGATGTCCTCGCCCGTGTCGGCCAATTGGCCGAACCCTTCGGCCAGGACACGGGAAGCGGTCCCGCCCTCCCGGGTGTATCCGGCCCCGTTGCGGTCCAATGCCTCGAGCAGCCAGCTCCAGGCCACGGAAGCGAGCAGTTGGTCGTGTCCGAGGTCGCGCTCGACCTGAGCCTTGACGTAGGTGACGATGCGGAAGGAGCCGCCCCATTCGTTCTTGCGGCTGGGGTCGTAGCTCAGGATGAACCGGCCGGTGGCGAGTTCCCCGGGTTCCCGTCGTCCGATGGCTGCCGTTGCGTCCGCGACGGTTGCGGAGAAGGCGACGGCGTCGCTCGGGCCCATGGGGACGGGGATTTCGGTCAGCTCGATCTCGGGCCGACACTGAGCACCGCGCAAGGACGCCGTGGCCGATCGGAATCGGCTCGGCCCCCCGTGTAGATCAGTCACCGCGCTCACGCCTAACAGGGTAGGGCGATCGGTCCGTCGGCTCACGAGGGCACGCCGCCGCGTCCGTCGTCGATCTGTCCGAGTCGTGGCACACGGCGCGGTCGGTCACGGGTGGAGCGCCGGGCTCACCCTTGCTTGGGAGCAAGGCGCATGGACACGGAGTTGATGCAGTAGCGCAGGTCGGTGGGGGTCTGGTAACCCTCCCCGGAGAAGACGTGGCCCAGGTGGGAGTCGCAGGCCGCGCAACGGACCTCCACGCGCTTCATTCCCAAGGAGGTGTCCTCGATGTAACGCACCCGGTCCTCGGCCAAGGGCTCGTAGAAGGACGGCCACCCGCAATGGGAGCCGAACTTCGTCTCGGACCGGAACAACTCGGCGCCGCAGGCCCGGCAGGAGTACACACCGTCGGTCTCCGTGTCCCAGTACTCACCCGTGAAGGGGCGTTCCGTGCCGCCCTCCCGGAGCACATGGAACTCCATGGGGGTCAGCAACTGCTTCCAGTCGGCCTCGCTGCGCTGGACGCCGGGCTGTTCGTGATCGGTTGAATCCGTCATGGCATCGGTCCTTCCTGAGCTGCCTCGGATCATGAGGCGTGGTCAATGCATGGTGGCCTGTGCCACCGGTGAGGACAACCAATCCCGGCGGCCAGTTATGCCGTCCGGCCACGGGCGACCCGTGCCAGTATGGGCTCATGGTCTTGCCGAGATCCCCTCTGTCGTCATGGTCCGCGGGTCCCACCCAGTCGGGGGTGTTCAGGAACCCCGTCGTCTCCGGGGCGGCACCCGCCCCGCAGGGTTGGAAGCGCGGTGCCGTGATCGGAGCGGCCGCCGTGGCCGGTGCGGCGTCCTTGACCTTCGGGTTGTCCTCGGCCGTCGCCGCCTACCTTGCGCGTCAGGTGGTCGTACCTCCCCGGTACCGGTCGGAGGACCTCACGATCTTCAACTACACGCCGCAGACGCCCACCTCCGAAACCACTGACGAGCCCGGCGACCAATCAGGCGGATCCGACGCCGCATCCCGCGCCCCGGACGAGGCCGAACCGTCGCGGACGACGGGGGTGGGTGAGGTCACGCTCGCCGCGACCGTGGAAACCACCGTGGACGGCGTCTACAGCCTGCGTTTCCACGGCGGCGCCGGACACGCGCGGATCGGCGCCATCCGCTCCTGGGCACCGGCCACCGGCAGGGTCGTGCGGGAAGTCGAGGAGATCTACAGCGGTGACCTCTCGACGGCCACCAAGGGGTGGTGGTCCGGGACCGTCTACCCCGACCCCGCGCGCGCGGGGTTCCCGTACGAGGACGTCGAGATTCCCATCGAGGTGGGGCCGGCGCCTGCTTGGGTGGTGCCCGTGGACGGGCGCCCTACGCCGCCGGGAGAACGACCCAGAATGCTCGAGGGCCCGTGGGCGATCATGGTGCACGGACGTGGGGCCCAGCGGATGGAGGGCCTGCGTGCGTTGAAGACCGCGCGTGACCTGGGGATGACCTCCATGCTGATCTCCTACCGCAACGACCGAGAGGCCCCGTCCTCCCTGGACAACCGCTACGGGTTGGGTTTCACGGAGTGGAAGGACGTCCAGGTCGCCATTTCCTACGCCAAGTCCCGAGGAGCCACGGACATCGTGTTGTTCGGCTGGTCCATGGGCGGGGCGATCTGCCTGCAGACCGCGGACCTGTCCTTCTACCGTGACGACATCGCCGCCATGGTCCTGACCGGACCCGTGGTCGACTGGTTCACCCTGTTCACCCATCACACGGCCAGCCGGAAGCTGCCCGCCCAGATCGGCAACCTGTCCTCCGGTCTGATCAGTTCCCACAAGGGCCGGTACCTGACGGGCCTTGCCACCCCCGTGGACCTGGCGAGCCTGGACTGGGTCACCCGCTACAAGGAACTCCGCACCCCCACGTTGATCCTGCACTCCAAGGACGACGAGTTCGTCCCCGACAGCGCGGGCCGGGAACTGGCGCGGATCTCCCCGTTCGTGGACTTCGTGGCCTTCCGGCGTGCGCGCCACACCAAGGAGTGGAACGTCGACCCCCACCGGTGGGAGGACGCCGTCGCCAAGTGGCTACCGGGCCGTTTGCCGGAGTGAATGCTGCATTGAATGTGGCGGCGCTCAGGCGCTCAGGGCTGCGGTCTTCGCGTTCAGCACGGACACCAGATCCTGCGGGGTGACCTCGACGTCCAGGCCCCGGCGTCCGCCGGAGACGTAGACGGTGGCGTGGTGCATCGCCGACTCGTCGATCACCGTGGGGGAGGGGAGCTTCTGTCCGAACGGCGAGATGCCTCCGATGACATATCCCGTCCTGCGCTGGGCGACGGCGGGGTCGGCGAGCACGGCCTTCTTCCAGCCGAAGGCGGCCGCCGCGGCTTTCATGGCCACCCGGTGATCCACGGGGAGCACGACGACGCCCAGCGCCTTGCCGTCGGCTTCGGCCACCAAGAGCGTCTTGAACACCCGCTCGGCGGACACACCGAGAGCTTGTGCGGCTTCGGCCCCGTAGTCCGTCACGTCGTCGTCGTGCTCGTAGGCCGCCTCCTGGAAGGCGACGCCGCGGTCGTGCAGGAACCGCAGAGCCGGCGTCCCCTCGGAAGCGGCGCTGCCGTTGCCGTGCTTGGACTTCTTGCCCACTGTCCGTGGCCCTTTCCGATCCGGTAGCTGTCCGCTGCGTGTGTGTCCTCAGGCGCGGCGCAGTTGCCCGACCTGTCGACGGATGCGCTCGAGCATCGCGGACATCCCGCGCATGCGCAGGGGGGACACCAGTTCCGTCAGGGCGAAACGTTCGGTCAGGTCCGCCGGCAGGTCCCGGATCTGCGCTGCGGAGAGGCCGTCCAGGCCCTCGTGGAGGATGGAGGCGAAGCCTCGGGTGGTCGGTGCCTCCGGCGGGGCGGAGAAGAACAGCCGGACAGGGGTGTCGTCGGTGCCCGTCTCCGTCTGGTTCTCCCACTCGACCGTGAGGAACAAGGGGGACTGGCACTCGACCACTTGTTCCAGAGCCTCCGGGTGTTCCCCGTAGCGTTCGGGCAACTCGGGGAGTTGCCGGGAGAACTCGAGCAACAGCTGCAGGCGGTCCGTTGCCGGGACGGCCTGGAAGTCCTCGACCAGCTCGGCCAGTGACTCCGGCAGGCCCTCGGTCTGCGCTTCCGTTCCGGGGTTCATCGGCGGTTCTCCGGGGCTGCGCCGCGTTCGGAGCCCGACACGATCGGGACGCGCACGGAGTTGCCCCATTCGGTCCAGGAGCCGTCGTAGTTACGCACGCTGTCGAACCCGAGTAGGTGTTCGAGCACGAACCACGTGTGGGCGGAGCGTTCACCGATCCGGCAGTAGGCGATCACCGGGTCGGAGGGGTCCAGTCCCACCTCGTCCAGGTAGATGGCCTCCAGGTCGGGGCGTGCCTTGAACGTGGAGTCTTCGGCGGCGGCACGTGCCCAGGGGACGGAGGCCGCCGTCGGGATGTGGCCGCCGCGCAGGACACCCTCCTGCGGATATTCAGCCATGTGGGTGCGCTGGCCCGTGTACTCGGGTTCGGAGCGCACGTCGATCAGGGGCACGGAGCCCAGGGCGTCGAGCACCTCCGGCTGGTAGGCGCGGATCCGGGAATCGTCCCGCTCGACCACGGGGTACTCGCTCGCGGGTCGGGGAGTGACGGCGGTGGTGAGTTCGCGGCCTTCGGCCACCCACTTGTCGCGGCCACCGTCCATGAGCCGGACGTCTTCGTGACCGAAGAGCGTGAAGACCCACAGGGCGTAGGCGGCCCACCAGTTGGACTTGTCGCCGTAGACCACGATCGTGTCCTCGCGGGAGATGCCCTTGCGGGACATGAGCTCGGAGAACTGCTGGCCGTCCAGGTAGTCGCGCACGTCCGGGAGGTTCAGGTCCGTGTGCCAGTCCACCTTCACCGCACCGGGCAGGTGGCCGGTTTCGTAGAGCAGTACGTCCTCATCGGACTCGATCACGACGACGCCGGGGTCGGCACCGTGCTCGGCGACCCAGCTGGTCGACACGAGCCGTTCCGGGTGGGCGTACTGGGCGAACTTGGCGTCGGTGGTGTCCACATCCACGGACATGGTGCTGGCCTCATTTCCTGTGACGATTCCGAACGGTGTCAACACTATCGCCGTGGCCACCGCGGCGGGGCCCACCGGGGCGCTGTGCGCGAGGGGCGAACCCGGTGCGCGTGGGCGGTACCCGTGGGGCGGGTAAGCTCTGTCACGTTCCCCGTTCTCGACTCCCGCCGTCGACGTGTTCCGAACGTGTCGCCCCGTGTGCAGAAGGCACCGGTCGAGCCCCGGGCAGAAAGAGGTACCCCGCGTGAGCCCGCAGTTCCAGCGTCTGGTCGACCGCCGCCCGGCACTGTCCGCAGATGAGCTGCTGGACGGCTTCCGGCCCTCCGAACGGTTCGGTGAAGTCTCCTTCGACACCTACCGCCCGGATCCCGCCCAACCGTCGCAGGCACAGGCCGTCGCAGAACTGCAGCGGTTCGCCGGGAGCGTGTCCGGTCCAGGTTCCGGTGGCAAGGGCGGCGGGTTCTTCTCCAGGATGTTCGGGGGTTCCTCCGGCGCTGCCAAGGGTTCCAAGCAGGGCATCTACCTCGACGGCGGATTCGGCGTCGGCAAGACACACCTGTTGGCCTCCCTGTGGCACGCGGTTCCCGGCCCCAAGGCCTTCGGCACGTTCGTCGAGTACACCAACCTCGTGGGTGCGCTGACCTTCCCCAAGACCGTTCAAGCCCTGAGCCAGTACACCCTGGTGTGCATCGACGAGTTCGAACTCGACGACCCGGGGGACACGGTCCTCATGTCTCGGCTCATGCGCGAACTCTCCGACGCCGGGGTCAAGCTCGCGGCGACCTCGAACACGTTGCCGGGTTCCTTGGGGGAGGGGCGTTTCGCGGCCGCGGACTTCCAGCGGGAGATCCAGGTGCTTGCGGACCAGTTCGAGGTCCTTCGCATCGACGGCGAGGACTTCCGGCACCGAGGCCTTCCCGAAGCGCCGGCGTCCATCGCCGACGAAGCGATCGAGGCGACGGTCGAGCAGCGCTTCGACGGCAAGGTGGTTGCGATGGACGAGTTCAGTGAGCTCGTGGAGCACCTCAGCGTGGTGCACCCCTCCCGTTACCGCCATCTCATCAAGGACCTGGACGGCATCGTGTGGCGCAACGTCCACACCGTCGATCAGCAGGCGCTCGCCCTGCGGCTGGTGGTGCTGGCGGACCGGTTGTACGACCGCGACCTGCCCATCGTGGCGTCGGGGACCTCCTTCGACGAGGTCTTCACTCCCGAGATGATGGCCGGTGGGTATCAGAAGAAGTACTACCGGGCCGTTTCCCGGTTGACGGCTCTGGCCCGGGAGGGCATGTCGGACAGAGCCTGACCGACCTCACGTGCCCACCCGGGCGCGCGAGCTTGGAATGACGGACATGAGGAAGGCCCCCACCAGATGGTGAGGGCCTTCCTCATGGAGTTCGGTGGGCCAGGGCCCGTGCCGAACGCGTCAGAAGATCAGTTCTCCTGGGAGTCGCCGTTCAGCGAGTCCTTGGCCTGGTTGATCTGATCCTCGTACTGACCGCCGGACTTGTCGTTGGCAAAGTCTGCGCCCTTGTCCACAGCTTCCGGGTTGTCGGCAGCTGCGTCCTTGGCCTTGTCTGCAAATCCTCCGAGATCCACCATGGGACTCTCCTCTCGGGTCGGAATCGTTCGGACAGGACTCACTCTGCTTGACCCGGAACCAGTTGTCCAGAACATTCTTCGCAGATGGCACCCGTGTACGCTCACGGCAAAATTGCCGCTGAATACATGTAAACGTCCTGGTCAGCAGTGGTAGTGAGCAACTTTCTGCTGAGGAGTGCTCTGTCTGGGAGGGGGCAGGGGCGGAGACATGAACATGCAGAAGGCCCGACTGGAATATCCCGGTCGGGCCTTCTGCATGTGGTGCGCGATACTGGGATCGAACCAGTGACCTCTTCCGTGTCAGGGAAGCGCGCTACCGCTGCGCCAATCGCGCTCACCGCGAGTTCACCAGCAACTCGTGAGCTTGGTGGGTTCACCGAGGTGGAGACGGGATTCGAACCCGCGTAGACGGCTTTGCAGGCCGCTGCCTAACCACTCGGCCACCCCACCGGGACCTGTGTCCTGACGGACTTGGCCTAGGAAAACGACACCAAAGTGACGTTTTCTCAGAGCGGTTGACGGGAGTCGAACCCGCGACCCTCACCATGGCAAGGTGATGCTCTACCAGCTGAGCTACAACCGCATTGTGAACCTGGATCCCGCTGCCGGGGCCAACGTTCGATCGGAAACTCTAGCACAGCTTTTGACCTCCCCGGTTGCCCGGTGGTCGGCCGTTGCGGCGCTGTCCTTTCCGACGGCAGAGACTTTAGGGGACCGAATCACACCAGTGCAAATCGGCGTCGGGGCCACGATCCTGGGCCATCCTGGTGCGGCGCAGGCACGGCCTGCGGGCCGTGTCCCGTGGCGATTGGCACGGTGGGGCACAACTGCGCTATGGTTTCCAGGTCGCAAGCGCGATTGGCGCAGTGGTAGCGCGCTTCGTTCACACCGAAGAGGTCACTGGTTCGAACCCAGTATCGCGCACAATCACGTTCGAGACCTCGGACTCGAACGACTGGCACAAGAGCCCCTCCCCGGAGATCACCCGGGGCGGGGCTCTTGTCGTTCACCCGGTTCCGCCTTGCCCTCGACGGGCAGGGATGCAGCGTTGGAGAGGCGATGACCCAACCCAGATTGGCCAAACAGACCGATCACGGCCGCATGTACGCGCGGTCGATCGGCGCAGCGGCCACAGTTCCTTCCATCACCACCGTGATCGGGCGCGCCGCCGTTGACCTCGGTGGGTGGCACGGGTGGTTGGCCGCCCAGGCGGTCGTGGAGGACGATCGACTGGCCGGTTCGCTCGGGTCGCCGTCGCGGTTGCGAACCGTCGCGCGGGAAGCGGCGGGGGCGGCCGAGCGCTACCGGGACCAGGCCGCTCTGCGCGGGGACCGCGTCCACGACTACTGCGAACAGGTCGCCTTGCGCACCATGGGACTGCCGCACGACGTGGACCGTGCCCGGGAGACCCTGGTCGAGCACCGGGAAGAGGCCTACGTGGTGCGGTTCGACGAGTGGTGGGACCTGTACTCCCCGGAACCGCTCGCCGCGGAAGTCACCGTCTGGAACCACAGCGTCGGCTACGCGGGAACCTTGGACCTGGTGGCCCGGATCGCCGGCAAGGTCTGTCTGATCGACTACAAGACCAAAGCGACCGACCGGAACGGGCGCGTGAAGGCGCTGGACCCCAACGTGGTGACCCAGCTGGTCGCCGGTCTGAAGGCCGAGGAACAGCTCGTGGATGCCCAGTCCGGCGAATGGGAGCCGTGGAAGTACGGCGACGCCGATCTCCTCCTGGGGGTCGCCGTCGGCCCCACGGAGGTCGTCGCGCAACAGGCCGTGCCGGAGGTGTTGGAGGCGCACTGGCACAAGTTCTGTGCACTGCACAGGGTGTGGACCCACGAAACGCGGTTGGCCGCCACTCCCACCCAGCTGCGGCCGGTGCCACCGCCGCCCGTACGCGCCGAAACCGGCGGCCTAGACTGAGACCTGGTCCCTGCGAGGTGCGAACGATCTCGACCATGTCACTCGGCGCGGCTGGAACTTCCGCAGCACACCTTCCCACGTCCCGAACAACCCTCAGGAGAGCCCGGATTCCATGGCAGTGCGCCCGATCCGTACCATCGGCGACCCGGTCCTACGTTCCGTGGCGGACCCCGTCCGCCACTTCGACACCCCCGAACGCCCAGAGCTCCGCAAACTGGTCGACGACATGTTCGAGACCATGCATGACGTCGAAGGCGTTGGGCTGGCGGCGCCGCAGATCGGCGTCGGTCTGCGGATCTTCGTGTACGACGTCGAGGGCTGTTCCGGGCACGTGATCAACCCGGAGATCAACGTCGGTACGCAGCCTCAGGACGGATCCGAGGGGTGCCTGTCGGTGCCCGGCATGGGCCACCCCACGCCGCGGGCCGAGCACGCGACCGTGCACGGGTACGACGTCGACGGCGCCCCCGTGACCGTCGAAGGGCACGGCCTGTTGGCACGGTGCCTGCAGCACGAAACCGACCACTTGAACGGCATGCTGTACGTCGACCGGTTGCGGGGCGAGGCCAAGAAGGAAGCCATGCGGACCATCCGCAATCGTGAGTACTCCGCCGTCGTCTCGGACGTCCACGGCAAGAGGTCCTCGACGATCGTGTCGGGACGTGGATCCAGCTTCGGCGCAACCGTCAACGGCGGGCAGATCCCCGCGGGAGGTCGGCGATGAAGGTTCTCTACGCCGGAACCCCGGAGGTTGCGGTCCCACCGCTGCGTCACCTGGCCGAGCAGTCAGATCTGGACGTCGTCGCAGTCCTGACCCGCACCGATGCCCCCAAGGGGCGAAAGAAGACCCTGACGCCGTCGCCTGTCGCGGATGCCGCAGCCGAGTTGGGCATCCCAGTGATCAAGGCCAACCGGGTGGACGAGTCCGTGACGGAACAGCTCCGCGCCACGGGCGCCGAGGTGGCCGCCGTCGTGGCCTACGGGGCACTGCTCCGGCGTGCGGCTCTCGAGGCCGTACCGCACGGGTGGGTCAACCTCCACTTCTCGCTGCTGCCGGCCTGGCGCGGTGCCGCGCCTGTGCAACGTGCGCTGCTGGCGGGGGAGATGACCGCCGGCGCCACCACGTTCGTGTTGGACGAAGGCATGGACACCGGGCCGGTTCTTCGGACCCTGACCGATCCGGTCCGCGACGACGACGTCGCCGGCACCGTCCTGACCCGCCTGGCACGCCTGGGTGCGCCGGTCCTGGCCGATTCCCTGCGCGACCTCTCCGCGGGCGTGCAAACAGCCCCCCAGACGGGCGAATCGTCTCTTGCCCCGAAGCTGACCGGGGCGGACGGACGCATCGACTGGCAGGCCCCCGCCGATCGGATTTCCGCTCTGGTGCGGGCGGTGACCCCGGAACCCGGGGCCTGGACCGAGCTGGAGGGGCAGCGGTTCAAGATCACGGGACGTGTCGTCGAACGCGCGGACCAGCCTGGCTGGAGTTCCGGCCAGGTCCGGTTGCACGACCGGGCAGTCCTGGTGGGAACGGGAACACACCCCGTGGAACTCACCGAGGTCCAGCCCTCGGGGAAGAAGAGCATGCAGGCCGGCGACTGGGGCCGAGGACACCTGGCCCAGCACGGCGTCGGAGAAGTGAGGTTCACGTGAGTCAGGAACGACGCAACCCGGGCCGGACGGGCGGCAACCGAGGCTCCGACGGGCGACGGGGCGGGGACCGCGACCGCCGCGACGAGCGCGGTCGCCAACGCAACCGCCGGTCTGTGGGCCAACGGAAGTTCTCCGCCTCGGCCCCCTCACAACGCACCCGCGCCACGGACCCGGCACGCCTGGCGGCTTTCCGAACCCTGCGCGCAGTGACCTCCGACGACGCCTACGGCAACCTGGTTCTGCCCGAACAGATCCGACGCCTGGGCCTGAACAAGCGCGACGCCGCCCTGGCCACCGAGCTCGCCTACGGGGCACTGCGGCAGCAGGGCACCTGGGACGCCGTCCTGGCACGGTGCGTCGACCGTCCGCTGGCCAAGATCGACCCGCCGGTCCTGGACGCCCTGCGCCTGGGCACGCACCAGCTGCTGGCCATGCGGATCCCCGACCACGCCGCCATCGACCAGACCGTCGGACTGACCCGGGCCGAAATCGGAGCCGGGCCGTCGGGCCTGGTGAACGCCGTGCTGCGCAAGGTCATGGCGAAGGACCTGGAGTCCTGGCTCACGGAACTGACCCAGGGGCAGGGGGAGATCGATCGGCTCTCCGTCGAGACCTCGCACCCCGCGTGGATCGTCCGGGCGCTCAAGCAGGCGCTCGCGATTCACGGTCGCCCCGCCAGCGAGCTGCCAGAGCTGCTGCGCGCGGACAACGAGGCTCCGAAGGTCCACCTGGTCGCTCTCCCCGGGCTGGCGGATCTCTCGGGTGCTCTCGAGCAAGGTGCCATCCCCAGTCCGCTGGTCCCGGGAGCCGCCGTCAGTGGCGGCGGCGACCTCCACCGCCTGGCCGACGTCCAGGACGGGACCGTCAGGGTTCAGGACTCCGGCTCCCAGCTCGTGGCCCGGTCCATGGTCGCGGCGGAACCTGTGCAATCCGGTGAACGGTGGCTCGACCTGTGCGCCGGACCCGGCGGCAAAGCTGCACTGCTGGCAGCGGAGGCGGCCCGTCACGGCGCCCATCTGCTCGCGAATGAAGTCGCGGAACACCGGGCGGGCCTGGTTCGGCAGGCGCTCGAGACCGTCCCCGAGCAGGCGTGGAGCATCCGCGTCGGTGACGGTCGGGAGATCACGGCCGAGGACGCACAGAACTCGACCGGCCAGACCGGATTCGACCGCATCCTGGTGGATGCCCCGTGCACAGGGCTCGGTGCGCTGCGCCGTCGTCCGGAGTCCAGGTGGCGGCGCACGCCCCAGGACCTTGCCGAGCTCACGGTCCTCCAGACCCAGCTGCTCGCCACCGCGGCGGACGCCCTCAAACCGGGTGGTTTGCTCGTCTACGCGACCTGTTCGCCGCACGCCGCCGAAACCGCCGTCGCCGTCGACGACCTGTTGCGCACCCGGACTGACCTCACGCTGGTCGATGCAGGACCTGCCGCACGCGCGGCAGCCCTGCCCGGCGCCCTGGACGGTGAAGCTGATCCGACCAAGGCCTACGCGGGGCCCAACTCCGGACGTGCCGATGCCGGGGCGACGACCCTCCAACTGTGGCCGCACGTTCACGGCACGGATGCCATGTTCGTGGCCCACTTCCGCAAGCGCCCCGTAGCCAAGACTGACCAGGCCTGAGTCACCCGACCCGACCCATCTGACCGCGAGCCCGCCCGGGTTCACGGAACACGAACTGAGGAGGCACCGTGTCCCGCTGCTGCATCAACCCCTCCATCCTGTCGGCCGACTTCGCCAACCTGCAGACGGAACTGGCCAAGATCGCCACGGCGGACGCCGCCCACGTGGACGTGATGGACAACCACTTCGTCCCCAACCTGACCTTGGGCCTACCGGTGGTCGAACGGTTGCAGCAGATCTCACCCGTGCCCCTGGACGTGCATCTCATGATCCAGGATCCGGACCGGTGGGCTCCCGGATTTGCCGAGGCAGGCTGCGACTCCGTGACCTTCCACGCAGAAGCTGCGACGGCCCCGGTTCGTCTGGCCCGGGAGCTGCGTGCCAGGAACGCCAAGGCCGGCCTGGCGGTACGGCCCGCCACGCCGATCGAGCCGTACCTGGATCTGCTTCCCGAGATCGACATGCTGCTGGTGATGACCGTCGAACCCGGGTTCGGTGGACAGAAGTTTCTCGACGTGACCCTGCCCAAGATCCGGCGGGCTGCCGAAGCGATCCGAGCAGGTGGGGGCCAGGTGGCCCTGCAGGTTGACGGTGGGATCACCGAGGAAACCATTGTCCGCGCGGCGGAAGCCGGTGCGGACGTCTTCGTGGCCGGCTCCGCGGTGTACGGCAAGGAGGACCCCGCGGCGGCGATCGAGGGACTGCGCGCCGCGGTCGCCCACGTGTCATAATCGGCAGCACGACACGACGTGCTCCGAGATCGGTGAAATTCCGAGCCGGCGGTGACAGCCCGCTAACCGAGCACCAGGTTCGATCAGTTCGCTGACCCGAGCCCACGGTGCTTCGGCCTGACCGGTGAAATTCCGGTGCCGACAGAAAAGTCTGGACGGGAGGAGCACAGGTGGACGCCGGATTCGGCGTGCCACCTCTTTCTCCCATGCCACGAGTCTCTTCGCCGCCGGTCGTCCTGCCGGTGGGCCCACCGGTGACCAGTACCAACGGGTGGCCCCCGCAGACCGGTGAGGAGATCGGACGTGGAGCTCTTGCGATGGCTGTTCGATGCGCAGTTGCACATCGGGGACAGCTTCGTCCTGTGGCGGGAGGTCCTCGGCAACGTCTTCGGGTTGCTCTCCGCCCTGGGCGGTATGCGGCGGAAGCTGTGGGCCTGGCCGGTGGGCATCATCGGCAATCTCCTGTTGCTGACCGTGTTCCTGGGCGTCGTCTTCGGCTCGCCCAACCCCGTGAACCTCCTGGGGCAGGTCGGCCGGCAGGTCATGTTCATCGCCGTCGCCGTGTACGGGTGGCTGCGCTGGCGACAGAGCCGGGGCGATGCCGGTGCTGCCGTCACCCCGCGATGGGCGACCCCCAAGGAACGGATCCTTCTGATCGGACTGCTCGTGCTGGGAACCGCGGCGCTGACCCCCGTCTTCCGGGCGCTTGGATCGTACGAACCCGTGTGGGCGGACGCCTGGATCTTCGTCGGCTCCGTCCTGGCCACCTGGGGCATGGCGCGTGAATGGACCGAGTTCTGGCTGGTGTGGGTGGCCGTGGACATCGTGGGAGTTCCCCTGCTGCTCAGCGCCGGGTACTGGGCCTCGGCAGCCATGTACGTGTTCTACGGGGCGTTCACGCTCACGGGATTCTTCATCTGGTGGCGGGTCCAGCGTGTCGACGGCGCCCGCGCGGCTGCGACTCCGGACGGGGCACCGAGGACCGGGTCGGTGGTGTCGGTCGAAACGGCCTTCCCCGATGTCTCGGTCTCCGTGACGCCCGCCAGGCCCGGGGCCGTGGACCCTGTCGCCGGAACCTCGGACGGGGGAAGGCCATGACCACGGATTCGGACACGATGTTCACCGCGGCGGAGACCGAGGCGATGGACCTTGCCCTGGCCGCGGCACTTCGCGGGCACCGGGGCGCCAACCCCCTGGTGGGGGCGGCAATTCTGGGGGAGGACGGTCGAGTCCTGCACGTCGGTCACCACCGTGGCGCGGGCACCCCGCACGCCGAGGTCGACGCGATCGATCAGGCTCTGGACGCGGGCACGGACCTGACCCGCTGCACCATGGTCGTGACCTTGGAGCCCTGCAATCACACGGGCCGCACCGGGCCGTGCGCGGAAGCCGTCGTCGAGGCCGGAATCCCTCGCCTTGTCCACGCCGTGGCCGATCCCACGGAGAACGCCTCCGGTGGAGCCGCGCGGCTGCATGCTGCCGGGGTCCAGGTGCACAGCGGCCTGCGAGGGGAACGTGCCGAGCAGCTCAATCATCGGTGGGCCCGGGCACAGGGGGAGTCGCGCCCGTACGTGACCGTGAAGACTGCCCAGACCCTGGACGCACGGATTGCCGCCGCGGACGGGACCAGCACCTGGATCACCAACGAGGAATCCCGCGCCCACGCCCACGGCGTCCGCGCCCGGGTGGACGCCATCGTGGTGGGGACGACGACGGTTCTCACCGATGACCCGCGACTCACCGTCAGGACACCGGCCGGCGACCAGGCCCGCGGTGACCAGAACACCAGTTCCCCCCTTCGGGTGGTCATGGGGCACCGTGACGTGCCCACGGCCGCCCGTGTACGCGGCGCGGACGGTCGTTTCCGGCACCTGCGCACGCACGACCCGGCCGTCCTCCTGACGGAGCTGTATGAGGAAGGCGTGCGGCACGTTCTCGTGGAGGGCGGCGCCACCGTCGTCGGGGCCTTCCTGGCAGCCGACCTGGCCGACGAGGTCCTGGTCTACCAAGCCCCGTTGATCCTCGGCGCCGGGCGCCCCTCCTACCCGGACCTCGGCATCCAGACCCTGTCGGAGGCCCTGAAGTTCCTGCCCGACGAATCCGACGGGGGCAGCCTTCGACGTCTCGGCTCGGACGTGCTGTGGCACCTTCAGCCCGTCCCCGAGGCCAGAACACCCATGACGTGATCGCGCTGCCTGGCGTCGACGCGGCACGTCACGTCCAGACCCCATGTCAGTTCACAGAAGAGTTCACAGAAGAGTTCACAGAAGATGCAGGAGACACCATGTTCACGGGAATCGTGGCCGGGACCGGCACCGTCATCGCCGTGCAGCCCAGTGCACACGGAACCACCGAGGGCACCACTCGGATCCGCATTCAGGCGGGAGAGATCGTCCAGGATCTGCCCGTGGGTGGTTCCCTGGCCGTCGACGGCGTGTGTCTGACGGGCGGGACGGACCGGCCTGCGGACGGCGTCTTCGAAGCGGACGTGATGGGGGAGACCTTGGCCCGCACCACTCTGGGGGAGCTCGCGGCCGGCGCGGTTGTGAACCTGGAACGCTGTCTGCCCGCCGACGGTCGGCTGGACGGTCACGTGGTCCAGGGCCACGTCGATGCCACGGGTCAGATCGTGGCGCGCACGAACCACAGCGACTGGGAAGTGGTGCGCATCGGCGTGCCCGCTGATCTGGCGCCGTTGCTCGCGGAAAAGGGGGCAATTGCGGTGGACGGGGTGTCCCTGACCGTGACGGCCGTGAGTGCCCCGGAGGCCACCGAACACTGGTTCGAGATCGGCCTCATCCCCGCCACGCTGGCCACCACGGGGCTGGGGACCAAGACCACCGGCGCACGGGTGAACCTGGAAGCCGATGTCATGGCCAAGTACGCGGCCCGCCTCGCGGCCTTCCAACCGTGGACCGCGCCCCGGAACGGAGAGACCCGATGAACACCTCGGCCGGTTCGCCGACCAACACCGTGAACGACGACGGGACACCCATTGTCCTGGCCAGCATCGAGACCGCCGTGGCGGCGATCGCTGCGGGGGGAGCCGTCGTCGTCGTCGACGACGAGGACCGGGAGAACGAAGGCGACCTGGTCTTCGCCGCCGAATTCGCGACCCCTGAACTCACCGGGTTCACGGTTCGTCACACCTCCGGTGTGCTGTGCGTCCCCATGACCGAAGCGCGGGCAGACGCCCTGGGCTTACCGCCTATGACGGCTGTGAACGAGGACTCCAAGGGGACCGCGTACACCGTGACCTGCGATGCGCGGATTGGCGTCAGCACGGGCATCAGCGCGGCCGACCGCGCACGGACCGCCCGAGTCCTGGCCGCCGCGCAGAGCGGGCCGGAGAGCGTCACCCGACCCGGACACATGCTTCCGCTACGCGCAGTCGACGGCGGCGTCCGGCAACGCCCAGGACACACCGAGGCCGCCGTGGAGCTCTGCGCCCTGGCGGGCCTGCAGAAGGTTGGGGTGATCGCCGAACTCGTCCACGACGACGGTTCCATGATGCGCCTCCCCGCATTGCACAGGTTCGCGAGGGAGCACGGTCTCCCGCTCCTGAGCATCGAGGACCTCGTGGCCTGGGTGGGAGGTCAGGAAAGTGCTCCCCGCGGCGGCAAGGCCCGACCGGTGCTTGCCGTGTCGGAGGACGTGGTGATCCCCATGCCGGAGGGCCGCTTCTTGGTTCTTGGCTGGCAGGTCGAAGACCCGGACGGCACCACCGCGGGAGAGCACCTGAGTCTGACCGCGCTCGACCCGGCAACGGACCTTCCCTTGACGGGCCAGGACGCACCGCTGGTCCGTCTGCATTCGGAGTGCCTCACGGGAGACGTCTTCGGGTCCTACCGCTGTGACTGCGGTGCCCAACTGCACCAGGCACTGAGCAAGCTGGCCCACGAGGGAGGGACGCTCGTCTACGTCCGGCGGCACGAAGGCCGTGGCATCGGCCTGGTCAACAAACTGCGGGCCTACCGCCTCCAGGACGGGGGAGCAGACACCGTGGAAGCCAATGAACTGCTGGGTCTTCCCGCCGATGCCCGGGACTGGGGCGCGGCGGCCACGATTCTGCACGAACTGGGCCTGAACCGCGTGCGGCTGCTGACCAACAACCCCGCCAAGCAGACCGCGTTGACCGACCTGGGCATCGAGGTCACCGCACTTGTTCCCAATGAAGTGCCGGCCCGTGCGGAGAACCACACGTACCTGGTCACCAAACGTGACCGCATGCGCCATCGACTGCTGCACATCGACGACGCAACCCATCCGGTCGTCGCACCCGGCAGTAAAGCACCATCCACCTCGAACCCAACGGAGAGAACCCCATGAGCGGACACGGCGCACCCCAGAGCAAGCTCCAGCAGCTGTCCACGGACGACTTGAGCGTGGCCGTCGTCGCCTCGAGCTGGCACGACGAGATCATGAACGGCCTCCTGGACGGCGCGGCCCGCGCACTGCGTGACGCAAGGATCGACGACGCAGTGACCGTCCGAGTGCCGGGCTCCTTCGAGTTGCCGGTTGCCGCCGCACGGTTGGCGCAGAAGTACGACGCAGTGGTGGCTCTGGGGGTCGTGATTCGAGGCGGAACGCCTCATTTCGACTACGTCTGCCAGGCGGCAACCCTCGGTCTCACGGACGTGGCGACACGCTCCGGGGTCCCCATCGGTTTCGGCGTGCTCACGTGCGACACGGAAGAGCAGGGCATCGACCGTGCCGGACTGCCCGGGTCCAGCGAGGACAAGGGATACGAAGCGACCGCGGCAGCGATCGAAACCGCGCTGACCCTCAAAGCCCTGGGGGCATGATCAGGTCCTGACGTGCAAGGGCGGGCCACCGAATGGATCGGTGGCCCGCCCTTGCACGCGTCTCAGAGCTCGTCGTCCTCGGCCTCTGGCTGCCAGCGGTTGAAGTCCAGGGTCAGGTACAGCGCGAGCGCAGGGGAGTTGTCCTCACGGATCCGCAGGCTCACACGGTCATGACCGGAGTCCTTGAGCGCGGCGGCCGACTGCCGCACGAGCCGCTCCGCCAACCCCTTCCGTCGGTGGGCGCTGTGCGTGAACAGCTCGAAGATGTAGGGCGCGTCCGGCAGACCCTCGCCCGCGCGGCGCTGGACGACCAACGACGCCGCCACGATCTCGCCGTTGTCATCCTCGACCACCGGTGAAGCCTCCGGGAGGAAGGGCCCGTACTCACCGTCGAACAGCCCCTGGACGATGTCCTTGGCCTGGTCCAGGGTGTCCACGCCGCCGCCGTTGGCGCTGTCGAGTCCCACGGCTTCATAAGCCGAGTAGAACAGCTGAGCCAGCGCGTCGCGATCCTCGGGCGAGGCCGGACGGGAAATGTGATCGGCTGTGTCCGCACGCGGGACGACGTCAGCGGTGCGCGCGATCAGGATGATGGTTCCGGTCATGAGAGCCCTCCGTGCGTGGATGTGCGGTGAATCGAGGCGAGCGTCCGATGAGGGCCGCTGGGTGCTGCTTCCTTGTAAGCGTACTCACTGGGTGGTGTGCATCCAGCGCCCGTGGCAGATCGTTTCACGGTCGTTGTGGACCGGCCACGGCCTTCGATCTGCGGGCCA
Organism: Kocuria sp. JC486; assembly: GCF_011602805.1. Taxonomy (NCBI): domain Bacteria; kingdom Bacillati; phylum Actinomycetota; class Actinomycetes; order Micrococcales; family Micrococcaceae; genus Kocuria; species Kocuria sp. JC486. The sequence continues at coordinate 95,136 of NZ_JAAOZS010000002.1, read as the reverse complement.
CCGGAGGAGGAACGGAAAAGGGCCCCGGCGACGATGTTGTCGCCGGGGCCCTTCACCTCAACGGAAGCGAAACCTCAGTGGCCGCTGCTGGAACTACCAGCCGATTCCAGCTCGTGCACGTCGTGGGCGTGCTCGTGGTGGGCGGCTTCGAGTTCTGCCGGGGTCACGGGTGCCACGCGGTCTTCGAAGAACAGGCGGGAGAGGCGTCCGCGGAGCTTCTCGGATCCGGTGACCTTGCCCTTGGCGTCCTGCTGGGCGGGCAGGACCTGGTTGTCCTCGAAGGCCACCAGCTTGTAGCGGCGGTATTCGTCCAGGGGCTCGTGGACCTCGATGAACTCACCATGGGGCAGCTGCTGGACCCGTCCGGTCTCGCGACCGTGCAGCACGATCTCGCGGTCCTTGCGCTGCAGCGCAAGGCACACGCGGCGGGTGATGATGAACGCGATGATCGGTCCGAAGAAGAACAGGAACCGCAGGATGTAGATCACATCGTTGACCGCCAGATGGAAGTGCGTGGCGATCAGGTCACCGGTGGCGGCGATCATCAGGACGCCGTAGTAGACCATCGCGGCCACACCCAGACCCGTGCGGGCCGGTGCGTTACGCGGGCGGTCCAGGATGTTGTGGACCCGGTTGTCCTTGGTGACCCAACGCTCGAGCCACGGCCAGGTGAACATCCCGATGATGAACACCGTGAGTGCCACGATGGGCAGCAGGATCGCCATGGGCAGTGTCACCAGACCGAAGAGGTCCCACTCCCACGTGAACGGCCAGTTGCCCGGCATGATGCGCAGGGCGCCGTCGGTCCAGAGCATGTACCAGTCAGGCTGGGAGCCTGCCTGGACGGGTGAGGGGTCGTAGGGGCCGTAGTTCCAGATCGCGTTGATCTGCACGGTGGCCGCGATGGCTGCCAGCACGCCGAAGACGATGAAGAAGAAGCCACCGGCCTTGGCCGCGTAGACCGGACCGACAGGGAAGCCGACCACGTTGTTCTCGGTGCGCCCCGGGCCGGGGAACTGAGTGTGCTTGTGGACCACGACCATGAACAGGTGGACCACGACCAGGGCCAGGATGATCATCGGCACGATGAACACGTGCACGATGTACAGCCGCCCGATGATCCCGTGACCGGGGAACTCCCCACCGAAGATCAACATGGAGATGTACGCGCCGACCAGCGGCACCGAGCGGGCCAGACCGTCGACGATGCGCAGGCCGTTGCCGGAGAGGACGTCATCGGGCAGCGAGTAGCCGGAGAACCCAGCGACCAAAGCCATGACGAACAGCAGGCAGCCCACGACCCAGTTCAACTCACGCGGGCGGCGGAAGGCGCCGGTGAAGAAGATGCGGGCCATGTGGACCATGATCGCCACGGAGAACAGCAGGGCTGCCCAGTGGTGCAGCTGGCGCAGGAACAGGCCACCGCGGATGTCGAAGGAGATGTTCAACGAGGACGCGTAGGCCGCGGACATCTCCACGCCCTGCATGGGCACGTAGGACCCGGTGTACTCGGTGGTGACCATGGTGGGGTCGAACCAGAAGGCCAGGAAGGTCCCGGAGAGCAGCAGGATGATGAAGCAGTAGAGGGCGACCTCACCGAACATGAAGGACCAGTGGTCCGGGAAGATCTTGCGCCCGAACTCCTTGACGATCGGCGACAGACCCACACGGGTGTCCACGAAGTTGGCGATCTTGCCGACGTTCGTGTCCGCCTGGTACTCGGCAGTGTTGCCGTGCGTCGTGGTGGAAGCAGACATCAGTTACCGTTCTCCTCTTCCATCTCGTTGACGGCGATCACGCGCTGCGAGTAGCTCGGGCCGACCGGCTCCGTGAAGTCACTGCGGGCGACCAGGTAGCCCTCGTCGTCGACCTGGATGGGCAGCTGGGGCAGCGGGCGGGAGGCGGGTCCGAAGACGACCTCGCACTCGTTGGCCAGGTCGAAGGTCGACTGGTGGCACGGGCACAGCAGGTGGTGGGTGTGCTGCTCGTACAGTGCGATCGGGCAGCCGACGTGGGTGCAGACCTTCGAGTAGGCGAAGATGCCGTCGACGTTCCAGTCCTCGCGCCCCGGAGTCACCGTCACGATGTCCGGGTCCAGACGCATCAGCAGGACCACGGCCTTGGCCTTCTCGTCGAGGTAGCCCTCGTCGTGACCCAGGTCCATGAGGCTCTCGGGCAGCACGTGGAAGGTCGAACCGAGGGTGACGTCCGAAGCCTTGATGGGCGTGCCGGAGGGGTCACGGACAAGGCGAACGCCCTGGTCCCACAACGTGTGACGCAGCGGGGTCAGGTTCAGCGGCCCCAAGTCCTTGAGCAGGCCGACGAACGGCAGGGGAGCCAGGACGGCCGCACCGATGAGGGTGTTGCGGATCAGCGGACGGCGCTTGATGCCGGACTCGTCCAGGATCGTGCCGACAATCTGTTCCGCCTCGGCGCGCTGGTCCTCGGTCACGACGTCGTGCCGCTCCTCAACCAGCTCGTGGTCCGGCATGAGCGTACGAGCCCAGTGCACGACGCCGACGCCGATGCCGAGCATGCCAAGGGCGATGCCGCCACCGAGCAGGAGGTTCTGCAGGCGCAACGCCGCGGTCGGAGCGCTGTCCGTCACCGAGTAGATGTCACCGTCCACGCGGACACCGAAGTAGCCCACGAAGAAGAGGATCGAGCCGATGATCGAAACGGCGAACAGCAACGCCACCTGGCGCTCGGCTCGCTTGGCCGCGCCGGAGTCGACGTCGGTGGTGCGCGGACGGTGCGGGGGCAGACCCGGGTCCTGGAAAACCGCCTGTTCGTCCGCGCTGCGGTCGAGCAGGTTTCCCTTCTTCCCCTGGGGAAGGCCGTCACGGTGGTCAGCCATGTGGTCCCTCTTCTTCTCTAGTTCGAAATGTGGTGCTTGGTGCCGGGTACCGGCATTACTGCGTGAGTGAGCTGGGCGCCCGGATCAAGCCGACCGAGAGGTGAGCCAGACGGCAAACCCGATGATGATCAGCAACCCGATGGTCCAGATGAACAGGCCTTCCGAAACAGGCCCGAGGGAGCCCAGACCAAAACCACCGGGATCCGTGTTGTTCTCCATGGTCTTCAGGTAGGTGATCACATCCCGCTTCTCGTCGGGAGTGATGTTGGCGTCGTTGAAGACGGGCATGTTCTGCGGCCCCGTCTGCATGGCCTCGTAGATGTGCTTCTCGTCCACGCCCATCAGCGACGGCGCGTACTTGCCGCGGGTCAGGGCGCCACCGGCACCGGCGGCGTTGTGGCACATGGCGCAGTTGGCAAGGAACACCTTGGCGCCGTTGGCGGCGTCGCCCTGGCTGACGTCAAGGCTCTCCTCGTCCGGGACCTCCGGGCCGGCACCCAGGGAAGCGACGTAGGCGGCCAGCTGGCGGGTCTGTTCCTCGTTGAACTGTGCCGGCTTGACCTGTGCCTGGGGGCCCTGCATCTGCATGGGCATACGGCCGGTGCCGACCTGAAAGTCGACCGAGGCCGCGCCAACTCCGACCAGGGACGGGCCCGAGTCGGAGCCTTCGCCGTTCATGCCGTGGCAGGTGGAGCAGTTGGCGATGAACAACTTGCTGCCCTCGTCAACGTCCGACGCGGTGTAGTTTTCGGCGGCCTTGGCCTGGTTGGTGGTCGTGGCGACAGCGTAGAGACCACCGGTCAGGAGGAGGGCACACACGAGCAGTGCCAGCAGAGCCAAAGGGTGGCGTCGCTTCTGTGAGAGAGCCTTCACGTCAGAAGTTCCTTAAAGGTCGGGCGGGGCGGGGCTGTGTGGTGCGGTGGTTATCGCAGGAAGTACACGATGATGAACAGCGCGATCCAGATGACGTCCACGAAGTGCCAGTAGTAGGACACGACGATGGCGGACGTGGCTTCGAAGTGGCCGAAGCGCTTGGCCAGGAAGGCGCGGCCGATGATGATCAGGAACGCGATCAGACCGGCGGTCACGTGGAGGGCGTGGAACCCGGTGGTGATGTAGAACGCCGACCCGTAGGCGTGGGCGGGGATCGTCACACCGTGCGAAATGAGCTCCGCGTACTCGTAGGCCTGCACGGAGACGAAGATCGCGCCCATGAAGAACGTGAGGATGAACCACTCGACCATGCCCCACTTGGCGACCTGCAGCAGTCCGCCGGTGCGGCGCGGCTGAAGCCGTTCGGCGGCGAACACGCCGAACTGGCAGGTCACGGAGGAAAGGACCAGCACCGTGGTGTTGGCCAATGCCATGGGCACGTTCAGTTTGGCGGCTTCTTCGGTCCACAGCTCCGGCTGCGTTGCGCGAAGCGTGAAGTACATGGCGAACAAGCCCGCAAAGAACATGAGCTCCGAGGCCAGCCACACAATGGTCCCCACCGCGGTGAGGTTGGGGCGGTTGATGGCCGGGGCGGGCTGCCGCGCTGCTGGGGCATGGGTTGCTGTCGTCACGAACGACATTATGTCGCCAAACTGTCGCCCGGACCAACCTAGACACCCCGGACGTGCCGTCCAGTTCCACCTGAATCCGACTGCGTTACGGGAAATCACAAGGGATCCGGCCCAAGTCTTTGCTCAGAATCCTCCGGCAACTGAGCGCATCCGAACGGTGAATCCACTCAGAAGTCGCGCTCGGGGCCGGCCCGCGGACAACGATAGAGTGCTCCACGTGACTTCCAACCACGTTTCGTCGTCAGAGCCCCACCGCGCCCTGGACTGGCCCCAGATGACCACGGATCTGATCGCAGGCAAGGACCTGACACCGGAGCAGACCTATGCGGCCATGGACGCCGTGATGTCCGGCGAGGTCTCGGAAGTGACCCTGGCCGGTTTCCTCGTGGCACTCAGGGCCAAGGGTGAAACCGTGGGTGAACTGCGTGGGCTGGCCGATGCCATGGTCGAGCACGCGCGTCCCATCGCCGTCCGGGGCCCTGCCGTGGACATCGTGGGGACGGGAGGCGACCGGCTGCGGTCGGTCAACATCTCCACCATGGCGGCCCTGGTCGCTGCAGCGGCCGGCGCGAAGGTGGTCAAGCACGGCAACCGCGCGTCGTCGTCGAAGTCGGGTTCCGCCGACTGCCTCGAGGCACTGGGCGTCCAGCTGGACATGCCCGTGGACATGGTTGCCTCTTGCGCGGAGAACGTGGGTATCACCTTCTGCTTCGCCCAGACCTTTCACCCGTCCATGAAGTACGCCGCGGGGGCCCGGAAGCAACTGGGAGTGGCCACAGCGTTCAACTTCCTGGGACCGATCACCAACCCCGCCAAGGTCGAGGCGTCTGCGATCGGTGTTGCGGATCGCGCATTGGCGCCTATGATGGCGGGCGTCTTCGCCGAGCGTGGCGATCGCGCACTGGTTTTTCGGGGGGAGGACGGTTTGGACGAATTGACCGTCACGGGAACCTCCGACATCTGGGAGGTCCGTGACGGCGAGATTCAGGAGCACGTTCTGGATCCGCTGGAACTGGGCATGCCCCGGGCCACGGTGGAAGACCTGCGTGGTCAGGACGCGGAATACAACGCCCAGGTCGCGCGCCGAGTGCTGGCGGGGGAGACGGGGCCGGTGCGCAACGCCGTCCTGTTAAACGCAGCGGCCGCGTTGGTCGCACTTGACCCCAGTGGAGAGGCACCCTTTGCGGAGCGGTTCCGTGCCGGCGTTACACGAGCGGCCGAGGCCATCGACTCGGGTGCTGCCGAACAGCTGCTGCGGCGGTGGATCGAGCACTCGCGATCGAGCGCGAGCTGAGTCGGTTGACGGCCTGGGGTTGGGGGTACTCGCCCCTCAGTCCATCCCCAGCGCGAAGGCATCGTCCAGGTCGTGCTTGCTGTAGGTGCGGAACGCGATCTGCGTGACCGTTTCGACCACTCCCTCGACCTTCGACAGGCGATCGGCGATGACGTCCGACAACGCATCGTGTTCCCGGACCCTGACCATGGCGATCAGGTCCCACTCGCCGGTCACGGAATAAACCTCGGAAATGCCCTTGAGTTCTGAGATCTTCTCGGCGACCTCCGGGATTCGGGAGGCATCCGTTCGAATCATGACGATCGCGGTGAGCATGGGGCTCCTTCGTGAGGGGGCGTCGGGCCACCGACAGGTGAGCGTCCCGGGCACGCAGGGGTTCGCGTGCCCGGGCTGGGTTCGATTCCCACTCTAGCCCGCGGTATCGCTGACGGTCACGGTGGGCAGGGCGTCGTCAGTCCTGCGGCCGCCCGGGCTGTCGACGGCGGAGGATCAGCCAGGCGATCACGCGCCAGCCCACCAGGAAGATCAACAACACGGTGGCCGCCACGAACACGAAGGACATGGCCACGCCCTCACCGGTGACCGCCCGTAGGGTCATCCCGCCGGCCACGGTGACCAGCCAGAGCATCAGACCCGAGAGGATCGAGACACCGGGGCGTCCTGCCACCGCGATCAGGAACCACCCGACGGCCGTTGCGGCCAGGAACGGCCAGGCCGTGTCCAGGAAGCCCCACGCGCTTTCACCGTGTGACGCCCTGCCGACAGCGGCGAACACACAGACCAGAAGCACATCGATCAAGATCCACGCCACCACGGAGGCTCGTACGTTCTTGACGGGAAGCTCCTCGCCCGTGGCTTGGGGAGTCGGTTCCGGGATCATGTGGTGCTGCCTTTCCGTGCGGACCGGTGCCGCAGACGGCCTGCGGTGTCCAAGGGCGTAGGAGTCGGTGGATGAAGCGGCCGTCACGATCTCCTGCGTGATGTGGTGCTCCTGGTGTCAATTTTACGTGACCCGTTGGCAGGCCCTGATTCGTGGATAGGGTGTAACGCATGGAGACTGCATTTCAGGCCAATCCCGTGCACACCGTCGGCGAACTGCCCAGCGTAGGGTCCTCCGCACCGTCTTTCGACCTGGTGGGTTCCGACCTCTCTCCGGTCGCCTCCCAGGACCTTGCCGGGCGTCGCCTGGTCCTCAACATCTTCCCGAGCGTGGACACCGGTGTCTGCGCCGCATCCGTGCGCAGGTTCAACGAACTGGCAGCCGGGCTGGAGAACACAACCGTACTGTGCGTGTCCGCAGATCTGCCGTTCGCGCACGCCCGGTTCTGCGGGGCGGAGGGCATCGAGAACGTCGTGAGTGCTTCGAGCTTCCGCTCGAGCTTCGGTCAGGACTGGGGGGTTCGGATGACGGACGGGCCGCTCGAAGGGCTTCTGGCGCGTTCCGTCGTCGTCCTGGACGCCGACGGGAACGTCGTCCACACGCAGCTCGTCCCGGAAATCACGGAAGAGCCCGACTACGACGCCGCCGTGGCCGCCCTGAAGTGACCCGCTGGGTCAGGATGAATCCCGAATTCGTATGTTCCATTGCCCGACCGGTGTCCACCCGGACACCGGTCGGACCTGTTCGTGGAGGAAATGACGTGGATGCAGCATTGGCGGTCCGTGACCTGACGCTCAGTGCCCGGAATCCGGCGATCATCGTCCCTGTGATGCCGCAGCATCGTTCCGACGTCGCCGGTGAGTGTGCCGCGGCGGTGGCCGTGGGCGCCCAGGTGGTCGAATGGCGGGTCGACGCCTTGCAGGACCTTGATGCAACGACTGGGGGGCCGGCCGAACCGGACCTGGACCTGCTGGTCGACACGGCAGACGAACTGCGGTCGGTGCTGGGTGAGGTGCCGTTGCTCTTTACTGTGCGAACAACGGCAGAGGGCGGCCATGGCCCCAGTGACCAGCGGTACGTCAGGCTCCTGGAAGCCGTGATCAGGGCGGGCGCGGCGGATCTTGTCGACGTCGAGTACCGCAGGGATGGGGCGGCCGACCTGTTCGAATTGGCGGGCCGACACGGAGTGCCGGTCGTGGCCAGCTATCACGACTTCTCGGGTACCCCGTCCGCGGAGGAAATCGAGGGGATCCTGGCGGCCCAGGAAGCCATGGGGGCAGCGATCGCCAAGGTCGCGGTGATGCCCCGGAACCAGGCCGACGTCGCCACGCTGCTCCTGGCCACCGCCCGCCGGGCCGAGTCCGCCGCCGTACCCCTCATCACCATGTCGATGGCCGGAACCGGTGCAATCTCACGCATGGCCGGTCATTTGTTCGGTTCCTGCGGGAGCTTCGGGACCGTGGGCCAGGCGTCTGCTCCGGGCCAGATTCCGGTTGCGGACCTCACGGAACTCATGGAGCGGGTCACTGCCGCTTCGCGTCAGAGCTGACCGACGGGGCACCGCCGGGCTTGAGAGCGTCCACCAGGGACACGATCAGCGCCAGGATGATCACCACGCCGATCAACACGTAGGTGGTGTCAGCCGCCTTGTGGGCGCCCTGCGGAAGTACGTGGAAGTACACGCCCGTCATCGCCGCCGTTCCGACGGCGGTTCCGATCCGCTGCCCGGTCTGGGTGATGGCTGCCGCCGTGCCGCCGTCGGAGACCGGAACCTCTCGAAGCGTGAGGGTCTGATTGGGGCTGGTGACCATGCCACCGCCGATGCCGATCGGCGTCATGACCGCGCCCAACAGCCACAGCGGGGCCGTTTGGTCGGCCACCAGCGGAGTCATCAGCACCGTGGCACCCAGGCCGACGAGCATGATGACCAGTCCGATCACGACGGTCCAACGACCGATGGTGACCACCAGACGTCCCCCTACTTGAGCCGCGATGGCCGTGCAGACGGCTGCCGGGACGGTGAGCAGGCTTGCCGTGAGTGCCGATTGTCGGAAACCCTGCTGAACCAGCTGCGCCTGGATGACCCAGATGGAGGTCGAGGCCATGAAGTAGATACCGATCATCAGGGAGCCCAGCGTGAAGCTGCGGATCCGGAACAACCGCAGGTCGACCATCGGTTGCCGACCCGCTTGTTGGTAGCGGCGCTCCCACCGGACCCACAGCCAGACCGAAGCCCCTCCCAGGGGCAGGAGCAACCATGCCCAGGGCTCGTCCGAGGCCAGCATGAACGGCAACATGATCAGGAGGACTGCCAGGCCCAGGATGACGGCACCCACGGGATCGAGGTCCAGCTTCCGCGTCGACCGAGGTGCCGGGCGCAGATCCATCCAGCGCAACGCCAGGACCGTGATGGCCGCGCCGACCGGGACGTTGATCGCCAGGGTTGTACGCCACCCGATCGCGGCCGGGAACATTCCCAGGAGGAAGCCGCCGATGACCGGTCCCACGGCCACGGCCACTCCGACCACGCCGCCGAAGGCGGCGAAGGCCTGGGCTCGCTCGCGCCCCTGGTAGTGCTGCTGGATCAAACCGGCGACCTGCGGATTGACCATCCCAGAGGCCACGCCCATGACCAACCGGGCGATGTTCAGCCAGAAGATGTCCGGAGCCAGGGCTGCGGCCAGGGACGACACTGTGAACAACGCGATGCCACCCACGAAGATCCGCTCCCGCCCCAGGAGATCCCCGCTCCTGCCTGCGGCCACCAGGACGATGCCGAAGGACAGTGCGTATCCGGAGAGGACCCACTGCAGGCCCGTGTCCGAGGCGCCGAGGCCGCGCTGGATCGAGGGCAGCGTGACATTGACAATGCTGACAGCCATCAGCGCCATGAACAGCGAGCCCAGCAGCAGGGTCAGGATTCGACCGCGGCGTGGATCCGGGGTGGGGTCTGGTCGCTGTTCCGGGGCTGAAGTCACCCACGCGATGCTACGCCCACGGGTCAGTGCTCACAGACCGACGTTCAAAAACTGGAGGCCATTGCGGTCGGGTGAGTAGACGCAAAAGCCCCTGGCCCCCGGACGCTTTGGTGTCCGAGGGCCAGCGGGGCGAACGACGACGCCTTCGTCAGGCGCCATAGGCCTTCTGCACGCCCTGATGGTCGAGGTCAGAGAAGCTCAGGCTCTGGGACCCACCGTTGCACTGGGGGTAGTGCATGATCGACACCGAGTCGTACGGGGTCAACGGGCTCCAGTTGTTGTCCTCGAAGCAGGTTCCGGCCTCCGGACGGGTGTGCTCGTGGCGGAAGCCCAGCACGTGTCCGAGTTCGTGGGCCAGGATCGCGTCCTGCTGCCACCCGGAGGAGTAGAACTGGTCGGCGACGAGCACGTTGCGTTGAAACTTGGGGGAGTCCGGGAAGAAGGCACGGGCGATGTACCCGGTCTCGGAGGTGGGCTCGACCGAGAACACGACGTTGTTGTTGGACGTGTTGCAGTCGCCGTCCTCGGAGGACACGTACGTGAAGTCGATGCCCGACGAGGCGCCCTCCCACATGGCGGCGCCACCTTCCATGGCGTTGACGACGATCGACTTCTGGCTTCCGAAGTCGTCCGAGACGCAATTGGTCAGGTCCTGTGCCTCAGATGCCGACCACAGGGTCTGGTTGCCGTACACGTCCGTGTTGGCGATCAGATCACCGGTGCCTCCCGAGGATTCCTCGGCCACGGGCACCGACGGGAGGGATTCGTAGAAGGAGAACAGAGAGGCGGTGTCGGCCACCGGTATGTCACCGTCGACGATGTACTGACCGTCGGCGGAGCGGTAGGTGTCAGCCTGGAACTGTTCCCAGGTCGGCTTCTGTCCGGTGGATGCGGAGCCGTCTTCCTGTGCGACGGCCGCCGGTGCGATACTGAACACCATTGCTCCGGCTGCAACGGCGGCGCCAAATCGGTGGAGGGTTTTCATGGGAGAGTCCTTTCGCCCGGATGAATGATTCATCCGAATATTCTTCGGCACGGCGGGCCCAATACTTCGGGAGATCCAGGGGTTCGGATTCGTCCCGGGGTGGTATCGCCATGTTGGGATAAAGGGCGTTTTGACTAGTCGAAACAGCTTCACCGTAACGGTTTGGCAACGATGAAATAAACCCGTCACAAGGGGTGACGGGTTAATGGATCCGAAATGGGGGCGGTGTTCGTGGGAAATTTTCCGCTTAGTCCGCGGCAGGGCGCGGATCTCTCTGTCGAGTCATGCGTTGCGTAAAGATGCGACGTAAAATGCACATACAACAACAATGGATGCAGATGGGACAGAACGGTGGTTTTTTATCGCAAGCGGTCGGTGATGAGGGGGCGCTGAGCCTTCGGGAGCTTCTCCACCACCAACCGGTAGGCGTCCTCGACCATCTCTTCCACCAGTCGGGCGGTCACGGATTCGTGGCCGGCCACGGAGACCCAATGCTTCTTGTTCATGTGGTAGCCGGGGCTGATCGACGGGTACTGCTGGCGCAGTGCGAAGGAATCCTCCGGTTCGCACTTGAAGGTGATGATGGGCTCGCCCGTGACATCCGTACACATCAGGAAGACCTTCCCCCGGACCTTGAAGACCTCGTGCTCCGGGCCAAAAGGGTACGACTTGTCCGCGCCCGGTAGTTCGAGCGCAGTGCGTCGAGCGCGATCTTGAATGGCGTGACCGTCCATGCCGCCACGGTAGTGACTCGATTCTGGGGCTCACATCCAGGACACAGCTTCCGCATGTCGTCGACATGGAAAAGCCCGCGAATCTCGAACCATGACGAATCACGAGCAGAACACCAGCCCGATCACCTTCTCCGCCACGGACCAGAACACAGGTTCCACACTCTCGAATCGTACGGGCGGGGCCGCGGAGCCCACGCTTCGGAACCGGCTACGGATCGGGGCAGCCGGCTTGGTTCTTGCCGCCATGCTGGCCACCACCGCGTGCAGCCCCGCGAATTCAGTGGAGGCCACTTCTGAGACCTCCTCCACCGGATCAAGTGCCTCTTCGAGCACAGCAACCGAGACGACCACAAGCAGTGACCAGAGTGGCACCGGGACCGCCGCCGAGGTCCAGGCCCTGGCCGAAGCGTTCGCGGACACGTTGGATGACGAGCAGCGAGCACAGCTCTACCAGGAGTACAGCTTCGACAACGCGTCCAACTGGTCGAACTTCCCCCAGCAACTCCTGCAGGACGGGATGGGCGGCATGGGCGCGCCGGGGGAGCAGGACGCGAGCGCCGGGTCGTCGTCGGAGTCCTCCTCCACATCCTCGTCCAGTTCCTCAAGTGGTCGTGTGGGTCTGGACCTCGGTTCGCTGAAAGAGGAGCAACGCTCTGCGCTCGAGGAGCTGATGAAGGCCGCGATGGGCTCGGAGGACAACGAGGGCTATGACGAGGTCATGTCGATCCTTGCTGCCGACGACTACCTTGCCGAGCAGAACGCGTCCAGCACGGAGTACGGATCGGACAACTACTACATCGCCTTCCTGGGTGAGCCCACGGACTCCGGCACCTGGGAGTTGCAGTTCGGTGGCCACCACCTCGCGGTCTCCAACACCTACACCGACGGGGAACTGGTCAGTGCGACGCCGTCGTTCCGCGGTACCGAACCCACCGGCGAGTTCAGCTACGACGGCGAAACCTACGATCCGCTGACCCAGGAGACGGACGCGTTCACGGCGTTGCTGGACTCCCTGACCGACGAACAACGTGCGGAGGCGGAGATCGACCAGTCGAACCTCCTGCTGGGCCCGGGGGCGGACTGGCAGTTCCCGGAGGAGGCCGAGGGCATCAAGGTCTCGGAGCTCACGGATGAGCAGAAGCAGCTGGTCCTGGACGCCATTGCCACCTACGTGGACGATCTGCCGGAGGAGCAGGCGGCCGAGTACATGCAGCGGTACGAGGCGGAGTTGGACGACACCTACATCTCCTTCTCGGGCAACAGTGACTTCGCCAGCGTGGGGGACTACGTGCGGATCGACGGGCCCAGCGTGTGGATCGAGCTGGCCATGCAGAACGGAGTGGCCACCTCGACCCCGCACATTCACTCGGTGTGGCGCGATTCCGAGACCGACTACGCGGGGCTCACTGCCGAGGAGGAGACGGAAGCCTCCCAGTCCTGACGCTAGCCTGGGGGTCATGGCATCGACCACCGGTTCTACACCCCCCGACAGCGGCATCCACATCCAGCGCGTGGGGGAGGGCGAGAAGAACCTCGTCTTCCTCCACGGCTTGATGGGGCGGGGCAAGAACTTCGCGCGCTTCGCCAAGGAACTCTCCGAGGAATGCACCGTCCTGCTGGTCGACCTTCCCAACCACGGTGCCTCGGCCTGGACGGAATCGGTCGATTATCCGAACCTGGCCGCGGCCGTTTCCAAGGCGATCAACGAAGAACTGGGCAACCAGCCCTACTACCTCGTGGGTCACTCCATGGGGGGCAAGGTGGCCATGACCATGGCCCTCACGCAGCCCGAGCTGATCCTCAAGCTCATGGTCGTGGACATCTCACCGGTCAAGAGCTGGAACAGCGGGGGAGAGTTCCCGCACCTGCTGGGCAGTCTCCTGTCCGTGGACCTCAACCAGGTGGCGAACCGGGCGGAGGTCGAGCAGAAACTCAAGGACCCGATCCCTCACCCCACCGTCAGGGGATTCCTGATGCAGAACCTCCGGTACTCGGGCGGTGGCTTCGGGTGGCAACCGAACCTGGAACTGCTCTACGACAGCCTGGACACCATCGGGGGTTTTCCCGAATTCACGACGACGTACGACCGCCCGGTCATGTGGGTGGCCGGTGGTGAATCGCAGTACGTCAAGGACGAGTACCGGCCGGTCATGCAGAAGCTGTTTCCGCAGGTCCGCAAGATCACAGTCAAGGGCGCCGGGCACTGGGTGCACTCCCAGAAGCCGGAGGAGTTCACGGAGCTGTTGCGGCACTTCCTCAGCTGAGAGCGTGTTCCGTCACCTCCGGCGCGCGGCCTAGGGTGACGTCATGGACATGCGGATACAGCTCGGTGACATCACGACCGTGGCCGTCGACGCCGTCGTCAACGGTGCCAACTCCACCCTCATGGGTGGAGGAGGAGTGGACGGAGCCATCCATCGGGCTGGTGGTGACACGATCCTGGCCGAGTGCAAGCAGTTGAGGGCGGAGGCCTGGCCCCATGGACTGCCGACCGGCCGTGCGGTGGCCACCACGGCGGGGGATCTGTCTGCGCGCTGGGTCATTCACACCGTGGGGCCTGTGTACTCAACCACGGATGACCGTTCCGAACTCTTGGCGTCCTGCTATCGGGAATCGTTGCGTGTGGCCGCCGAGCTCGGCGCGCAAACCGTTGCTTTCCCGACCATCTCGGCCGGAATCTACGGGTGGCCCCTGGAAGACGCCACGCGGATCGCCGTCGACACCGTGCAGGACATGACCGACGAGGTGGGGGAGCAGGTCCGTGAAGTCCTGTTCGTGGCGTTCAGCGAAGCGGCAGAGGATGCGTATCGGCGACATCTGGCGGGGTGCTGACGGCACCATCCCGCAACGGTGTCCTCTTGCCTGTCACATCTGGGCTTTGGCCTGCGTCAAGTGGATGACGGTGCACGGAGCGCCGCTGGAAGGAGCTCGGAAGATGCCTCGACTGAACATGCGGAAGACCCACAAACTCGGTATGGCTGCAGTGCTTGGGCTGGAGGGATACACCCGAACACGCCTGCCGAGTGAACTCAATGAACTGATCAAGTTGCGGACGTCATTGCTTAACGGTTGTCAGTTCTGTATCGCCATGCACTCCGAGGATCTGAGGCGGGCAGGGGAGACGCAGGAGCGCCTGGCGGCATTGGAGCAGGATGATCCCGGGGAGCTGTTCGACCCCCGTGAGCGCGCTGCACTGGCACTGACCGATGCGGTGACTCGCCTGGGTGAAGGCGGCGTGTCAGATGACGTCTGGGATAGAGCGGGGGAGTTCTTCTCCTCGACGCAGCTTGGGGACCTGGTGCTGGCGATTGCGACGATCAACGTGTGGAACCGGATCGGGATTGCAACCAGGCTTGAAGCATGAGCTCCCGTTCGAGGATGTCAGAGGACGTGTGGTTGGCAGAGCGCCCGCGCCTGCTGTCCCTGGCGTACCGAATCCTGGGGAGCTGGCACGACGCCGAGGATGTCGTCTCACAGGTGTGGTTGCGAAGTGCTGACCGCACAGACGTGGCCAATGCGCCAGCTTGGCTGACCACGGTCACCACCCGTCTTGCCATCGACCAGGGGCGTCGGCTCAAAGCACTCCGGGAGGAGTACATCGGGCCGTGGCTTCCTGAGCCCGTCGCTACCGAACTCCTGCCGGAGGAGTCGGCCGTTCAGCGCGAGAGCCTTCACCTTGGTTTGTTGCGCCTGATGGAGGAGCTTTCGCCCGAGGACCGTGCCGTCGTTGTACTGAGGGAGGCTTTCGATGTGCCTTACGCAGAAATTGCCGACTGTGTGGGGAAGTCGCTTCAGGCCTGCCGACAGGTTGTCTCTCGAGCAAAACAGCGGCTCCCGCGTGTGACTCATGCTCCTGAACGCGATGAACGACTCATGGCCGCACTCGTCACTGCACTCGCGGCGGGAGACATGGCGGCAGCGGTGGAGCTTCTGAGTGAAGGGTGCGTGCTGTGGACCGATTCCGGCGGAGCCACCAAGGCTGCGCGTCGCCCGGTGATCGGCGCGGACAAAGTGGCGCGCTTCCTGATCGGCGTCTCCGCCGCAGTACCAGGGAGCTCGGCCGATCCCGTAAATGTCAACGGAGCTCCGGCCTTCCGCCTGAAGTGGCCGGGTGGTACGCGCATCGTGGTGCTCGAACATGACGGGGAGAATATTTCGGGCATGCAGATCCATTCGAACCCGCACAAACTGGAATTCGCCCTGTAGCCGACGGGGACGAGTCGGGGGCGACGATCAACCCTGATGCGCAGCCACCTCAAGGCCGAAGCTGACGTCGCACCGCGTCGGTGGTCCACATCCAGAAGGCGTGGCCGAAGAACTCCGAGAGGTGTTCGCTCATCGGACGCTTCCACGGGGCGGGGACGGTATGCGTCAATGACATCAAGACGACGTGGGTCGCACCCCACACAAAGATCCCGTAGCCCGTTCCGCGGCCGAAGGTGATCTTGGGCCAGCGTTGGGCCACCAGGTCGTACGTGACGGCAGTGCCCACGGAGAACGCAAAATGAGCGCCCAGACTAACCACCGGAACGTCGTGACCGGCCACCGTGACAGCGTGGTGAGTGAACTCGGGGGAGAAGCCGACCTGTTCCAACAAGGTCTGCGGCGGATCGGTGGCTTCCCGCTCCGGCGTGCGCGGCGGGAAGGGGACCTCCCAGCCCAACCTCGCGAAGCCACCGGCCACCCCGGATGCAGCCCCGACGAATACGGTTGTGGCCCAGGAACGAGAGCGACGGGGACTTCGATGCATGGGCTTCTCCTGGTCCGTTGCGTTGTCGACACGGGTATTCGTCGTCGTTGGCTGCTTGGAACCTTCGGCAGATGGGGTTGTCCCGCGCCACTGATGTGATCGGTGGCGTCGACGCGTGGCTCGCGGCCGGTTTGCCCACGACGACTGTGGCACCGGGGACTGGGTCGGAGAGCGGCGAGCGGATTGCGTGATTCCCGGCCACCGGGCACCAGAAGGGGCGCGCTCTCTGCGCCACTTTACATAATGTGCATTATCGGCGAAGGGTTCACTGACCGTCTGAGTGAGGCGTTCAGGCCCTAGTCTGGTCCGCATGGCCGCTTCCAGTGTTGATCTACCCGCGCCGACCGCGGCGTCGGCTCCGGACGTACGCGGCATCCATCAACTACGCCGCCAGCTCGAAGATTGGCTCTCGAGCCGCGGCATCAACCAATGGTCCGCCGGCCAGCTGTCCGAGAACTCCATACGGAATCAGGTCGCCAGCGACCTGTGGCGCGTCGCGAAAACCGACGACGGCGAGATCATCGGTGCCTTCCGGATTCAGGACCAAGACCCTTCGTTCTGGCCCGAGAATCCCGCGGATTCCGTATTCCTGCATGCCCTGATGGTGGATCGATCATGGGCAGGCTGCGGACTCGGCACGCACCTCGTGGAGTTCGCGTCTCATGAAGCTCGGGAAGCCGGCGCCCAGTGGTTACGACTGGACTGCGCGGCCGAGAACAAACAATTGCGCTCGTACTACCGGCGGCTCGGCTTCCAGAAAGTCCGAGACCAGGACGTGGACGGACTGTTCACCGTGACGCTCATGCGGAAAGCGCTCTGACCACCGCGGATCCGAGGGACTCCGTCGTCGCTGAACCGCCCATGTCAGGGGTCAACTCCCCCGTTGCAAGCGTGGATTCGATCGCTTCGAGAACGGCTGCCGCTGCATCGCGTTCGCCGAGGTGATCGAGCATGAGGCTTGCGCTCCAGATCTGACCGATCGGATTGGCGATCCCCTGTCCGGCAATGTCCGGCGCGGAGCCGTGAACGGGTTCGAACAGGCTCGGGAACTTCCCTTCCGGGTTGATGTTGGCGCTCGGTGCAATACCGATGGTTCCCGTGCACGCCGGGCCGAGGTCCGAGAGGATGTCGCCGAACAGGTTGCTGGCTACGACGATGTCGAACCAGTCCGGGTGCATCACAAAGTTCGCCGTGAGAATGTCGATGTGATAACTATCAACGTCCACCTCAGGGTAAGACTGGTGCATGGCCTTCACTCGTTCATCCCAATACGGCATCGTGATCGAAATGCCGTTGCTCTTGGTTGCCGAGGTCAGGTGCTTCTTCGGGCGGTTCTGCGCCAGCTCGAATGCGTACTTCAGGATTCGGTCAATGCCGGTCCGAGTCATGACGGTTTCTTGAATCACCGTCTCACGTTCCGTGCCTTCGAACATCTTTCCACCGATGGACGAGTACTCCCCCTCGGTGTTCTCGCGCACCACCAGGAAATCAACATCGCCGGGTTCACGCCCCGCCAACGGGCTGGCGACCCCGGGCATGAGTTTCACGGGTCGGAGGTTGACGTACTGGTCGAAATGCCTCCGGAACTGGAGCAGACTCCCCCACAGTGACACATGATCGGGCACCACGTCCGGCAGCCCGACGGCGCCGAAGAACAGGGCGTCGAATCCCTCGAGCTGTTCGAACCAGTCGTCCGGGAGCATTTTCCCGTGTTGCTGGTAATACTCGGCGCACGCAAAATCGAAATATTCCAAGTTCAGGTTGAAGTCGAAACGTTGTGATGCCGCTTCTAGGGCTCGAACTCCCTCTGGCATGACTTCTTTGCCGATGCCGTCTCCAGGAATCACCGCGATGTCGTACGTCTTGGTCATGCCTTGTCTCGATTCTCGCTCGGCGTTAGTTCCGAATTCCCTGAACGCGGCCAGTTGTGCAGGAAAAGTCTACGGGTTGGCTGCCGGAGTTACGAGCGATGTTGGCGAACCGGTCGATTGAGCCCCTTCGTGGTCTAGCTCCACCCGAACGGGAACGGACGCCCACGCGTGCAGCGTGTTGTTGAGGTGGCGAACGGGCTCGCCGTTGAGCTCCAGGTGTTGTACGCGCCTGATCAGCGCGTTGAGTATCGCCTCGGCTTCAAGGCGAGCCACGTGTTGACCCACGCACTGATGAATCCCCATGCCAAAGCCCATATGGCCTGAAGGGTCGCGGGAAAGATCGAAGGTGTTGGGTTCCTCCCAGCGCCGTGGATCGCGGTTGGCGGCACCCAGGAACAGCAGCACCTTTTCGTCTGCCGGTATCTCCACAGACCCCACTCGAATGGGTTGGGTGGTGGTTCGGAAGAACGTCTGGACCGGCGACTCTAGACGAATGGCCTCGTCGAACGCTGTCCGAACCAAGGAAGGATCGGCACGGAGGCGCTGCCACTGGTCCGGGTGAGTCGCGAAACAGTGCAAGATGGCGGAGATGGCGTGCACGGTTGTGTCAACGCCCGCCGTGAGCAAGGACCGAACGACGAGCGGGGCCTGCTGTTCGGTGATCTCTCCTCGATCTGCTGCCGCCCAAATGGCCGCTCCGAACCCCTGATCGGCCAGCATGTCCCGTCGGCACCGGGATCCCACCCATTCCCCCAGCTCCGCCACTCGGGCTGCCCCCTTCTGTACATGGCGGTTGGTGGGACCGAACGCGTTGAAGGCATGGTCACCGTAAGGGAGCAGGTTCTCCCGCCCACCGGGCGGGAGGCCCACCGCATCCGGGAATACGCGCAAGGGGAAGGGCTCGGCAAGGGCCTTGGCCGCATCGAACGCCGTGCTCTGCGAAAGGACCTGTGCCACCAACTCCTCCGCGTCTTGGCTCCAGAGTGACCGAAGCCTCCGTAGCGCGCGAGGGCTGAGGACATTCGCCAGGACGTGTCGCGGAGCGTCGTGGTGCGGCGGATCTGACTCGAGCAGAAGACT
This sequence comes from Kocuria sp. JC486, assembly GCF_011602805.1. Classification (NCBI taxonomy): domain Bacteria; kingdom Bacillati; phylum Actinomycetota; class Actinomycetes; order Micrococcales; family Micrococcaceae; genus Kocuria; species Kocuria sp. JC486. The sequence continues at coordinate 76,142 of NZ_JAAOZS010000002.1, read as the reverse complement.
GGGTGGCCGCCACGGCTCCTCCTTCCTGAAATTGGCAAGGCCCACCCCCGCTGCCGACTGGAAAACCTGCCAGTCCTGCAGGGCAGCATGGACTTGAGCGTGTCGTCCCATCGCCCAGATCCCGTACTTCTCGAGATAGACAACCTGTCCGGCATCGCGGAGTGCTTCATGGAACTCGGTTGGATCGGCCAGAACCGCGTCGTCGAAGGGATCGTGCGTCAGGATCGGCACGTTGTCAGTCGTCATGGCAGGAGTTGCCTTTCCACGGGAACGGAACGGTGAACGGGATACGCGCTGTGTTCTTCAGAGGTCCAGGCGCAAGACGGGCGATGCGGATCGGGACACACACGGCATGATGCAGTTCCCAGCCGTCCGTTCGTGCTCTTCCAGGACAGAGTCCCTGTGATCCGGCGTTCCGGCGAGAACCTCCGTTTCGCAGGTGCCGCACAGCCCCTGTTCGCATGAGGCCAGCAGCCTGATTCCGGCGGCCCTGACGCTCTCCAGGAGAGTCTGATCAGCGGGGACCTCGAGCGACCGGTCGGACCGGGCCAACTCCACGACAAAGGAACTCCTCGGACCGTCCGCGAATGCGGGTGCCGTGAAATGTTCCACCCTCAACCCTGGAGCCGGGAGCGGTGAAGCAGCTTCCATGGACTGGAGTTCCTGGAGCATGCGCTCGGGTCCGCAGGCATAAACGGCCGTCCGGCCGTCCAACTCCCCCATGGTCTGTCGAAGGTCGCACGGGCCCGCGGTCGTGTCGTGGAAACGGAGGCTGCCCTTGCCGAGGGACTCGCCTACAAGGCCCTGCAGCTCGGGGAGAAACACAGCGCTATCGCACCCTCGGTTGATGAACAGACACTGCCACCGAGCGCCGAGGCGGTTGGCGTAGTGGATCATCGAAAGCATTGGCGTCACGCCGATGCCGGCGGCCACGAACAGGTACGACTCGGACGGGTAGATGCGGAAGGAATTGCGCGGACCGCCGAAGGTGAGCCGATCCCCCACATGGAGCCCGTCGTGGACGTACCGGGAACCGCCGCGTCCGGTTGGATCGAGCTTCACAGCCACTCGATAGGTCCTGGAGTCGCGTCTGTCCCCGCACAAGGAGTACTGCCGCATTCCGTACTCCCCGAGGTGCAGATCGATGTGGGCACCCGGTGTCCAGTCGGGCAGCCGCCCACCTCCTTCCGCGGCGAGCGTGAGGGCCACGGTGCCCTGGGCGATGACTTCCTTGCCCTCGACCACCAGAGTGGTCACGGTCCGTTCGGTGGTTTCTACGGTGAGTTCGTCAACAGTGGCGGTCATGTCGTCTCCTGAGTTGGCCTGCTCCTACTGTTGATGTGACGGGCGACACATTTCCACCGTAATCTCATTGATTGATAACTCCATTGGGTGGGGCCGAGAGTCGTCGTGAGATCAGACTGGCAGCCATTCGAACGGCGGGTTCCCACTGCTGGGCCCGCTCGGACCGTGGCAGAACGACGGACACGGCCGCGCGCACAGTGTCGTCCTGGAACACGGGTGCTGCGATTCCTGCCGCCTCGGGGTGTAGGTATCCGGGGCAGTAGACGCTGCCCCGGCGGCGGATGTTGGCGAGAATCTCGCGAAGATGGCTCTCCTGGACCGGGGTGTCCGTTGTGAACCGCTCTCGATGGCTGCTGATCACCGACTCCTGGAATGCAGGTGGAGCGTGAGCCAACAGAACCAGCCCTGAGGACGACGCATGCAGTGACAGCCGCCCCGCGATGCGGGTGAAGTTGACCACTGCGTCCGGAGCGCTGAGGCGTTCCAGGAAGAGGACTTCCTCTCCGTCGAGCACTCCGAGCTGTGTGTGCTGGCGGACCTGCGCCTGGAGAGCTTCGAGTGGAGGCATGGCCGCCTCCCGCAGTGACAGCGTCGATGACGCGCGAGCCGCAGCCTCCCACAGCCGTAGTCCGAGGCGCACGCTACGGTCGCTGTTGCGCTCGAGCCATCCGTGAGTGGTCAACTCTGAAATCAGTCGCGATGCCGTGGCCACGTGGAGTCCGCTCCTGCGTGCCAGGACGGACACGCTGAGCCATTCCTCTCCCGGCTCGAAAGCTTCGATCAGTCGCACGGCACGCGTGAGCACGGACTCGCCGTTCTGGGTTCTGGCCATCATTGCTCCCCTGTCCACGGTGCTGGGGAGTATCGCACGTTCTGTCGGTTCTGGATCCGTCTGTTCTCTCGACCCGCACCAAGCGCTACGGTTGAACCGACGGTCGGCGCGCGAAGCGACGACACCGCCGTCCACTCACGGGAATGCCGTTCCGAGGTCGAACGGCGCAGGAAGGTCGCGGTCATGAGCAAGGAGCTCGAGTTCATCAAGGGCGTGGACAAACTCCATGCCTTCTACACCGAGAACGTCCGAATGCTGGCTCACGCCTACGACATCGACGAGGCGACTGCGGCTCGGCTGTTGGACCGCTATGACTACCGGAACGTGGCGCGCAGCATTCTGCGACCGCCACGCGTCGACATCTTGGGCGAGATCACGGGCGACTCCCCTGGTGAGCATCTCGAGTGACCTGGGGCTCGTAGCTTGCCTCGGTGAAGTGCCGACTGAAATCTGCCGGAGTGTGCTCAGCCAGATGAGTTGCGCGTCGTCGGGCCTTCTCCGAGGCGTTGGCCGGCAGGCGTAGGTCGATGAGTACGACGGCGACGCCGTGCTCGGCTTCCAGCGCAGCGCGCATGATCTGAGTGGGATCCGGTGTGCCGGTGTTCAGGTTTTCCCGGCTGGGCAACTCCCCCGTGCACACCAGGACCAGTTTTCCGTCCAGGTGCGGTTCGGGTTTCATGTGCCACGCCATGATGGCGGGCAGTTTCGCCTGGGCCGAGGACAGGGCCAGCACTCCGCCGGCCAGGCCCGTGGCACCCGCTCCGAGGGTGGATGCCAGGATCGTTGTCAGGATTCGCACGGCATCACCTCCGGGTCGTCACGTCATGGCCTGCGCCCCCGTTGTGGGCGCGTCGCATCATTGTAGGAAAGTGAACGCGCCATGAACAGGGGGTGTCCGGTGGGTTTGATCTCATCCCCACGTCACAACTTGGCATCACATGCGCGCGCCGGTGTGACGGCACGAACAGTCGAATGATTACAATGGCAAACGTATGCATCGCAAGGTGACCGACAGGTGGGAGGGCTGGGAACACCGTGCTGGACTGGGTTCTGACCAATGGATGGGCTGCGTGGCTGATCATCGCGCTGTTGCTGGGCGTGATCGAGGTGCTGACCCTGGACCTCACGTTCCTGATGCTCTCGGGCGGAGCGCTGGCGGCAGCTGCACTGTCCGGAGTCACAGGCGGAAACGTGGTCCTGGAAGTGATCACCTTCGTCGTGGTCGCCGTACTCCTGTTGTTCGCCCTCCGACCCCGCCTGCTGCGCCGACTCCACCGTGGACCGGGTGCAGATGCGCTCTCCAACACCGACCGTCTTCCCGGCCAGCCTTGCGTGGTGCTCGAGCAGGTCAGCGACCAGACCGGCCTGGTTCGCCTGGACGGAGACGTGTGGACGGCGCGCTCCGTGTCAGGCACCGTCTATCCGGAGGACCAGGCGGTGTTCGTGCAGCGCGTCGAGGGTGCGACCGTCGTGGTCACCCACAACAATCCGCGCCCCACCGGTGGTGTCCAGAACTGACCGACGAGTCCTGTGGGGCGAGACCCGGGCGCCGGGTGAGACCCGTACGACCGACCGAACCGAAGTGAACTACCCGACGAAATGAGGACGGACCATGGTCATCACGATCTTGCTCCTGGTACTGGTGATCCTGGCGGTGGTGACACTGCTCAAAGCGGTGCGCATCATCCCCCAGGCGCGTGCGGGGATCGTCGAACGATTAGGCAAGTACCAAGCCACCTTGAACCCCGGGCTACACGTCCTGGTGCCGTTCATCGACCGGCTCTTGCCGTTGATCGACCTTCGCGAACAGGTGGTCTCCTTCCCGTCCCAGTCGGTCATCACGGAGGACAACCTGGTGGTCGGGATCGACACGGTCGTCTACTTCCAGGTGACCGACCCGCGTGCGGCGACCTACGAGATCACCAACTACATCCACGCGGTGGACGAACTGACATCGGCCACCCTGCGTAACGTCGTCGGTGGTCTGAACCTTGAAGAGACGCTGACCTCCCGCGACAAGATCAACGCCGAACTGCGCGGCGTCCTGGACAACACCACGGGCCGATGGGGCCTGCGGGTCTCCCGTGTGGACATCAAGGAGATCACTCCCCCGCCGTCGATCCAGGATTCGATGGAGAAGCAGATGCGTGCCGAGCGCGATCGCCGCGCCGCCATTCTCACCGCTGAAGGCCAGAAGCAGTCCCAGATCCTCACGGCCGAGGGTGAGCGGCAGGCCGCTGTGCTCTCCGCAGAAGGTGACGCGAAGGCCGCGATCCTCCGCGCCGACGGTGAAGCACAGGCCATTCAGAAGGTCTTCGATTCGATCCACCGGGCCAAGCCCACCCAGAAGCTGCTGGCGTACCAGTACATCCAGACGCTGCCGAAGGTGGCCGAGGGCTCGGCCAACAAGGTCTGGATGATTCCCGCGGAACTGGGCGATGCCTTGCGCGGCGTCGGAGAGTTCCTGGGCAAGCCGGACCAGGGGCGCGACTGGGGCGACGTCATGGCGGAAGAGGACCAGGCCGAGGACGAAGCTCGCGCGGCCGCCAAGGCCGAGGGCGGCATCGTGAGGTCGGAGACCGTGAAGGTCACCGACGAGGACCTCAAGCCCTCCACCGCACTCAGGGACCCGGACGCCTTCACGGTTCCCGAACCGGAGACGATCGACCCGAACGCCCCGGTCGATCTGGACGCGCCTCTGCCGGGCACCGATTCGGGTGCGCAGCGGCAATCGCCGTTCACGGACGAGCACCAACAGTCCTACGGCATTGTCCCTGGCCAGCACAACGACGGGTCGGCAGGCCAGCGGTGACCGACCGTTCCCAGCGGTCCCGTCCAGCCATGGGCGGGACCGGGCCGGGAACAAACGGGAACACCGATCCGTTGAGCCAGGACGGTGGGGTGGGTGCGTTCAGGCACCCGGTAGGATGGCCCGCCGAAGAAGTTTCGTATGTGTCTTCCACTGACAGGAGTTGCACCTGATGAGTGACCGCAGCCTGCGAGGTATGCGTCTGGGCTCACAGTCCATGGAGTCCGAGGCCGGTGTCGAGCCGGCTCCGCGGCAGCGCGTCGAATACCGCACCCAGGACGGCGAGCAGGTCTTCGTGACTTTCGCTTCCGAGGCCGAGATCCCTTCGGTCTGGGTCTCCAAGTCGGGCAAGGAAGCGGTGATCGTCAACGGCGAGAAGCCCGAGAACCCGAACGAGAAGCACCAGCGCACCCACTGGGACATGTTGATGGAACGGCGCAGCACGGAGGAACTGGAAGAGATCCTGGAACAGCGCCTGCAGTTCTACCGGGAGCAGCACGCCATCTGAGCGTGCGAGATCGGCTACTACGACGGGGCCGGTTGTGGGTGCTGTGTCTCAGCGACCCACGAGAGCGTTGAACTTGTCCCGGAGCACGCGGGCGCGGGCGGTGGTCCCCCACTTGGCCACGTTGATCACGGCTTCCTTGGTGATGTCGCCGCTCATCTTGGACACGCCTTCAGCGCGTTCGACGAACGTGATGGGAACCTCCACGACCTTGAGCCCGGCCAGCTCGGTCCGCCAGCCCAGGTCGATCTGGAAGCAGTAGCCGCGGGAGGTCACGGAATCCAGGTCGATGGCCTTGAGGGTCGACGCGCGGAACGCACGGTAGCCCGCGGTGATGTCCTGGATGTTGGAACCCAGGAAGAAGCGTGCGTAGATGCCGCCGCCGCGTGAGATGAACTGCCGGTACCACGGCCAGTTCACGGTGGAGCCGCCGGGGACGTAGCGGGAACCGATGGCCAGGTCCGCACCGTCTTCCACGGCCTGCAGCAGCTTGGGCAGTTCCTCGGGCTGGTGCGAGCAGTCAGCATCCATCTCGACCAGGATCTCGTAGTCGTTGTCCATGCCCCACTTGAATCCGGCGATGTACGCCTGGCCCAGGCCGTTCTTCTCCTTGCGGTGCAGGACGTGGATCTGCGGATCGGCTGCGGCCATGGCATCGGCCAGGTCCCCCGTACCGTCGGGGCTGTTGTCGTCGACCACCAGGACGTCGCCCTGGGGTACGGAACGACGGAGGCGGTCCATGACAGTCGGCAGGGACTCACGCTCGTTGTAGGTGGGAATGATGATGAGGGACCGCACGCGGTTTGCTTCCTTTCACCGACAGACTCGGGAGGATCAGGGCAGGCTTCCGATACCACTGGACGAACCGGGTGCCTTCGGCCCGGCCCAGATCCGCACGAAACGGCTCTGGACAGTTTTCCAGGGGCGCCCGGCCCGGCCGGCAGCAGGCTGCCAGTTTATCGACGGGCCCGAGGCAGACAAATAACTAGAGGTCACTTTGCCACGAGTTGGCACGGCCTCCGGTGACGACAGGCCGGGTGTTCAGCGGGCGTACAGTTCGCGACCTTCGGCCACGGTGCTCATGCACACGGGCAGGGACTCGTCCTCCAGGGCGGGCAGCAGTGGTGTGCGAGCCCTTGGGTCGGTGCTCCACGAGGCACCGGTGCCACTGGCGGCCTGCACCATGAGCGCCTCGACCTGCCACCGCGAGTAGGTCGCCGGTGCCCCGGGAACCAATTGGCCGGCCAGGGGGCCACCCTGCCCCAGCGCGCGCCATGCTCCACGGGTGGCTGCCGTGAAGGCCGCCCTGGCGGAGATCCTCTGTTCGGGCTCCGGGTGATTCACCAGAGACTTCACGGCATCCCACGGGTCCAGTGGAGTGTGACCGCCGCCCAATGCCACGGGAATCCCTCGGCGGTAGTACTCGGCGGCAAGCGGCGTGGTCGCGGGGTCCATGCACACCGAGAAACCGAACCCGTCCAAAGCATCGAGCACCGCCTGGATCTCGGCGGCCGTGAGTTCCTTTGCGAACTCCAGACGCAACCCCGAGGCGTTGACGGCGTGCACGCCGAGCTTCTCCCGAGCCGCTTCCAAGGCCGTCCGGAGGACCGGTCCCGTGCCCGGACGGTCCACCACGAGTGCTGGACGGAGTGAGTCGGTGATGCAGGCGGTCAGGAACCCTTCGAGGTCGGCTTCGGAAGCATCCCCTGTCACGGCGCGCCACCCCACTGAACCAGTGGAAGGAACGGCATCGGTCGAGGCGGTTCCGGCACCGATGTCGGTGAGCCCGGCCGTGGGCCACCGCAGGATGGTCAGTTCCCGGTCTCCGGTGTCGACGGCGCGGGTACCGACGGGGCTCGCATCGGTGCTGTTCGACTGGGCCGGGTCGGCAGCGGAGCGGGAGACGCATGCGACGTCGACGGCGACCGCGATCCCCCAGCCGGCCAAACCGCTCGCCTGCTCGGAGGCCCCGAGCGTCACCGCGGAATCCACGAAGGCGGGGGTGACCAGGTCACCGTCCAGGTCGATGACCTCCATGCGGTTATCCGCCAGGGAGTCCGCTGCCTGTTCGGATCCCACCCAGACCACCTGCGATCCTTCGACGATCATGGCCGAAGCGAACGGGTCCGCCGTCGAATAGACGGAGCCGTTGCGGAGAAGGACAGGGCGGGCGGCGGAATCAGCGCTGTTCATGAAGGTCTTTCGTTGCGGGTGGACGGGTGGACAGATGGTCAGGAGTTCGGGGCATGACACACGGCGTGGTGAAGCCCGTGACGGTCAGGCCTGCGATCGAGTCATGCTCAGGGTCATGCGCAGGGTCATTCGGAGGGTTCGTCCAACACGGACTGGACCACCACGCCCCGGTGGATGAGTTCGACGGCGCGTTGACACGCCGTGCGGAGATTGCGATCCAGCGAGGAGATGGAGGCGATCTGGTCCAGGAGGTCGATCACCTGCTTGGCCCAGCGGACGAAGTCCCCGGCGGCCAACTCCGTATCCTCGATCGTCAGGTGCAGGGAAGCTCCCCGAGCCCACCGGTACATGGGGCCCACGAGTCCCAGTTCCGGCTCCGCCGTGGTCTTGACCTTGTGCTGCTCCTCCAGGTCCGTGAGTTCGGACCACAATGCGACCACGGAACTCGCGGCACGTTCGATCTCGGCAGTGGGCAATTTGGGGCGGATCCCGGCGTCCTCGCGTTTCGCCTGGTAGACCATGACGGTTGCGGCCGCGGCGACCGCCGCCGGGTCCAGTTCGTCCAGGACGCCGTCACGCAGGGTCAACGCGAGCAGCAGATCGCGGTCACCGTAGATGTGGCGAAGCTGCTTCCCCGCGGGCGTGGGGACCAGCCTCCCGTCGTCGTGGCGGTCCAGGTAACCGAGTGCGTACAACACACCGCAGATCCGGTCGAAGGTCACGGCCACCGCGTTCGTACGGTTCTGCAACTGGCGGAGGAGCCCGTCCGTGTCCTTGCGGAGCCGGGACCACCGCTCGGCCCATCGCGCGTGGTGTTCCCGGTCGCTGCAGCCGTGGCAGGGGTGCTCCCGCAGGCGCCGTCGGAGGTCGGTGATGCGGGCCTCGGCACCGGAATCCCCGCGGGCGAAATGGATGGTGGAGGACCGCCGACGGGATTCCCCTCCCTCACCGGAGGAAGTGCCGCGTGCCGGCCGTCCTTCCTGCAGCGCCGTGCGCATCCAGCCGGCGATGGACTTGCGGTCCTTCGTGCCGTCCGTGCGCAGACGGTTCGGCAGTTTGACGAAGGACACGGGCGTCAGCGGGCCGTCGAGGTCCTGGGCGCCCAGACGACGCAGATTGGCGTCATAGGTGACCACCACGGGGCGGGGTTCCTCGGCCCGCGGGTCCGTGGCCACCACGACGGCGTAGCCGCGGTTGCGTCCGTGGGGGATGTCCACCACGTCCCCGGGTCGCAGATCGGACAGGGACTGGCCCGCCTGGCTGCGGCGAGCCACGGAACGCGACTTCTCCGCGGCCTTCTCCGCGTCTTTCAGGTCCCGGCGCAGCTGGGCGTACTCGGTGAAGTCGCCGAGGTGGCAGGTCATGGACCGTTCGTAGCCGGCCAGGGCCTCCTCATTGGAGCGGACCCTGCGTGCCAGGCCCACGACCGAGCGGTCAGCCTGGAACTGGGCGAAGGAGGATTCCAGGATGGACCGTGAACGATCCGCTCCGAACCGCGCGATGAGGTTGACCGACATGTTGTAGGTCGGCCGGAAACTCGAGATCAGTGGGTAGGTCCGTTTGGAGGCCAACCCCGCCACCATGCGAGGGTCCAGCCCAGGACGCCACAGGACGACGGCGTGACCTTCCACGTCGATCCCGCGACGACCGGCCCGTCCCGTCAACTGGGTGTACTCCCCCGGTGTGATGTCCACCCTGGATTCACCGTTGAACTTGTCCAGCCGCTCGAGGACCACCGATCGGGCAGGCATGTTGATACCCAGGGCGAGGGTCTCCGTGGCGAAGACGGCCTTGACCAGGCCCTGCACGAACAGTTGCTCGACCACTTCCTTGAACAGCGGCAACAGGCCGGCGTGGTGGGCGGCGATGCCGTGCTCCAGCCCGTTGCGCCACTCGTAGAACCCGAGCACGTCCAGATCCGAGGCGTCCAGGGCCGAGGCCGCCTCGGCCACGACCGCACGGATGGTTTGGCGTTCCTGATCGGTGGTGAGCCACAAGTCCGCAGCCAGGCACTGCTTCACCGCGTCGTCGCACCCGGCGCGGGAGAAGATGAAGGTGATGGCTGGTAGGAGCCCCTCGGACTGCAGGCGGCGGATCATCTGCGGCCGCGAGATCCGATGATTGTTCCCCAACCGCCCGGCGACCCCGGACCCCTGGCTCCCCCACCGACCGCCGCCACGGGACTCGTACCCGTGGGATTCGTAGCGATGACCACCGCGGTTCCTGCCGCCGCCGCGTCGGCCCCGGCCACCGTTGGCGAAGCGCTCGCGGGACCGCCCCCCACGCGAGCCACCGCCCGGGGGCTGGCTGCGCGCCAGGTGGAGCAGTTCCGGATTGACCGCCGGGCCGTCGTCGTTGCCGTTGTCCCGGGAACGACGACGCCGGTCCACAGCGTGCTCCACCGTGGAGTCGTCCACGAACAGGTCCATGAGTTCGGTGCCCACCTGCACGTGCTGCCACAGTGGCACGGGACGATGCTCGGAGACGATCACCTCCGTGCTCCCGCGCACGGTGTCCAACCAGTCACCGAACTCCTCGGCGTTGGACACGGTGGCCGACAGGCAGGCCATCTGCACGTGGGCGGGGAGGTGGATGATGACTTCTTCCCACACCGCGCCGCGGAACCGGTCGGCCAGGTAGTGCACCTCGTCCATGACCACGAATCCGAGGTTCTCCAGAGTGGAGGACCCCGCGTAGAGCATGTTGCGCAGCACCTCGGTGGTCATCACCACCACGTCGGCCTCGGAATTCACGGCGGTGTCGCCCGTGAGGAGTCCGACCTTGTCGGAGCCGAAACGCCGGGAGAAGTCGTGGTACTTCTGGTTGCTCAGGGCCTTGATGGGCGTGGTGTAGAAGGCCTTCTGGCCTCGCGCCAACGCCAGGTGTACGGCGAACTCGCCCACGATGGTCTTGCCCGCACCGGTCGGTGCAGCCACCAGAACCCCATGTCCTGACTCCAAGGCTCGGCATCCTTGGTCCTGGAAGTCGTCCATCTGGAAGTCGAGAGTGGCCGCGAACCTGGCACGTTCCGTCCTGGCCTCCGCGTTGCGTTGCTTGGCTGCCAAGTAGCGCTCAGAGGGTGACGACATGCCTCAACCCTACGCGCTGGTGCCCGCAGACCGAGCCAGGGCGTCACTCCCCGGCATCCACCTGGATGCCGCGCAATTCCTGCTCACTGGTGGCCTTGACGGCCGAGCGGTCGTAGGTGGCCTCCTGCTTGGCCCGCTTCTTGGCCCGCCGACGATCGTTGAGCAGGCAGACACCCACGGCGAGGAAGAACAGGGCCATGAGCGGCGCAGAGATGTAGAACATCACCATCATGTCCGGGCCCGGAGCAACGATCGCCGCGAGCAGCAGGACGAAGATCACGACCCAGCGCCACGAGCGCAGCAGGGTCTTGCCGGGCAGGATGCCGATCATGTTCAGTCCCACCAACAGGACCGGAAGGACGCAGGCCAAGCCGATGGCCAGCACGAGTTGCAGGACGAACCGGACGTACTGCACGGCGTCGATCACGTTGGCCGTGTTGTCCGGGTTGAAGGCGGTCAGGGCGAAGACTGCGCTCGGCAGGGTGGTAATACCCAAGGCGCAGCCGCCCAGGAACAACGGCACGGCAGCAATCACGAAAGCGTAGGCGTAGCGCTTCTCGTTCTTGTGCAGGGCCGGGGTGATGAAGGCCCACAACTGGTACAGCCACACCGGGCTGGCCAGGATGAGCCCCAGGATGACGGAGACCTCAACCATCACGCTGAACGGGCCGCCGACTCCCCCGAAGTTCAGGACGGCTTCGCGGCTGTCCTGTTCGTTGAGCGCCTTGATCGGGGCCGAGAGCCACTCCATGAACGGGAAGTACAGGAAGAAGCCCCCGACCATCCCGATCACGGTGGCCACGGCGGAGATGATGAGTCGGTTACGGAACTCCCGCAGGTGCTCGGTCAGTGCCATCTGAGCCTGCGGGTTGTTCCGCCGTCCGCGCTTCTTGCGGGCTGCCTTCTGGGCGTTCGTTCCGTCCTTGTCGCCGGGCGGAGTCCTGCGGGTCTTTTCAGTCATCAAGGAATGGTCCTGTCAGGCGAACTCACCCGGACGGTGTGTGGACCGGTCCGGGTGAGTTCGAGAGTGTGGCATAAAGGGTCAGTGTGCCGTGCCGTCCGTGTTAGGGGCCCCCGTGGAGTTCGTCCCCTGAGCGTTGGTGGTGCCCGCCGAGTTCGCGCTCGTGGACGTGGACCCCGTGGAGTCAGAGTTCACGGTCTCGCCGTTGACCACGGTGGAGTCCTTGTCGTCGTCCTTCATCTCGCGGACCTCGGACTTGAAGATGCGCATGGACTGACCCAGGCTGCGCGCCATCCCCGGCAGCTTCGGCGCACCGAAGAGCAGGACGATGACCAGCAGGATCATGATGACAACCATGGGGTTGTCGAAAAGTCGACCGAACATGATGTTCCTTTCGGTGTCACCGAGAGAAGTCAGAGACCCTCTGCGGCTGGCCCAGCGATCGGCGTCGTGCCGAACGGCGTTGGGATCGGGCCGTGCGTCGTGCTTGTTTGCCACTACGGTACTGCCTCCGGGCTTCGGGCCAGGGCGTGTACACGTCCGAACGGCGTGGCCGGGGTGGCAAGTCGCCTCCCCCGTCCGTGGCGGCTTCGAGCTGTTCGTTGATCGAGTCACCGAAGTCGCCCAGGTCGTGAAGTGCCCTGGAGACCTGCCGCCACAGGCGCAGGGCGAGCAGTGACAGAAATGCGGCGCTGAGAAGGACTACGACGGTCCACAACAGCACCCACATCCACCAGGACATGGCCATCAGTCTAGCGGCGCCGTGTCCGCGCCATCGCCGATCCGGTATCCGGCCAGAGCAGTGTTCACCCAGAGTTGCCCGCGAGCGACGTGGGAGCCCGGCTGGACGATGCCCACCTGACCGCCGAAGCGGGTGAGCAGGGAGAACGCAAGCTCCTCCGTGGTGAAGGAGATCTCGGCCGCCTCGAACTCCACCGGTGTCCCCGCCCCCGAGGGGCGGGCACGGCGGCCCGGCTCTTCGGTTGCACCCGTGTCCGCGGACAGTGCGTTGACGCGGGGCAGCTGGACCTGAGCGGTGCGGCTCGCGCGGTACTGGTCGGCGATCCACCTGGCCCGGCGGTCCGTGACCAAGACGATGTCTGTCTCCGCCGACGTCACGGTCGCCACGTCGGTGCGTACTGCTGCGACATCCTGGTGCGGCTCGGCGGGGCCGACGACGGCCGCGGAGCGGATCCGGTCCAGGCGGAAGTCCCGGAAGTCCTTGGCGCGTTCGCACCAGGCCATGACGTACCAGTGGTTGTTGGCGGAAACCAACCGCACGGGGTCGATCTCACGGTCGGTGACCTCGTCGCGGGAGGCGACGATGTAGTTGATCCGCAGCCGTTGTTCGGCGTCGATTGCATCGCGAACGGTTGCCGAGACGGCGGCGGCGTCCGTGTGCTCGGTTGCCTCCTCGGCGGTGGCGTCGCCTTGCACCGGCGTTTCGGGGCGATCGCCGGTGTGACGAGCCCGGGCCGTTGCCTCGGCGAGCGCCAGGAACGAGTCATCCGGGCGGGCCCCCACGGCATCGGCCAGTGCGGCGGGCTCCCCCGCTGCTTCAGCCACCTTCCGCAGTGCGGATTCAATAGCGGGGGTGTGCTCGCCCGGCAAGGAACGCAGGGTCTGTAACCCCACCAGGAGCGCCGCGGCTTCCGGCTGGGTCAGCCGCACGGGAGAGGAGATCTCCTCGGCGTTGGACACGGTCACGGAGCCTTCGTCCCAGGAGGCCTCGATGAGTTGGTCGGGAGTGTGGCCGGGGCGCCCGCACACGAACAACGTGGTGAGGTCCTCGACCACCTGATCCGTGCTCGCCTCCACGTGGGTGGCGACCTCCGAGAGTTCCACGCCCTGGTGCGCGTAGACGTACCGGACGATCTCGAGCATGCGGGCGAGTCGTTCGGCACTCGAGTTGGAGGCCCGGCGGGGCCTGCGGGAGACCCTTGTCCAGTCCACCTCCACGCCGGCCACCCGTTGCTGGAAGGCTGCGGCCGCTTCCAGGCGTCGCAGGACACTGCCGCGGACCCGGGCCTGCAGCGACACCGGGGCCTCGGGACGCGCGTCGTCGTCCTCGGGGACCACGGCGTCGGGTCCGACGGCGGCGATCTCCGCGGCCACCCGTTCCGGCTCGGTCACGGGAATGACGAGTCGATCCCACGGCTTCCCGTCCGGGGCGGTGCGGCGCCCGGGTAGGACGCCGGAGGCCATGCGGCGCAGCATCTGGGCCCGGCCCGGGGCCACGTCCACGGTCATGGAACCGAGTTCCGGGGCGGCTTCCATGGCGTCCAACCGCTCGTTCATGGAGAACTTCTCGGGGGGCACGAACGTGTGGGTGGTGGATCGGACGTCGGAGACGATGCGGGAGAGCCGGAACGTGCGTTCGGCCTGGCGATCGAGGTCCCAGCCGATCACGTACCAAGAGCCGAACCGGGAGCCGACGCCCCAAGGTTCCAGACGCCGCGTGGACAGTTCGTCCGTGGAGGCCGCCAGGTAGTCGAAACGCACCTGACGGTGTTTGAGCACGGCGTCCATCAACGGGGCGAAGGCCGGCTCCTGGACGCTGATGGTGGGCTGGACCAGAGGAGCATCCTCGTCGTCCCCGGCCGCGGGTTCCAACACGGGCTCGAGCTTCCGCAACGCCCGCCGGGCGGTGGTGCCCAGGGAAGTTTCCGTCCAGGCATTGGCCGCCAGCGCCAGGACCGCGGTTTCCTCCGCGGTGAAGCGCAACGCGGGCAGCGCGAAGGAACCCCTGGCGATCCGGTAACGGAATCCGGAATCCTCCTCGAAGAACGCGTCCTCCGGGACTTCCTCGATGGGGAAACCGAGCGCGCGCAGCTCCTGCTTGTCACGTTCGAAAGCGCGTTCGAAGGCGGCGTCCGACGGCATGGCGGTGTAGTCGGGCACGGCCGCACGCAATTCGGCACGGGTGTAACCCCGCTCCCGGTAGAGCAGGGCGAAAATCAGGTTCAGACGGCGCTCGGATGCGCGTCGTTGCTGGTCAACGGGCACCTAGGGGGCCTGCGGTCTCGATGAGGCGGGTCAGCGCACGTCGACCAGGTCGACGACGAAGATCAGGGACTCGTTGGGCCCGATCACCCCACCCGCACCGCGTGCGCCGTAGGCCATCTCCGACGGGATCTCCAGGCGACGTCGACCGCCGACGCGCATGCCGAGCAGGCCCTGGTCCCAGCCCTGGATGACCTGTCCCACGCCGACCGTGAAGTCCAGCGGCTGGTTGCGGTTCCAGGAGGAATCGAACTCTTCACCGCCGGAGAAGGTCACGCCCACGTAGTGGCAGGAGACCTGCTTGCCGGGTTCGGCCACGGCGCCCTTGCCTTCGATCAGGTCCACGATCTTCAGTTCGGTCGGGGCATCGCCTTCCGGGAAGTCGACCTCGGGCTTGGTGCGGTCAAGGTTGCGCTGTCCAAAGGACACGGGTTCCTCCTGATGTGGTGCTGCGTGGTGCGGATGGGACGTCGTTGCGGCGCTCATGCACCGCTGGGTGGTGGCGTGGTACCCACGCCGTGCTCATTCCGTGGCCGAGGCACTGGGGGACGCATCGGCGGCGGCCGGTGTGTCCGAGGCGCCCAGAATGTCGACCACGAAGACCAAATCGCCTTCTGGTGCTCCGGTATTCCCGGATTCCTCGATTTCTTCCTTGGAACCGTACGCCTTGTCGGAGGGGACGGAGATGATCACACGCGAACCGGCCTTCTTACCGACCAGACCCTCGGACCAACCTTCGATCACACCGTCCAGGGGGAAGGCCGTCGGTTGGCCGCGTTCGTAGGACGAGTCGAAGACCTCGCCGTCCTCCCACCGGGCCCCGACGTAGTTGACCGCAACCGTCTGGCCTTCCTTGACCTCGGCACCGTCACCTTCGATCAGGTATTCGGAGGTCACGTCCTTGGGCGCGTCCCCCTCAGGCTTGGCGATTTCCGGGGTGCCGTCCTCTGTTTCCGTCACGGCCGGCAAGCCCTCTGGGGTGGGCTGCATCTCCCCCTCGATCTCGGACGGGATCACCTCGCGCACGGAGTAGCGGGTGGTGCTCTCGGTGGTCTGTCCGGCACCGGCGTCGGAGGTTGTGGTGACGTCCACGGTGGTGCCGACACGGGCCTTGCTGAGCTGGTCGTAGAGGAAGGAGTCCTCCTCCCGCATGGAGTCGTCGAGGGTGACCACGGACGGAGTGGCGTCGGCCGCCTCCCCGTCCTGGACCGGGGCACTTGTCATGAGCAGGGTGTCGCCGTCGTTGACCTCCTGCCCGTCGCCCTCGTTGACCGTGGAAGAAGTGGGATCCGGAAGGGGCTCAGGCTCGGGCGTGTCTTCGGCTGCGAGGATGTCGACGACGAACAGGAGGTCACCGGTCGGGTATCCGGAGTCCGCACCCAGCTCCTCCTCCGTGCCGTAGGCCTTGTCGGCGGGGACGGAAAGGATCACGCGCGAGCCGACCTTCTTGCCCACGAGCCCCTCGGACCACCCTTCGATCGAGGTGTCCAGGGGCAGCGCTGCGGGGGTTCCGGAGTCCCACGTGGACTCGAACGGCTTGCCGTCCTCCCACCGCGCGCCCACGTAGTCGACCACCACGGTCTGGCCTTCCTTGACCTCCGCACCGTCGCCGTCGATGAGGTTCTCCGCGACCAGGTCCTTCGGGGCCTCCTCGCCCATGTCACCGATCTCGGGAACGCCCTCGTCGTTCTCCGTGACCTCGGGCAGCCCCTCCGGGGAATCCTTCATCTCCCCGTCGATCTCGCTGGGGATCTTCTCCACGATCTCGTAGACCTCCACGGAGGTGGACTCGTCGCCCTCCTGCCCGGACTTGCCCGCTGTCGACGGGGAGGAGTAGGCCAGGATCCCCCCGACCTTCATACCGCCCGTCAGGGCTTCGTAGAGCTCGGGCAGCTGGTCCTTCATCTCGGAATTGACCTTGAGCACCTGACCGGCACCCGAGGAGTACGACTCCCCCATCTCTTCGCCGTCGGAGCCCCGGTAGAGGGCCGCCTGGACCAGCAGGGTCGAACCGTCCTCGATCTCCTCGCCGTCACCTTCGCGCAGGACCTTCGTCTGGTTCTCGTCCACCTCGACGGGCGTGTCGAACGTGACTTCGGGGACCTCGCCGTCGGCGGGGTCGTTGCTGAGCTCGACCGAGTTGAATCCGCCGCTCGTACAGGCCGTGAGCAGAACGGCTGCTCCGATGGCGGTCCCGGTCCTCAGCAATGCCTTACGCACGTGGTCCTCCAGTTACGCCCAACGGCGCGGGGTTACGGTCGATGGTCGCTGCGCCTCGTGGGCAGCAACCCGCTGGTGTCCGTGGCAAGGCTAGCCTCGTGCCCTGGGTACTGGCTGAAGCGCACCGCGGACCCCGCCGATCATTGGGCGAGCTCCCAGGTGGCTCCGAGCCACCGGCAAGCCCGCCCGGGGTCAGTTGTCGCTGCGGCGCGCTTCTGCGTCGGCGACGGCGGAGCGTTCGGCCAGGTGCTGGGCGTCCCGGCTCGCGCGGCGCGCCTTCTTGGCGGTCACCTCGCGCTCTCCGAGTGCAACGGGGGTCCACGCCTGCAGGTCCTCTTCGGTGTAATCGGACTTCGAGGCGCGGCGCTTGGGGGCCAGACGGGGCGATCCGTCGGCCAACCGACGGGCGGTGATCAGGAAGCCGGTGTGCGCGACCATGCGGTGGTCGGGGCGCACGGCCAGCCCCTCCACGTGCCAGCCACGGACCATGGTTTCGTGTGCGTCGGGCTCGGTGTAGCGGCCGTCGGCCCGCATGGCCTCGGCCGTACGGGACAGCTGGGTCACGGTCGCGACGTAGCAGATCACCACGCCGCCGGGTGCGAGGGCTTCGGCCACGGCGTCCAGGCATTCCCAGGGGGCCAGCATG
Organism: Kocuria sp. JC486; assembly: GCF_011602805.1. NCBI lineage: Bacteria > Bacillati > Actinomycetota > Actinomycetes > Micrococcales > Micrococcaceae > Kocuria > Kocuria sp. JC486. The sequence continues at coordinate 58,579 of NZ_JAAOZS010000002.1, read as the reverse complement.
TCCAGCACGACGCGGTCAACCGTCCCGGGCTGTTCGACCTCGCCCAGCTCCTCCGCCAGGTCACCGATCGACAACTGCCATGCGGGGTGGTTGCCACCGAACATGGTCGCGATGTTCCCGGCGGCCACCTCCGCGAACTCGTCGCGTCGTTCGAAGGAATGCACGTGGCCCCCGTCGCCCACGGCCCGCAACAGGGCGATCGTGAGGGCCCCCGAGCCGACGCCGGCTTCGACCACGCGTGCACCCGGGAAGATGTCCCCCATGGTCACGATCTGCCCGGCGTCCTTGGGATAGACGACCGCAGCCCCCCGTGGCATGGACAGGACGAAATCCTTCATGAGCGGTCGCAGTGCCAGGTACTGGATCCCCACCGAGTTCTGCACCACCGTTCCCTCGGGCTGCCCGATCAACAGCTCGTGCGGGAGGACTCCCTTGTGGGTCTGATACTCGGCCCCGGCGGTGAGCGTGATCGTGGTGAGGCGGCCCTTCTCGTCCGTGAGCTGGATCCGCTCCCCTTCCCGCATGGCACCGCGGCGGTTGACGGCACCCGTGGGGCCCGCCGGGGTGGTCGAGTTCGGTGAGGGTTGGGGTTGGGTCATGTGCTCGCTTTCCACGAATGGTCCGGATTCTCGGCGCGCGGAGAACGCATCGCTCACCGGGCCGGAACGCAGACCATTGTGACACCGCACGGGAACGAATCGGTGCCCTCACCACGCGCGGCCCGGTTCAGGGGATGAGTCCCGCACCCCGCAGGACATCGTTCAGACGCGCCGCCCTCAACACACCCAGGGGCGTCCCGTCGTCGTCCACGACCACGAAAGTGCTCAGGTGAGCTCCCGCCGTGACCTCCAGGAGGTGGATCCCCGAGAGCCCCGGCCGGATCGAGGCCGAGCGCGGTAGCGGATCCGTGATCGTGGACAGGACGGCTCCGGCGCGTTCGGCGGGGGGCACACTCGTGACCTGCGCCGGTGTCGCAACGCCCGTGGGCAGGCCCGCATGGTCCAGGGCAACGACGGCGACCGGGCCCAGCGGCACAGCGGTCCCCGCACGGTTGTCGAAGGATTCGCGCAGCAATGCCTCCACCTTGTCAAGTGACGTCGTGCCCGGCACCGCGATGGCGGGTTCCATGAGCTGGCCAGCCCGGACCCCCTCCATGGCCTGGGCGGCGCGGGACCGGCGCAGCCCAGCCGAAGCGCCGGAGAACAGCATCCACGCAAGCATCACGGCGAGCACGACGACGGGCAGCGACTGCCACAGGCCCGTGAGTGCCACGGCGACAACAATCGCCAGCGCGATGAGCCTTCCGGCCCAGGCCGCGACGGTGGTGCCCACGTGTTGACGTCCCGTGAGGCCCCAGGCCACTGCCTCCAGGGCGCGTCCACCGTCCAGGGGCAGGCCCGGGATCAGGTTGAACACACCGACGAACAGGTTGGCCCACGAGGTCATCTCGATCAGGACGATCCCGACCTCGGCGACGGTTGAGAGGCCCTGCATGGGCAGCAGGCCAAGTGCCAGCCATCCGCCGAAGCCGATCACCAGGTTGGCCACCGGGCCCAGGACCGACACCACGAAGGAGGCGCCCCAGGACTGCTGCGTGGTGCCGAAACTCGTGTGGCCGCCCATCAGGGACAGGACAATGTGGGAGACCAGCCAACCGAAGGCACGCGCGGCCCAGGCGTGGGCAAGTTCGTGCAGAAGGACCGATACCGCCAGCAGCAAGCAGAAGACGCCGGCAAGCACGTAGGCCCAGGCACCGATCTGCGGCACGGTGCGTCGCAGGACCGGTGTGTAGAGGAGCACCACGACGATCACGATCAAGAACCAGGAACGGTCCAGGAAGACCGGGAAGCCGCCCAGGCGCCCGAGGCGCAGAGAACCCGTCCGGGGGGCGGCTGGATCGTCCTCCCGGGGTAGGGGGCCCGCAGGGGTCACCGGTGCCGTGCTCCATCGTCACCGAGCTGATCCGATGGTTTCGGGTGAGCGTCGGTGTGCCGGACCTCCCCGATCCACCGGCTCAGGGTGGACAGCGTGACACCGGCCAGCGATTCCGGAGTGACGTGCGCGACCGACACCGCTTCGGGCGACAGGGGCGCCATGTTGGGCACCCCCACCACGACGGCGCCGGCGGCCCGGGCCGACCGCAATCCGGTCAGGGAGTCCTCGATCGCGATCATGTTGTGGACGGTGGCTCCCGGCCGTCCCTTTTCGGAGTACAGGGCCGCCAGCCGCCGAGCTGCGAAGACGTAGGGGGCCGGATCCGGCTTTGCAGGCAGTCCCAGGTCGCCCGTGACGGTCACGTCGAACAACGGTTCCGAAATGCCGTGGCCCTGGGCCAGTGCGGTCAGCCGCGTGCTCACGGCACCGGCCAGCGCGGAGCTGCTGTTGGTGACCAGAGCCAGCGGAACTCCTGCGGACCGGGCTTCGACCAACAGCTCCAGGGCACCGGGCCGTACCGGGAGGTCGGCTGCAATGGCCTCCAGGACGCGGGATTCGAGCTCCGCGCCGACCTGCTCCGCGGTGAGCTGCAAACCCTTGCCGCGCATGTAGGCGGCCGTTTCCGGCAGGGCGAAGCCCAGCATGTGCATGGAGTCCTCCGTGGACCACGGCACCCCGTGGTCCACCATGAGCGCAGCCTCCGCCGTGAACCAGTGTCCTTCGGTGTCCACCAGGGTCCCGTCCATGTCGCACAGCAGGGCGTCGGGCAAGGATGTGCCGACGGAGGAACCGATCTCGACCGAGGAAGCGGTGGGTCCGGGGGTGCCCTGCTCGGGGCCGGAGGTAGCCATGGCAGGGATCCTATCCGTGCGGACCCGGCCCCGGGCAGTGCTCCCGGCCGGGTCCGCGTAGAGTGAGAAAGGTGAGTGGATCCGATCAGAACAACACACCGTCCGCCTCGGACCCCGGCGGCGGACCCCAGCCCGGGCCGTTCGGCGTCGTCCGCGAGGGGGGTTCCTCGGAACGGGTGCGCGTCCTCGTGGCCGCTTTCGAAGGCTGGAACGACGCCGGGGACGCCGCCACGGACACCGTCAAGTTCCTGCGGGAGAACTACTCGGCGCGGGAAATCTTCGAGGTCTCTCCGGACGAGTACTACGACTATCAGTACTCCCGCCCGCAGATGACCCGCTCGGCCACGGGTGAACCCAAGCTCGTGTGGCCCAGCACCAAGCTCTCGGCAGCCTCCGTGGAGGGCACGAATCTCGACCTGGTCCTGCTGCACGGGTGGGAGCCGTCCTACCGGTGGCGCGGGTTCTGCGCAGAGATTCTGGAGCAGGCGGCGCGGATGGACGTGGACTTCATCGTCATGGTCGGTGCCCTGCTCGCCGATGTCCCCCACACCCGGCCCATTCCCGTGTCGATCACTTCGGACACGGAGGAGCTGCAGGACGAACTGGACGTGACCGGTTCGGAGTACGAGGGCCCCAGCGGCATCGTGGGTGTGCTGTCCCACCTGGCGGCCGTGTCCGGCATTCCGACCGTGAGTCTGTGGGCCGCCGTTCCGCACTACGTGGCGCAGCCCCCCTCCCCCAAGGCCCAGTTGGCTCTCATGCGGCGCCTCGAAGACCTGCTGACCCTCAGCTTCCCGCTCGAGGAGCTCGAGGAGGACGCCGAGGCCTGGGAGCGCGGTGTCAACGAACTGGCCGAGGACGACCCCGAGATTGCGGCGTACGTCGCCAAACTCGAGGAGGCCAAGGACACGACGGACCTCCCGGAAGCCAGTGGCGACGCCATCGCGCAGGAGTTCGAACGCTTCCTGCGACGTCGCGAGCAGGATTGAGAACCGCCCGGCACCAAAGAGGGGTGCCGGGCGGCTTTCAGGACCGCGCTTTCCAGGGCAGGGCCTTCCGCGAGCGAGGGGTCCGGGTGGGGATCAGAGCGTGATGCCCAGACGAGCTTCGACCGCCGCCCGTGCCAGCGCGTCGCCGTGGCCGGGGGCACCGGCGATGGCTGCCTGCGCCCATTCGTCGACTGCCGCGAGCGCGGCGGGGGTGTCCAGGTCGGTGGCCAGCGCGGTCCGCAGCTTCTCCAGCGCGACGTCGAAGGACCTGGCGGGCGCCAGATCGGCGGCCTGCCGCCACAGTGCCAGACGCTTGCGCGCCGTCTCCAAGAGTTCGTCCGTCCAGAACCAGTCGGTGCGGTAGTGCTGGGACATGATGGCCAGGCGGATCGCGTTGGGGTCCTCACCCTGCGCGCGTAGCTTGGAGACCAGCACCAGATTACCCAGCGACTTGGACATCTTCTCCCCGTCCAGGCCCACCATGCCGGTGTGCATGAAGCTGCGCGCCATGGGGTGCCCGGAGATGGACCAGCTGTGTCCGGCCCCCATCTCGTGATGCGGGAAGACCAGGTCGGACCCGCCGCCCTGCACCGTGAACGGAGCGGGAAGGTGGCGCAGCGAGATCAACGAGCACTCGATGTGCCAGCCCGGGCGCCCCCGGCCGAGGTCGCCACCGTCCCATGACGGTTCCCCGGGTCGTTCGACTCGCCACAACAGGGGGTCCAGGGGGTCCCGCTTGCCGTCCCGCTGCGGGTCGCCCCCGCGTTCGGCGAACAGGGGAAGCATGTCTTCCCGGCTCAGGTTCGAAATCTGGCCCAGGTGCCACGACCCGGGGCAGGCACCGGTTCCGCCGTCGTCGGGACCGCACGGTGCGGCCAGCTCCGAGAGCGGGGTGTCAGGGGTGTTCTGGTCCTCCGTCAGGGCGCTCGCGGCGGCGACGTCGAAGTAGACGTCACCGTCCGGCTCCCCCGCCGCGCCCGGAACACGATATGCAAGCCCACGGGCCAGAAGGTCTTCGACGGCGGGCACGATCCACTCGACGGACTCCGTGGCCCCCACGTAGTGCGCCGGCGGAAGCACGTTCAAGGCCGTCATGTCGGTGCGGAACAGCTGGATCTGGTCGGCGGCGAGGTCCCTCCAGTCGATCCCGTCACGTTCGGCCCGCTCGAGGAGGGGGTCGTCAACGTCGGTCACGTTCTGCACGTAGTCGACCGGCATGTCGGCGTCCAACCAGGCGCGGTGGAGGACGTCGAACGCGACGTAGGTGGCCGCGTGTCCCATGTGCGTGGCGTCGTACGGGGTGATGCCGCAGACGTAAAGACTCGCGCGCTCCTGCCGGGGCAACTGCTCGACCCGCTGGGTGCGCGTGTCGAAAACTGTGGGAACGGGGGCACGGCCCGGAAGTTCGGGGGCAGGGCGTGCGGACCAGGACTGCATGGGCACCTCGGATCGAACGGGAAGCTCTACTGGCTGCGGGGGGATGGAGAGGGACGACGTCAGGCTGCGCCGACGGCCGCGGGCACGGCGGAGATCACGCCGAAGCCCAGCAGGACGAACAGCACGATACCCAGCCCGATCCGGTACCAGACGAACAGGGCGTAGGACCGACTGGAGATGTAGCCCATGAACCAGCCGATGATCACGTAGGCGATGACGAACGCGACGACCGTGGCCACCAGCGTCTGAGGCATCGAGTACGCCGCCGGCGAGGGGTCGGTGATCTCGGAGGCGAGCTTGTAGAGCCCGGAGGCGAACACGGCGGGAATGGCCAGCAGGAAGGCGTAACGGGCGGCGTCCTCACGCTTGTAGCCCATGAGCAGTCCCGCGGTGATGGTGCCGCCGGAGCGGGAGACGCCCGGGATCAGGGCCAGCGCCTGGGCAAAACCGTAGATCAGACCGTGCTTCACGGACAGGTTTTCCAGCGTCCGGACCTGCTTGCCGACCTTGTCCGCGATGCCCAGGAAGACACCGAAGACGATCAACATGGTGGCCGTGACCCAGAGGCTGCGGAACGACGTGTCGATCCAGTCCTCGAGCAGGAGGCCCAGCACGGAGATCGGCAGTGAACCGACGATGATCAACCAGCCCATGCGGGCGTCCGGATCCGAGCGGTCCACCTTGCCGACCAGGGACAGGGCCCAGTGCTTGATGATCCGCACGATGTCGCGCCAGAAGTAGATCACCACGGCGGTCTCCGTACCCAGCTGCGTGATCGCGGTGAACGCCGCGCCGGGGTCGCCGCTTCCGGGTAGGAATTCACCGACGATGCGCAGGTGGGCAGACGAAGAAACCGGAAGGAACTCCGTCAGACCTTGCACCAGGCCAAGAATGATTGTTGATAGCCAGTCCACCCGGCCACCTTAGAGCACGAAGTCAGAGCGACGGCCGTGCACGTCCTGCGTGGTGCCTCACAGTTGGGCCGACAAGTTGCCCCGAGAATCATCCGAGTCGTCGTCCGAATCCTCGGAGTCCTGGTCGTCCAGGTCGTCGTAGTCGTCCTCGTCCAACAGCGAGGTGTCGTCGTCGTCCTCGTCGAGGTCCTCGAAAGCGGAGTCCTCATCGTCCTCGGCGAACACCGTGAGCGGCGTGACCTCGTCGAAGTTGTCGTACAGTGCCTCTTCATAGACGTCGAAGGCGTCGGCAATCGCCACGTAGGCGCTGTCGACGGCGGGGTCCTGGTCGCTGCGACGGTTGGAGAGTGCAGCGAGGTGCTCTTCAAGGGCGGAGACGAGGGACTGCAGTGCGACGCGCGGATCGGTGCTCATGGTCCTGACGTTACCCGTCCGCGGTCAGAATGGACAGAACCAGGGAGTGAGATGAGAGAGCAAATCGCCCAGAGCACCGCCCGGATCAGCGTGGACGCGGACCAGCGCTTCGAATACCTGGTTCTGACCGTGGCCGTCGGCGAACGCGTGTCCGACGCGCGTGCCCGGTTGGCCGAGCACGCGGAGTACGGGAAGTGGGAACTCACGCGTTCCGTCCACCTCTACGGAGGGACCCGCAAGTACTGGATGCGCCGGCGCGTGATGCGCGTTCAGCGGACGTTGTGAGCGCGCGGTCCCGTCAGTAGTTCGTCAGCAAGGTGTGGAGGACGTCCGCACCGAACTCCAAGGAGTCCACGGGGACGCGCTCGTCGACACCGTGGAACATGGCCGGGAAGTCGAGTTCCTCCGGCAGACGCAACGGGACGAACCCGTAACCCGTGATTCCCAGAGGGTCCAGTGACTTGTTGTCAGTCCCGGCCGACAGCATGTAGGGCAGGACGACGGCCTCCGGGTCGTGAACCTCCAAGGCGTCGACCATGGCGTCCACGACCGTCCCGGAGAACGGGACCTCCAGGCCGATCTGGTCGGACTCGAATTCGATACGGACCTTCTCCCCCGCCAACTCCTGCAGCTTGCTCAGGACCAGCTCGCGTTGCTCCGGCAGGTACCGGACGTCCAGCCCGGCCTCGGCCGAACCGGGGATCACGTTGGTCTTGTACCCGCCCGTGAGCATGGTCGGGTTGGCCGTGTTCTGCAGCGTCGCCCCGACGAACCGCGCCACGGAGCCGAGTTCCTTCAAGAGCCGCTGCGGGTTCTGCGGATCGAATTCCACCCCGGTCAGCTCCGTGACCGCGTCGAGGAACTGACGCGTGGTCTTGGTGAGTTCGATCGGCCACTGGTGCTCGCCGATGTTGGCCATGGCGCGGGACAACGTGGTGACGGGGTTGTCGGTGTTGACCTGGGACCCGTGGCCGGCGGTCCCCTCGGCGTGCAGCCGCAGCCACATGAGGCCCTTCTCCGCGGTCTGCAGCAGGTACGCGCGGCGCCCGCCGATCGATGCGGAGTACCCGCCCACTTCACTGATCGCGTCCGTCACGCCGTCGAAGAGTTCGGGATGGTTCTCGACGACCCACTTGGACCCGTACTCCATCCCCGCTTCCTCGTCGGCGAAGAACCCGATCACGATGTCGCGGCGGGGCCGCTGACCGGTGCGTTGCATGTGCCGGACCGTGGACAGCATCATCGCGTCCATGTCCTTCATGTCCACGGCCCCGCGGCCCCAGATCATGCCGTCCTTGAGCTCGGCGGCGAACGGGTCCACGGACCAGTCCTCCGCCATGGCCGGGACGACGTCGAGATGGCCGTGGACCAGGAGCCCGTTCGCGCTCGGATCAGTGCCCGGGATCCGAGCGAAGACGTTGGCGCGCCCGGGAGCGGATTCCAGGAGCGTGGTCTCCAGCCCGACCTCTTCCAGTAGCCCCGCGGCGTACTCCGCGGCGCGGCGCTCGCCCTTGGAATCCCCGCTGCCGTAGTTGGAGGTGTCGATGCGAATGAGGTTTCGGGCGATCTCCACGGCCTCGTCGTGGGCGGTGGGGTTTGCCTCGGTGCTCATGCGCTGCTCCTCGTCGCGGATGTCGGGTCACGGGTCCGGCCATGCTAACGCGGTCGGCCCGAACCCCATCTTGGGGACATAGCACGTAACTGTAGGCACTATGGGGGATAAAACCGTTATGCTGACACGAGCGTGCCTCGCATCGACGCAGATGAGAGCACGGACCCCGGTAACAAGCCAGCCCCGCCTGGCCCCCAGGAGAAACCGTGAACGACCGCCTTGAATCCCCCGACCCGGGTCAGTACGCACAGACCGGGCAGGTGCCGCATCGCCGTGGCACCGTCGCTGTGGACACCACTGACGCGTTGCCCACCGTGGAGATCACCACGGGTTGGTTCGCGGGCCTGCGCCGTCGTCCCCGCTGGAGCATGACCGTGCACGACGCCGACGGCGCCCTGGTCACCCGACAGTGCCACCCCAGTTACCGGGAAGCCCTGGACGCCGCATTCACCGTGTGCCGCGACCTCGGGTACGGATCCTCCGTGCACGGGCTCGCCGCCTGAACCCCGACACCCAACATGTTCGGGGGCCCGTCCGCGGACGGGCCCCCCGAACTTTCCCCACAGATCATCGGACCTCAGATCATCGGACCACAGATCATCGGACCTCGGGTGGAGAGAACCATCAGATGATGGGCGGCGCCGGGGGCTCCTCCTGACGTGACGCGGCCACGGCCTGGAGATCGGCCAACATGGCATCCGCCCCGTCGTCCTGGGTGAGGAACGGGTCACGCAGCCTGACGATCTGCTGGGTGGGCCCGTTGATCTTCACGTTGACCCAGTCGATCGTCGAATGCTTTCCCGCCTCGATGGCCGCTCGCACCAGTGCGCCACGGATCTTGGCCCGGGTCTCGGGCGGTTGATCGGTGGCCTGCTCGGCCTCCGACCCGTCGGTGCCGGGAAGCCTGGCGGCCATCCCCCGCTCCTCCAGGATGCGGAACAGTCCGCGGCCCGGTGCGATGTCGTGATAGGCCAGGTCCATCTGGGCCACCCGCGGCGCGGAATAGTCCGCGCCGTTGCGGGCCACCCAAGAATCCAACAGCTTCTTCTTGATCGCCCAGTCGATCTCCGTGTCGATCGCAGTCAGGTCCTGGGACTCGACGGCGGTCAGGGTGCGTTCCCAGAGATCCAGGACCCACTCCACGCGGTCATGATGTGCGCCGTTGGCCTGCACGAACCGCTGCACCGTCTCCAGGTACTCCCGCTGCAGGTCCAGCGCGGAGCGTTTGGAACCGTCGGATAGCTCGATCGGAGTGGTGCCCGTCAGATCGTGGGAGATCTGCCGCAGGGCCAGTGCAGGGTCCACAAGCGTGCGGTCGTTCATGGCGTTGCCGGCTTCGACCATGCGCAGCATGAGATCCGTGGCGCCCAGCCGCAGGGCGGTCGTTGTCGTGGACATCGTGGAATCGCCCACGATCACGTGCAGGCGTCGGAAGCGTTCCGAGTCCGCGTGCGGTTCGTCGCGTGTGTTGATCAGCGGACGGGCACGGGTGGTCGACGACGACGAGTCCTCCCAGATGTGATCGGCGCGCTGGGAGAACGAATAGGACGGCTCCCCCGCGTTCTGCGTGAAGCTGCGCTGACCGAAGGCCACGGGGCCCGTGGGATGGACCCGTCCGGCGCCCGCGATGAGCTGGCGGGTGACCAGGAACGGGATGAGGTGGGCGATCAGCCGTGCGAACCGGGTGGTCCGGGCGATCATGTAGTTCTCGTGGGAACCAAAGGAGTTGCCCGCCGAATCCACGTTGTTCTTGAACAGGTAGACCGATCCCCCGGTGCGCTCCGCCGCGAGCTTCGCTTCGAGCTTCCGGCGCATGTCGTCCACGATCAGCTCACCGGCGCGGTCGTGGGCCACGGCGTCGTCGATCGAGGCACACTCCGCCGTCGCGTACTCGGGGTGTGAGCCGACGTCCAGGTAGAGCCGGGCCCCGTTGGGGAGGAACACGTTGGAGGACCGTCCCCACTCGACGATGGGGCGAAAGAGCAGACGCGCGGTGTCGTCCGGGGTCATGGGGGTGCCGTCGGGAACGCGGTGAACGATCCCGAACTCGGTCTCTAGACCCATGATCCTGCGATCCATGGGTTACTGGCCGCCCTTCTGCACGAAGCCCTTGACGAACTCCTCGGCGTTGGCCTCCAGGACGGCGTCGATGTCGGCCAACAGGTCGTCAGCCTGGGTGGCCTGCGCCTGGGCCGCAGCGGACGGGCCGCTCGGCGCGGGAGTGGGGGCGGAATCGGGAAGCGGGGCGTCCTCTTCCCGCTTGGATCCGGAGGAGGAAATGCGTTCCTGGGCCATGGTCAATCTCCTGATGTGTCGTCTGTGGCGGCGCCGGAGGCAACCACCCATTCGGGATGAACGTGTTCGAAGCGGCGGATGAAGTCCTCCACGGAGTCGGCCGCCCACCAGTCCCGGGTCTCCTCCCGCGTGAGCGCGGTGGGTTCGGGCCAGATCATGCGGGCTCCCCGGCGTACGCCCGGGAACTGAACCGCCGCGGTGTCCCATCCGGCGGCGATCACGTCGTCGGGGAACGCGGCCACCAGCCGTCCACGGAAGTCCGCCCGGGTGTCCGGTGGCGGTGCCCAGGCCGCGGCGGCGATCTGGTCCGCGGAGAACAAGGTCCGGATGCGTCCGGCGGCGGCCAGCCGGTGGTAGAGACCCTTGTCGGGGTTGACGTCGTGGTACTGCAGGTCGATCGCCGCGAGCTGGGGTGCGGTCCAGCCGAGGTTGCCCCGTTGCCGGTAGGACTCCAGGACCTGGAGCTTGGCCACCCAGTCCAGTCGGTCGGCCAGAGAACCGGGATCGGTCTCGAGGGCGTCCAGGACCTCTCGCCACAGCTGGAGAATCTCGGCCGTGTCCTGGTCCGGAGACGGCCCTTCGAGTTCCTCGGATGCTTCCAGGAACAGCCGCTGGATCTGCACGCCGGTGAGGGATCCTCCGTCCTTGAGCGGCACGGTGGCCTGCAGGCTCGGATCGTGGCTGATGGTGTGCATGGCGGCCACGGGGTCGTAGAGCTCGATCGCGGGAACCGCCTTGTTCTCCACGAGCCGCAGGACCAGCGACGTCGTGCCGAACTTGAGCAATTCGGACACGTGCGAAAGGTTGGCGTCGCCGACGATCACGTGTAGGCGACGGTACCGGGACTCATCGGCGTGTGGCTCGTCGCGGGTGTTGACGATGGGGCGTCGCACCGTGGTCTCGAGCCCGACCAGCCGCTCGAAGAAGTCGGCCCGCTGACTGATCTGGAACCCCGGTGTCCTGCCGTCCTGCCCGATGCCCACGCGACCCGCGCCGCACACGACCTGGCGGGAGGCGAAGAACGGCAGCAGGGCCGAGTTCAGCCGGTCCAGGTTGGTCTCCCGTGGGATGAGGTAGTTCTCGTGGGAACCGTAGGAGGCCGACTTCCCGTCCGTGTTGTTCTTGTAGAGATGGATCGGTGCCAGGCCGGTGTTCTCCACGGAGTCCTGGAGGGTCTTCACCACGGTGGCTGCCACGGCGTCACCGGCCAGGTCGTAGAGCACGGCGTCCCGGGGCGTCATGACCTCGGGTGAGGAGTACTCCGGGTGGGAGTGGTCCACGTACAACCGTGCGCCGTTGGGCAGCACCGTGTTCATCACGATCCGGGCCGCGTAGTCCTCCCACAGCCCCTGCTCCGCCAGCGCCTCGGCCGCAATCTCCTCACTGGTCAGCACCGGAGCGGAGTCCGTCAGCTGGGTGGGATGGGCCTGGGCACGGTCCATGGTGAAGCCGCGGGCGTCCTGCAGCGGTGCTTCCGAGCTGTAGTCGAAGTCCGGGACGGAGTCCCCCGTGGCTCCCAGCTCTCGTCGCACCAGTGCGGCGTAGGCGGTGACCACGCGGGTGGACAGGACCGTGGCGTTGGCCTTCGGGTTGTTGGGTTCGAGGACGCCGAACTCCGTTTCGGCGCCCATGACCCGGCGGACGCTCACGAATCGCTCCGATCGTCCGTGGCGGAGGTCGCGAGGGCGTCGTCGGGACGGGGGCCGCGGTGCATGACGATGCGCAGGTCCGCAATGGTGTCGCCCCGGCGCCCCGAAATGCGTGCCCAGTCGTCCGGGTCCGAGGTGTCCGGGAGGTCCTGCTGCTCCATGAACTCCTGGGCGACGGCGTTGCGCACGTGCTGCCGGGTGATACCGCGGACCTGCTTGGTCAGGAGGTCCTTGATGGCCTGTTTCTTGGCGCGGTCCACGATGTTGCGGATCACCGCACCGGAGACGAAGTCCGAGAACCACAAGGTTTCGCGCTTGCCGTCCTTGTACGTGATCTCCAGGAAGCGCGTGGCGTCGGTCTGCGCGTACATCGCCTCGACCCCGTCGTCGATCAGGGCCTCGATCGCGGCTTCACGCGACCCGGCACTGATGATCTCCTCCTGGTGCAGAGGCAGGTCGGGGGTGAGGTAGAGGGCGAAGATCTGGCGGGCGCCCTCGGCATCCGGGCGGTCGATGCGGATCTTGACGTCCAGACGACCCGGGCGCAGCACGGCGGGGTCGATCATGTCCTCGCGGTTGGTCGCCCCCACGATGATCACGTTGTCGAGCTTCTCCACTCCGTCGATCTCCGTGAGCAGCTGCGGGACGATCGTGGTCTCCACGTCGGAGGAGAGTCCCGAGCCGCGGGTACGGAACAGGGAATCCATCTCGTCGAAGAAGACCACGACCGGAATGCCGGCGGCGGCCTGCTCGCGGGCGCGGGTGAAGATCTGGCGGATCTGGCGTTCCGTCTCCCCCACGAACTTGTCGAGCAGTTCGGGGCCCTTGATGTTGAGGAAGTACCCCTTGGCCTGGTCACGCCCCGACTTCTCCGCGGCACGTTCGGCCAGCGAGCGCGCCACGGCCTTGGCGATCATGGTCTTGCCGTTGCCGGGAGGGCCGTACAGCAGGATGCCCTTGGGCGGGGCCAGCTTGTGCTGGCGGTACAGCTCGGGGTGGACGAACGGGAGTTCGACGGCGTCCTGGATCTGCTCGATCTCCTCCCCGAGTCCGCCGATGTCCTGGTACCGGACGTTGGGGACTTCCTCGAGGACGAGTTCCTCCATGCCCGTCCGGTTCACGATTTCCAGGGCGAACCCGTTGCGGTGGTCGATGGTGACCGTCTGGCCCGGCTGCGGCGGGTTCTTGCGCAGGGCCCCGGACAGGCGCAGCACGCGTTCTTCGTCCGAGCGCCCCACGGTGACCACGCGGGCGGCGTCGACGACCTCGCGCACCGTGGCCAGTTCTCCGGTGGGTTCGTAGCCCAGGACGGAGACGACGACGGAGCGTTCGTCCACCAGGATCTGGCGCCCCGGTTCCAGGGCGCCCTGTGGAACCAACGGGGAGACGGGGCAGCGGACGTTGCGGCCGGAGACCACGACGTCTGCACTGAGGTCCTTGGTCCCGGCAGAGTCCCCGGCGGGGATCGTGCGAATGAGCGTGGCGACCGACAACGGGAGCTCGAGGTCGTGCTCCAGGGCCTTCTTGAGCCGGGTGATCTGGTCGCGGGCTCCTTCGAGTGCGGTGCGCAGCTTCTGGTTCTGCTGCCCGGCGGAGGAGAGCTGCCGGTCCAGGTTGCGCTTCTCGTCGCGCACGATGGCCACCTGGCGATGGGCGGTCGCCAACTGCTGCGTGAAGTGGTCCGATCCCTGTGCGGGCCCGGGGTTCGTCCCTGCCCCTGAAGGTGTGTTCTGGCCGCTGGATGTGGTGTCGGTCATCGTCGTCGTCAATCCTGATCCCGCCCGGCGTGGGGCACTCGCGTACCCTCCCACTGTATGCCCGCGGTGGGTGATGTCACCTCTGAGGCGCTCGCGGGACCCGCGCAGGGTCGGGGCGACGACGTGCGCCGGGTGTGCACAATGGCCGGTGGAAGCAGCCGAAAGGAGCCAGAGAAGGGTGACGACGCGAGTGCCTGCCGGGGGCTTTGCCGCCGGTTCCGCTCAGTACCGCCGCATTCTGTCGGTGTTGGCGCTCGGGGGGTTGGCCAACTTCGCCCTGATCTACTTCGTCCAGCCGTTGCTTCCCCAGTTCGCCAGGTCCTTCGAGGTGCCCGAGGGGGTAACGGGGGCGGCGCTGTCCGCGGCGACGGTGGCGATGATGGTTGGGCTGCTGCTGGCCGGACCCTTGGGAGACGTGATCGGCAGGGTCTGGGTCATGGCCGGATCCTTGACGGTCTCCGGTGTGTTCACCATCGCCTGCGCCATGGCGCCCACCTGGGAGGTCTTCCTGACCTTCCGCGCCGTCTCAGGCCTGGCGCTGGCCGGCCTTCCTGCCATGGCACTCGCCTACCTGCGCGAGAAGCTGGACAACGCCGCCCACCCCAAGGCCAATGCGCTCTACATCGCGGGCACGGCCATGGGAGGCGCACTGGGACGGCTGGCGCCAGGGCCACTGTCCGAGCTGGGAGGGTGGCAGGTTTCCGCGTACGTGCTCGGCGTCCTGTCCGTGGTGATCGGCGCAGTGGTGGCCTGCGCGCTCCCCCTGGACCGACCGGGTGGCACGGACATTCGTCTGCACGACGTGCTGTTCGGGACCTTCGGGGTGCTCCGGAACACGCAGGTGGCGTTGCTGTGCGCCCTGGGCTTTGCCGCGATGGCAGTGTTCGTGGGGGCCTACAACGCGGTGTCTCTGCGCCTGGAAGCGCCCCCGTTCTCGATGGGCAGCGAATCCGCCGTGGTGTACCTGGCCTATCCCGTCGGCATTCTCGCCCCGGCGGTGTTCCGAGGGGTCGCGGACCGGGTGGGGCGGGCGCTCGTCGTGGTCCTGGGTCTGGTGGCCATGGGGGCCGCCGTAGGGGTGACCACCCCCGTGTCCGTGGCCGGGGTGCTGATCGGACTGGGTATGTTGACGTTCGCGTTCATGGGCACCCACGCGATTCTGAGCGGGTGGGTCGTGGACCGCGCGCACCGGCTGGGTCTGAGCGCGGCCAAGGCCTCGAGTGCCTACTTGGTGTTCTACTACGCCGGATCCAGCCTGTCCGGGACCCTGTCCACGCACCTGTGGAGTGCGTTCGGATGGGGGTCCGTGGTGGTGTGGTCGGCGGGCGTCGTCGTGGCCGGCCTGCTGTGCGCGGTCAGCGTCATGCTGCTCCAACGGCGCGGCTGAACGTCACTGAGGCATCCCGCCGGGAGCTACGACATCGCACCTCTGGGGATCACTCGAGAACGAAGACGTCGATCTCCACGCGGTCCTGGAGTCGACGTCCGGTGCCGACCAGGATTCGTTCCGCCAGCCATCCCCAGCGTGGTCCCGGGGATTCCAGACGCGGCGTGCAGCGGAAGTAGATCCGTTCGGGATCCACGGCCTCGCCACGAACCAAACGGGCGATGTCCTCGGCTCTGCCGGTACGGATGCCCCAGTTCGTGATGTAGATCCGCTCACCGGCGTCGGACTTCAAGACGTACTTGGCCTCGAGGTGGGTGGTGGTCTCGTCGATCAGGAGCTGGAAATCAGCCCCCACCGGGTCGATGACGCCGTTCAACTCCGGACCGGTGGCCGTGCCCCCGGTGATGGGGATGACCCTCCGGTACCCCTCCGCCGTGGGGCCCACCTCGAGCGGCATGCCGACGGACACGGACAGCGTGGTCAGGAAGGACAGTGCGGGTGCCTGTGGCGTACTCATGTACCGGTTCTACCACTGCCACTCAGGGATCGGCCGTGCGGTGTTCCGAACGGCACAGGGGATCTAGGGCCGTCCGGCACGGCGCACTCAGAAACACTAAGTAGCTTTAGCGGTATGAGTCAGAATGTCGGCGCCGGGCCTCGCACCGTCCTGGTCATCAGCGATCCTGGGCTCCCCACCCGCAGACTCGAGAGACTCCAGGGTCGCTTGGAATCCCGTCTGGGCATCCTGTACCACTGCGACGTCCACGTGATCACCAGGACCGAGACCATCCGACTGCGTCCCGACAACACGTTGGACGTCACGGCTGCCGGGCGCCTTGCCGACGAGTACGACGCCGTGGACGCCGTGCTCCTGCTGACTGAGATCCCACGGCATTCGGGCGAAGACCCGCTGGTGGCAGAAGTCTTTCCCGAGTACAACGTCGGGGTGATCTCCTGCCCCACTTTGGGGGCGGTGGCCACCAAGAGTCGGATTCTGACGGTCCTGCTGGACTGCCTCACCCGGCTCATGCCACTCGACCATCCGAAGGACGGGTCGACGGCGGCGGCCGGACTCGGTCCCGGTCGCAAAGTCGGCTTGCGGTGGACCCGCTGGCGGCAGGATTCCGGAGGCCACCTCGCACTGCGCGCAGACCGGCTCCTGGGCTCCGCGCGGACCGTCATGGGCATGACCGTGGCCAACGACCCCTGGCGGACCGCTCCCCGGCTGTCGAGCGCGCTCGCGGCCGCAGCCGCCACGGGTGCCTTCGGAATCTTCTACAGCTCGATCTGGCAGATGGCCGAGTACCTGTCCACGGCACGTCTGCTGTCCATCGGCGCCGTGGCGGTCGCCGTCATGATCACGTGGTTGATCGTCAGCAACGGCCTGTGGGACAAACCGGTCCACGAACGGCTGACCCGCGTGGTGGTGCTGTACAACTTCTCCACCGTGCTGACCTTGCTGGTCTGCGTGGTCGCGCTCTACCTGGCGTTGGTGGTGATGATCTTCGCCGGCGGCCTGATCATCATCGATCCGGGATTCATGTCGACGCTGTTGGCCAGTTCGGACGTGCAGCTGACCAACTACCTGGACATCGCGTGGCTCAGTGCGGCCATGGGGGTCGTGGCCGGTGGCCTGGGGTCCAGCTTCGACAGTCGGACGGATCTGAAGAAGCTCACCCACGGGCAGCGTGAGAGACAGCGCCGCTACGCGACCGACGACGACCCGCAGGAAGCCTGACCCGATCGACGCCAAGCGGTGTGGTCGGTGCCGGATGCGTAGTCCGGCTGAGCCGAGTGGTCGACAACCCTGCCGCGCATGACAAAACCCCCGAACCCATGAGGGTTCGGGGGTTTCACATGTCGTGAGACATCACAAGTGTGCGCGGAGGGGGACTTGAACCCCCACCCTCTAATACGAGGACTAGCACCTCAAGCTAGCGCGTCTGCCTATTCCGCCACCCGCGCAGGTGACCGGACGGACCTTCACGGGCATCAAATAACCGCGTCAGCCGCCGAGCAACGACGACGACTTTAGCACAGACCGGCCGTCCAGGTGTTCACCGCGAGGGTGGGCCGAGCGGCAGTGCCGGTGCCCGTTCCCCCGCGGTCAGGACGGTCAGGGAAGGACCGAGCGATACACCTCAAGGGTGCGTTCGGCGATGGACTCCCAGGAGAAGTGTTCCTCGGCCCGCTGTCTGCCCGCTTCACCCATGCGGCGCGCGCGCTCCGGGTCGGAAATCACCTCGGTCAGGGCGGCGGCGAAGTCGTTGACGAACTTGTCGGGATCCAGCGGGGTGCCGGATCCGTCGTCGACCTGCTCGATCTCCACCAACCGGCCCGTCTCGCCGTCGACCACGACCTCCGGGATGCCACCGGTGGCGGTGGCCACGACGGCGGCCCCGCACGCCATGGCCTCCAGGTTGACGATCCCGAGGGGTTCGTAGATCGAGGGGCAGGCGAAGGCCGTGGCGTGGGACAGGATCTGGATGACCTCCCGGCGCGGGAGCATCTGCTCGATGAGGACCACGCCGTCACGGGTGGCCTTGAGTTCGTCGATCAGACCGTTGACCTCGGCGGCCAGCTCGGGGGTGTCTGCCGCACCGGCGCACAGCACGAGTTGGACCTCCGGCGGCAGCTGCAGTGCGGCACGCAGCAGGAACGGCACACCCTTCTGCCGGGTCACGCGGCCCACGAAGACCACGGACGGCTTGGCGGGGTCAATGCCGTGGGCTTCCAGGACGTCGGTACCTTCGTCCCGATTCCACTGCGCGACGTCGATGCCGTTGTGCACGACCTGGACCTTGGCAGGGTCGATCTCCGGGTAGCAGCGCAGGATGTCGTTGCGCATTCCGTCCGAGACTGCGATGACCGCAGCGGCGTTGAGGTAGGCGGTCTTCTCCACGAACGAGGAGATGGCGTACCCGCCACCTAGCTGCTCGGCCTTCCACGGCCGCAACGGTTCAAGGGAATGGGCGGAGATCACGTGTGGGATGCCGTGCATGAGGGAAGCCAGGTGACCCGCCATGTTGGCGTACCACGTGTGCGAATGCACCAGGTCCGCTCCCCCGATGTCGCCCACCATGCCCAGGTCCGTGCCCAAGGTCTCGATCGTCGCGTTCTGACCGCGAAGGTCTCCGGGGACCTGGTAGGCCTGGACATGGGCTCCGTGGAAATCCGGTTCACGGGGTTCCCCGAAGCAGCGGACATTCAGCTCGACCAGCGGCGCCAGGACACGCGAGAGCTCGGCGACGTGAACGCCGGCACCCCCGTAGATCGCCGGTGGGAACTCCTTGGACACGATGTCGATACGCACGTGATCGAGACTACAGTCCGGGCTCTCTGGCACCCACTCTGGCCGCTCATTTCTGAAACCTTTGCGACGCTTGCCGAAATCTGACCGCGCCAACTTCCCAGAACGGCCCGATTCACGGTTGAGTGGACTCTGTATCGTGGCGATCCGATGAATCGGCCGCCGACGGCATCGGGCCCCCGCCCGGATTCACGACGACGACGTCTGGAGAGGTTGAACATGGCACGCGAAAAGGTGCTGGCAATTGTTCTGGCCGGTGGCGAAGGCAAGCGCCTGATGCCCCTGACCGAGGACCGTGCCAAGCCCGCCGTCCCTTTCGGTGGCACCTACCGGTTGATCGACTTTGCACTCTCGAACCTGGTGAACTCCAGGTACCTGCAGATCGTGGTCCTGACCCAGTACAAGTCCCACTCCCTGGACCGGCACCTGTCCGAAACCTGGCGGTTGTCGACGCTGCTGGGCAACTACATCGCCTCGGTGCCCGCGCAGCAGCGCCACGGCAAGGACTGGTTCCTGGGGTCGGCCAACGCGATCTTCCAGTCGATGAACCTGATCGACGACGCCCGTCCGGACATCGTGGTGGTCGTGGGCGCCGATCACGTCTACCGCATGGACTTTTCCCAGATGGTCGACTTCCACATCGCCTCCGGCGCCAAGGCGACGGTGGCCGGTGTTCGCCAGCCGCTCGAGCTGGTCAAGTCTTTCGGCGTGATCGAAACGGACCCGAACGACCCCACCAAGATCACCCAGTTCGTGGAGAAGCCGGACTCGACCCGTCCCCTGGAGGATGACCCGACCCAGTTCCTGGCGTCCATGGGCAACTACGTGTTCTCCACCGACGCCCTGGTCGAGGCGCTGCGTCAGGACGAGGCCCGCGAGGACACCGACCACGACATGGGCGGCGACATCATGCCGTACTTCGCCGACCGCGGTGAAGCCGTGGTCTACGACTTCACGAACAACGACGTGCCCGGGTCCACCGATCGTGACCGCCAGTACTGGCGCGACGTCGGCACCTTGGATTCGTACTACGACTCCCACATGGACCTGTTGCGCCCCATGCCCGTGTTCAACCTCTACAACGAGGCCTGGCCGCTCTACACCCACCAGGTCACCGCACCGCCCGCCAAGCTGGTCCGCGGCCCGTACCAGGAGGGTGGCGTGGCAACGGACTCGATCCTGTCCCCCGGTGTGATCGTGGCGGGCAGCCGGGTCCAGGAGTCGGTGCTCTCCCCCAACGTCTTCGTGGGCAACCACGCCCGGGTGGACAAGTCCGTGCTCCTGCAGGGTGTGCGGGTGGAGGAGGACGCCGTCGTGGAACGCTGCATCGTGGACAAGAACGTCGTGGTTCCGCCCGGAGTCCGGGTGGGCGTCAGCGCCGAAGAGGACCGTGCCCGTGGTCTCCACGTGACCGACTCCGGCATCACGGTGATCCCCAAGAACTACAAGTTCGAGTAGGCACGCGACCCCACGCACTATGGGGCGGCGGTGTGCAACGCGGAAGGGCCCGGTCCACGGCGGTGGAGGGGCCCTTCCGTCGTCGTCGCTGGTCGTTCGTAGACTGTGCGCGTGCCTCACTACGACCTGACCCGCGTTGACGCAGCCCGTCGCTCCCGTGACCTGACCCTGCTGGGTGCCGACGTCCAACTGGACCTCACGGGCGCCTCCGACCCCGACATGTCGACCTTCCCGGTGACCGCTCGATGGGAGTTCGAAGTCGCCAACGGAGTGGAGGCCACGTTCCTGGACTTCATCGGCGAGGTGGACTCCCTGGAGGTCAACGGCCAGCCGCGGACCGGGGCCGACCTGGAACAGTGCGTGTCGGAGGGGCGGATCGAGCTCTCGGGTCTTCAACCGACGAACACCGTGACCGTCCGTGGTCGCGGCCGGTACTCGCGGTCCGGTGAGGGAATGCATCGGTACGTGGACCCGGAGGACGATGCCACCTACCTCTACACGCAGTACGAGCCGACCGACGCGCGTCGTGTGGTCCCCTGCTTCGACCAGCCCGATCTGCGTGCCCCCTGGCGGTTCACGGTCGACGCCCCGGCCGGGTGGTCGGTTTCGTCCAACGCGGCAGATGTACGCATCAGTCCCCTTCCGGCCGCGTCGGGTCACGCGGCAGCGGCGCGTCACGAGTTCTCCGCCACGGCCGCCATCCCGAGCTACCTGACCACTGTCCTGGCCGGGCCCTACCACCGGGTCACGGGCACGTGGGAATCTTCGGTGCCTGGACGCGATCAGCGGCTGCCGTTGACCCTGTGGTGCCGGGCCAGCATGGCGCCGCACCTTCCGGCCGAGGAACTGTTCGAGCTGACCAGGCAAGGACTGGACTTCTACACCGGCCTGTTCGACCTCGACTTCCCGTTCGACTCCTACGAACAGGCATTCGTCCCCGAGTACAACCTGGGTGCCATGGAGAACCCCGGGTTGGTCACCTTCACCGAGGACTACCTGTTCCCCGACGGCCCCACCCACCAACAGCGCGCGGCCCGGGCCAACACGGTCCTGCACGAGATGGCGCACATGTACTTCGGAGATCTGGTGACCATCCGCTGGTGGGAGGACCTGTGGCTCAAGGAGTCCTTCGCGGAGTACATGGGGGCATACGCCTCGGCCGAGGCCACGGAGTTCACGAGCGCCTGGGCGGGATTCGCGGTGCGCCGCAAGGCCTGGGCCTACCGGCAGGACGCGCTGAGCACGACTCACCCGATCCTCGCAGACATTCCGGACGTGGCAGCCGCACGGCAGAACTTCGACGGCATCACCTACGCCAAGGGTGCCGCAGCGCTCAAGCAGCTGGTGGCCTTCGTGGGTCAGGACGCGTTCTTCGCGGCTTGTCGGGTGTACTTCCGACGGCATGCCTGGGGATCAGCCGATCTGTCCGACTTCCTGGCCGCGCTCGAAGAGGCCTCCCATCAGGACACACGGGCCTGGGCCCGGCACTGGCTGGGCACCACGGGCGCCACCCGGGTCGACGTCACGGTCACCCGAGGGGACACAGGTTTGGACTCTCCGATCGAATCGGTCGTGCTGGTGCCTCGCGGGACCCCGCAGGACCCGGCCTCCGCCCGACCACACCAGCTGGCCATCGGCCTCTACGGCACCGATCGCATTTCCACGCCCTCGGATTCAGCGAGCGATGCCGTCGCGTCCTTGGCGACTGCCTGGGCGCGCACCCGGCGGGTCCTGGTGGAGATACCGGCGGGTCACCAGCCGGGCGACCCGCTGCCGGTCCCGGCGTTGACCGGCGCGCACGGCCTGGTCCTGGTCAACGACGACGACCTGGACTACGCCGAGTACCGGCTGGATGCCGGGCAGGCAGAGCACTTGATGGAGCACCTGGGACACCTCCCGGATCCCATGGCGCGCTCCGTGGCCTGGGCACAGCTGTGGTCGGCCGTGCGCTCCGGGGAGGTGGACCCCGGAGACTTCCTCACCGCTGTCCTGCAGCACATCTTCCAGGAAGAGGAATCGGTGGTCTTCGAGACCGTCCTGGACCGTGCACTGGAAGTCCTGGACGACCATCTCCCTGTGACCCGTCGGGCCCGTCACAGCACCGACCTGACGCGAGCCGTCGTCACCCAGCTGGAGTCCGCCCCGCCCGGATCTGACCGGCAGAGCGCTCTGGCCCGCGTGTTCGGGCACCTCCTTGCTCATGACCGGACCTTCTCCGCCTGGGCCGGTGATCTGCTGGCCGGCTCCGTGGCACTTCCGGGTCTGCGGCTCGGGCCCACACTCCGTTGGCGTCTGCTCACGGGGCTGGTGGCCTCGGGCCACGCCGATGACACCTGGATCCGCTCGGAGGCGGATCGCGACAGTTCCAGGCCCGCGCAGATCGGGCGGGCCCGCGCGGAAGCGGCCAGGCCCACGGCCGAAGCCAAACAGGAGGCATGGGACCGTGTCCTGGGCCCGGACCTCACCAACGACCTGCTCAGCGCCACCGCGGCGGGATTCCAGCTGGGCGACGACGACCTTCTGGCTCCCTTCCGCGCTCGGTACTTCGAAGTCATCCAGGAGCAGTGGGCGAGTCGGTCGATCGGCATGGCCACCCGAGTGGTCGCGGGCCTGTATCCCCGGACCGCACCGGACCCTGCCGCGGGCGTCGAGAACGATGCCGTTCTGCAAGCCACGGAGGAATGGCTCACCACCCACTCGGACGCACCAGCAGCGCTCCTGCGTGTGGTCCGAGAGCAAGCGGACGAACGCCGACGTCGACTCACCATCCAGGCGCGCGCAAGGCCCGCGTAACGGGCCGTCGCCCACCCGGCCCACCGCGGCCACAATCCGCGGAAATGCATGTAATCCGTGAAAGACTGTTCTGCGTCCAGACTCGTCCGGACACCAACGTCCCGTGGCTGGCCAGCGGGCCACGCTTCCCCATCTCTCAGGCCTAAGGGAGACCATGACCACCTATGCCCTGAACGACCGCGGTTCTCTGGAGATCGTGACGGAGAACTTCTACGACGCGGAGATCCTGCGCGTGTTCGGTTCGTTGCCGTACGGGATGGTGGAGACTTTTGCCGGAACCGCAACCCTGGTCCCCGAACCCGACAATCCGTTCGACCCGCAAACCATTTCCGTGCGGGTGGACGACAACCAGGTGGGGCACCTCGCCAAGGACGACGCCGCCCGGTACTGGCCGGCCGTGACTCGGGTGGTGGCATCCGGTTACGCCGCGACGGCGCCCGTGATCATCAAGGCCTCGCTGGTGGATGCGGACGGTACTCCGGAAGTCGATGCGTCGGCCCGTGTCCAGCTGTCCCCTCCGGACCTGCTGTTTCCCGTCAACTCACCCCCGCAGCGCTCGACCGTGCTCCCCCAGGGCCCTTCGATCAAGGTGCTCGACGAACAGGACCACGCCGCCTACCTCCACGCGATTCTGCCCAAGTCGGGAGAAGCCCGCCTGTTCCTGACCCTTGAGGTCAACCAGGTCCGGACCGCCCACGGTGAACACGTGGACATCGTGGAGGTGCTGCACGAACGTCAGGTGGTCGGGCGCTTCTCCACTCAGCTCTCGGAACAGTTCATTCCGGTCATCCGCCATGCCTTCGAACACAACCTGCTGACAGCGGCCTGGGGCACCATCCGCGGATCGGCTTACGAGGTGTCGCTGACCGTTCAGGCGGCTCGCCCCGAGGCGATCGACGCGACCTGGTTCGAAGAGCTGCCGCGGGTGGGCGACGAGTTGGTGCCCGAAGCGGATGACTACGAGATTCCCAATGCCTACGTGCCGACCGACGCCGAGCGCGGGAAGAACTCCCGGAAGTGGCGCAAGGGCATGGCTGCCTCCGGGCATCCCGTGGCCCCCGCCCGGTCGACCGGCAACACCCACACGGGGTCGACGTCCACGGCCGGGTCAAGTGCGTGGGCGGCATCGGACGCGACCTGGACCCGACGCAGCCGGGCAACGGTGTGGGTGCTTCTGGCAGCCACCGTGCTGTTGGTGCTGGCGGCCGTGCTTTTCCTGGGGCGTGAGCCGCTGGTGTCCGCCCTGGCGCTGATCGTGGCCGCCGCCACGGGCGGGATGGCGGCGTACCTGCGCTCTTTGTTCGGGCCCCTCAAGTCCCCCACGACCAAGGTCTCCACACCGGGGAACACCACCTCCACTCCGGCGGAGATCCCCGCCGAGCGCGACGATTCCTGACCCCGACCGACAGACAGGGCTGACACGGATGACTGACAGAGACGGATGATCTCCAGGCGAGAACGACTTCTTCAGATCCTCGAAGTGCTCTCGAAGCACGGCTTCGGGTTCGCGCTGGGTGGGCTCAAGCCCGAGTGGCGTTCGTACCTGGGCAAGGTTCGTCTGATCGATCCTCAGAAGATCCAGCCTCAGCCGGAGCACCTGCGGTTGGCTCTGGAGGAACTCGGCCCGACGTTCGTCAAGTTGGGGCAGTTGGCCTCCACCCGTCCCGACCTGCTCCCGCCGGCGTACGCCGCAGAACTGGCGCTCCTGCAGGACTCCTCCCCTCCCATCCCGCCGGACGTGATTCGCGAGATGCTGGGCGAGGAACCCGAATCAGCGGCCGAGGAGATCCTGCAGCACATCGATCCGGTGCCGTTGGCGACGGGTTCGATCGGTCAGGCGCACCTGGCGACCTTCCGCGGCGCCGAGGTCGTGGTCAAGATCCGGCGGCCGAACATCGTCGACGAGGTGAACCGGGATCTGGAGATCCTGCGTGAGCTCGCCGTCCTGCTCACCAGGTACTGGCCGGGAGTCCAGTACCAGGACCTCATCGGGCTGGTCGACGAGTTCGCGGCCTCCATGCGTGACGAGATGGACTACCTCACGGAGGCCCGCAACACGGAGCGCATGCGGGAGATCTTCGGTGCCCACCCCTCCGTGATCGTCCCGGAGGTGTTCTGGGAGGCGACGTCCACGCGCATCCTGACCACCGAGCGCATGACCGGGCTCAAGATCAGCGACATCGCAGCGCTCGACGACGCCGGACTCGACCGCCACGAGGTGGCCGTCACCGCCACGGACGCGTTGTGCAAGATGATCTTCGAGGACGGGTTCTTCCACGCCGATCCGCACCCGGGCAACCTGTTCGTCCAACCGGACGGTTCGATCGCCATGATCGACTTCGGCATGGTGGGAACGCTGTCCGAGGAGTTCCGTGACTCACTGGTCACCCTGATGATGGGTGTGGTCCAGGGCAATGTCCGCCGGGCTGCAAGCGGCTTGTTGGCCCTGACGGAGACTTCCGGGGAACAACTGGACCGCGCCAAGCTCGAGCGGGACATCGAAGCGATGCTGCGGCGATACGCCAACCGGCCGCTCCAGGAAGTACGGATCGGTGCCCTCATGACGGACCTGGTGGCCACCCTGCGCCGCCACCGCCTCCGGCTCCCCCGGCAATCCGCACTTTTCCTGCGCATGGTTCTGACGGCCGAAGCCATCGGGACAGGCCTGGACCCTGATTTCGACCTCGTTGCGGTCATGCAGCCGTACGCCCAACGGTTCGTGCTCAAGCGCCTGTCCCCGGACGCCTTGATGGGCCGTGTCCGTGACTTGATACAGGACGCGGTCCAGATGGGGGCCGAGGCGCCGGACGTGATGCGCCGAGTGCTCACGGTGCTCGAACACGGAGGGTTCGACGTCCACCTGCGCGGTGACGAACTGCAGCCGCTGCTCGACCAGACCGAGAAGATCGGACATCAACTCATTGCGGGTGCCGTGATCGCTGCCACCGTCAACGGGATGTCCCACGTGGTCGCCTCCGACCCGGACCGATTCAGCGGGCTCCGCATTCCCCTGCTCGTCGGTGGAACCGGCACCGTCGGGGTGCTCTCCGGCTACCTCGCGGTTTCGACGGCGGCTCCGCGCACCCGTCGACTGGTCGCAGGACTGCGTGCGCGTCGTCGTCGAACCAGCTGAGCCGACAGGCCCCGGCAAGCCAATCTCGAGCGGGTCACACACCGATTATTTGCAGTCTAATGAATACATCTCTCCCGTGACGACCGTAAACTCACTGCGTAGCTGCCTGCCGCCCCAACGGCACGCAGTCCGTTATTCAAGCGACTCGGCCGTGCACTGCCCGCCGGCCGACGAGGAGAGCCGTATGAGTCAACTACGGCGCGGTGAAGCCCTGCTCGCCCGTGTCGACGCCGAGGTGCGGTTTGAAGGGGCCGACGGGCCCGTCACCCCGGAGGACGCCGTCCTGGAAAGGACCCGCCACGGAATGCTGGGGTTGATGAACCGCAGTTTGGTCCGTCTTGCCAAGGAGGACGGACTCGAAGACCATCTGCCCGAACTCCGGATCAGTTACCGTTCGACGACCCCGGGCACCTACATGATCGACATGGACCTCATGGACCCCCGCCCCCCGTTGACCCGGGCGATCGCACCCGTGCCTGCAGCCAAACGCGACCAGATGGCCCGGTGGGTCCGGTGGGGTGCTGAATTGGTGTCCGTGACCGTGCAGATCCTCCCGTTGATCCTGGTGGCAACCAAGGTCCGCATCAGTTCGGAGCCCGATGCGGACGGCTTTTCCACCATGGTGATCGACGACCGCCGTACCGTCCGGGTCCCCGGGTTCATCTCGAACTTGTTCGACGGGACGCCGGAGGCAGCCGCGATCCATAGGGCCTTGCTGGCCACGTTGTATGACCCCGGGTTGCGCTCACTCGTGCTCGTGAATGACCCGTCGGACCCAGCGAGGCGAATGGAGACCGTCGTGGATCTGCCTGAAGGGTTCCATCACATTCTGGCGGCCGCAGACTTCCACAGCATCGATGCCATGATCGAGATGGACGACGTCCCCCTGCGGGAGATGCTGACTCGCACCACGCGGCGCCAGGCCTTCGGCACGGGCATTGCGGGGATGGGGCGGCCGAACTAGGCCGATGTCAGGGGGCCGCCCTCGACGAACCGGATCACGTCGTCGGCGGCCGGCACCACGAATTCGACCCTGCGTTCGGGTGCGTTGGGCTCCAGGCCGATGACGATCGACGCCACGCCCTCCTCTCGCACGGCCACGAACAACTCCCGCAGTACCTGTTGGATGTAGGGGTCGCCCAAGGCTTCGGCAACTGCATTGGGCAAGCGAAGACGCTGCGGCCCAAGCGAACTCAACAGATCGCTCAGTCCGGGCGTGGACGTGGGAACACTGCGGGGCGACTTGCTCTCGATCACAAACGATGCCGCGTGGGCCAGGAGTACCGCGTCGCGCAGGGCCGTTCCGGCAGCCACGGGCCATGCGGCTTTCGCCGGCCTGGCGGGGAACCTGGAGAGCAGTCCCAGTGTCGGCAATATGTGTCGCGCGCGGCGCAGGTCGGGAGGTTCGATCGTGAACACGACGGAGCCGTTCTGGGACTCGATGAACGAGATCGCAAAGGGAGGACGCGCACCGTCGGCGGAGACCGAGGACTCGTAGAAGTGACCCACGAGAGCCTTGAGGGAGCTGTACGTACGACGCAACACGTCCCGGTTGACCATCATATTGTGGCCGGTGGCATCCTGGATCTTGAGCTGGATCGTTGAGTAACCGACGGACTGACTGAGCTTCATGAGGTGACCATTGGGCTTGTACGGATCGATGGTTGTGCGGTCTCGTGGCGGTCCGGCGCACGGTCGCAAGGTGACCTCAGTATGACGGCGCAGGTGCCTGCCCCTGCGATCATCGGAGGTCGATCACCTGAAGAGGCAGACGTGCCCGGACGATCCACCGTCCGTCTATCGGACCACTCATCAGCTCCCCGCCGAAGACCGACACACGTTCACGGAGGCCGAGAAGCCCGAATCCTCCGGTGCTCAGCACGGCATCCGGTGTGGTCTTCTCACGACGACGGGTGCGGGCGAGGGCATTGGACACTTCGACTTCCGCTCGGGCATCCGTTCCGGATTCCCCCGTGATCTCCACGCGGATCCGCACCGGCCCGGACGTGGATCCGTGCCGGATGATGTTCGCGCACGCTTCCTGGACCACTCGCTGACATGCGGAGCGCACGGAGGTCGCGACGCGCTCCCACCCCGTGCCCTCCCGCACCTCGATGTCTTCGAAGCCGGAGTCCTTGAGGGATTGGACACTGCTGGTGAGCACGGAGGACATGTTGGGAGTGGGTGGGGCCAGGCCACCGGAGCGTGGGCCTTGGGCGCCGTCGTCGTTCGCGGAAACCCGTGTGGCGGAGATGCCCACGGGTTCTTCCCGCAGGATGCTCACCAGGCGCCGCAGGTCCGCGATGGTTCCGCTGGCACCGGTGGCGATGTCTCGCAGGGCCGTGCGCTGGAGTTCAGGGTCCTCGGAGAGCAGTCCGGCGTTGGCACGCAGGGCCGTGGCCGTCACGTCATGGGCCACGAGGTCGTGAAGCTCGCGGGCAAGGTCCTGGCGCTCGGCCGTGCGGACCATGGCGGCCTCATGCTCCAAGCGGGCGATGGTGCGCGCGGACAGGAGGGTCCGGCACCTGAAGAAGCGGATGGTGAAACCCAGGAGAGCCGCGAAGCCGACTAAAACCGACAAAGCAAGGGCCTCGGCCCACGTGTTCGGGTCCCGGACGAACATTCCCAGACCCAGTGCAGCCAGCCACTGAGTGGCAACGACAGTGGTGCCGACGCCCCACCGGAGCCACATGCAAAGAATCAGGGTACAGGCCACGCCCGGGACAATCACCGTGAAGGTTGATTGTGTGACCAGCGCCATGGCATAGGCGAACGTCATGGTTGCCGTCCCCAACCGTGGGCCGATGAGCGTGGCGATCAGGGGAATGTAGGACCCTGCCACGATTGCGAGCAGTTCGAGCCACGGGGTGCCGCCGGTCATGGAAAAGAACTGCAGATCGCTGGTCAACCGCATCAGGTCGAAGAGGCCGAGGATCCCGACCAGAACACTGGCCACGATGCGTAGGAAGCCTGGGACCGGCAACGGGTCCGTGACGCGTAATTCAGGCCAACGGCGATGAATTACGGCCAACGGACCCGTTGAGGCAGATACTGTCCTCACGTCACCTGCTGCAGCGGCCGAAAGCCTGGCACAGGAGGCTCACAAAGACCCCCGGCTCGGCCTCCACCACGGACGAGGAGGTTGTAGGGGACGGGGTGGCACCGATGGACGGTGCGATGGCAGCGGTGGCCAGGCCGCCGCTGATGAACAAGGATCCAGCAACTGCGGCCGCGGCTGCGGCCTTTCGGGAACGGGTGAGAATGGACATCGGTAACTCCTGCTCGAGTGGGAGACTTGACTCGCGTGCGGGTCTCGCAGGGACTGTTCCTACTGGTCAGCATCCTGTGCGCACGCCCTAAGGATATTCTGGTGACGGCCAAAAACACCCGCTTGACCTGCGTTTGTGTCACGGGCAGGCAAATATCTCGAAACCCGTCGGTGAGGGCGTGAACATGGACGCACATCTGGAGCGGCAGACCCGGGCATCCAGGACTCAGTACCGGGTCCTGATCGCCGATGACGAGGCGGTGGTCAGGGAAACGCTGTCGGTCTACGTCGGTAGTGCCGATGACATGGAGGTCGTGGGAACCGCTTCGGATGGACGCGGAGCGGTGCAGATGGCCGAGAGCCTCCGCCCGGACATCGTCCTGATGGACATCCAGATGCCCCGTGTGGACGGTGTGGAGGCCACGGCGGAACTTCTGCGGGTGTTGCCCAGGACCCGGGTGGTCATGATCACCACGTTCACGACCGCCGACGCCGTCGTGCCGGCTCTGCGCGCCGGCGCCCTGGGGTACGTCCTCAAGTCCGATCCCCCGGAGCGAATTCTCACGACGGTACGACGTGCTGTTTCCGGTCGTACGGAGCTCTCCCCCACCGCGTTGGACGCCGTTGTGGGGCACCTGAGGGACTCCGACAAACGCGACGAACTGCCGCCCGCCGTCACCCTGACTGCACGGGAGGCGGAAGTCCTGCGGCAGTTGGCCACAGGTTGCCGGAACAAGGAGATCGCGGAAACTTTGGGCATCACGGAAAAGTCCGTGAAATTACACGTAACGCATCTGGTCAACAAGTTTGGCGTCCGTGACCGGTTGCAGTTGGTTATTTCTGCCCACAGGGCCGGCATGGTCGAATTGTGACGAACCCGCGGCAGTCTGCGGCATGTAGGGTTGCTTGTGCTCCATGACAGCCCCGTCTCTCGACCGATTTGCTGAATTCAGCGGAGGAAAGAGATCTCCATGACCTTGACGATCATGCCCATCTACGGAACTCGACCGGAAGCCATCAAAATGGCCCCGATCGTGAAGGCCCTGCAGGAGTCGAGTTCGTTCGATTGCGTGGTGACCGTGACAGGGCAGCACCGCGAAATGCTGGATCAGGTCAACGAGATCTTCGACATCACGCCCGATCACGACCTCAACATCATCCAGCCACGGCAGACGCTCAACGGTGTGCTCACCCGGACCGTCGAAGGACTCGACGCGATCTTCGAGGAATCGGCACCAGATGCGGTGATCGTTCAGGGTGACACGACGACGTCGACGGCCGGCGCGATCGCCGCCTTCTACCGGGGTATCCCGGTCATTCACGCCGAGGCCGGGTTGAGGTCCTTCGATCTGTTCTCCCCGTTCCCCGAGGAAGCCAACCGGAGGATCACCTCGCAGATCACCAGCCTGCACCTGGCGCCCACGGACATCTCCAAGCGAAACCTCCAGGCGGAGTCGATCAACGGCGACGACGTCGTGGTCACGGGCAACACCGTGATCGACGCCCTGCATCACACGGTGGCAAAAGCGTTGCCTTTCACCGATCCGCAGCTCGAGGAGATCGCCCAGCGGTCGGGCAAGACGCTCCTGGTGACCACGCACCGTCGTGAGAACCAAGGAGAGGCCATGCGCGGCGTGGGGCGGGCGTTGGCGCGGATCGCCGACGCCGAACCGGACCTGACCATCGTCCTGCCGGCCCACCGGAACCCGGTCGTTCGCGAAGCCGTGCTTCCCGCCATTGAAGGCAAGCCCAACGTTCACGTCACCGAACCCCTGGCCTACGGCGAGTTCACCCGCATGCTGTCCGTGGCCGACGTGGTCCTCACGGAC
Organism: Kocuria sp. JC486; assembly: GCF_011602805.1. NCBI lineage: Bacteria > Bacillati > Actinomycetota > Actinomycetes > Micrococcales > Micrococcaceae > Kocuria > Kocuria sp. JC486. The sequence goes on along the minus strand of NZ_JAAOZS010000002.1, from coordinate 27,548 downwards.
TCCGGTGGGGTGCAGGAGGAGGCGCCGTCGCTGGGGAAGCCCGTATTGGTCATGCGCGAGAACACGGAACGTCCGGAGGCCGTGACCGCCGGAACGGTCAAGCTCATCGGAACGGACGAGGAGCGGATCGTCGAGGAGGTCGACACGCTCCTGCACAACCATGCGATCTACGACGCCATGGCCAATGCGGTGAATCCCTACGGCGACGGCAAAGCGGCGGCGCGTACCATTGCAGCCATCGAGAAGATGTTCGACCTGGGCGACCGGTTGGAGGACTTCAACCCGGGGGTCAGTGGATAAGGGGTAGTCGTGCATCCGAAGACCTACGCGTACGGGTTCTGTCTGGCGCCGTCCGGTCTGGCGAAAAACCTGCCGCCCAGCTTTCGAAGACTGCCCTTGAGCCGTGGGTTCGAGCTGCACTACGACTCCAGACGCCCGCTTCAGCGAGCCGAAGCTGAGGACGGCACCATCGTGCTGGTCCACGGGCGAGCGTATTACCTCGGTGAGGACACCGACGAGAACCTGAGCCGCACAAAAGACGCAGCCGCTCGTTTGGCCGACGCCTTGAACGATTCGGAATCGGCGTTCCTCGAGTGCTTGGACCTGATGGCGGGCCGCCATCTGATCCTGGTGGTGAGTCGGACCGGACTATGGATCTATCACGATGCAGTTGGGTCCCGTTCCGTGTACTACATGGCGGGAGGCGGCGGAGCAGCTTCTCATGCTCATCTCCTGGCATCCACTTTCGGTCTGAAACCATCCGGAGTGGTAAAGGCCTCGCACACCTGGGATCTTTCCCCATTCACGGGTGGAAAAGCATTACCTCCCAACCACCGGATCGAGGTCCTGTCCGGCCAGGTTGAGCGCCATTGGCCCTTCCGACCGAACCCATGGATTGCCCGCTCCGAGGAAGACCGCCTGGTACGGGTGCAGCAGCTGTGGCAACGTCAGATGGAACTCGTGGCGCGAGGGGTGACGCCCCTGCGCTTTGCGCTGAGTGGAGGTGCCGATTCCCGGTGTGTCCTTGCGCTGTCCCTGCCCTGGATGTCGGCGATCCCCTGCTTCACCTACGGGGGTAGTCCTGCGGCAGATGACGGCGAGGACCATGCCCTCAACGGTGATGTCCGATTGGTCCGGCCCTTGGTGGATCTACTGGGATTGGATCATCGGGTCATCTACCGTGCCGACAAGAGTGTTCGTCCGCTGACTCCGGAAGAATCTCTGGCCTGCGACCGTAACAGCCTCGGCGTGCACGGCCGCTGGCTCTTGCCGCACTACCTGACCAACTTTTCGGAACCGGACCTGCTGGTCGTGCGCGGCAATGCCTTCGAGATAGCGCAGCACAAATGGGCTGCTCCCGAAGACACGGATGTTGTGGCCGCGGTCAGGTCGAGGTTGGTCAAACGCGCGACAGCGACCGGCGTCCAGATTCCGAAGGAGAGCCTTGCAGATCACTTCGACCGGTCCTTGGAGACCTATCTCCTCTCCTCTGACCTGCACGGGTATCTTCCCAGCGACCTGACGCACTGGGAATACCGCAACGGTCGCTGGGCCAGCGAGGTCTACAACGAAATCGATCTGGCGTTCGACACGCACGTGCCGATCGGTGCACGTGCAATCTTGGAGCCTTTGTTGGCGTTCAGCCGACGGCAACGCGCGGAGTCGTACGCGTTCGGGGAACTGATCAATTCCACTGTCCCCGTGCTGAACTTCTTCGGCATGAGTGACACCAGGAACCTCTACGAAGTGGCGCGGGACACCCGCTTGTCCGCCGGCAGTTTGGCAACCGAGCACCCTGGACCGGCCCGTCCTGCGGCGTCGGTGGTCCCCAGCGCGGCAGTCACGGAGGAGCCGTGGCCCATGGATCACCCGTTGATCGTCCGTGACCCCTCCGGGCGAGAGCATGCCGTGGCGGTGCCGGAGGACATGAAATCCTGGTCCGCGTACGTCCCCTTGGAAAACTTCATTGCCGGAACCCAGGTGCACCGCACCGTGCATGTTTGCACGGAGAACGGGGACCTCTTCTTCGACATGCACAAGACCTGGTCCGGGGACGGCAAGGACCGCTCCTTCTCCTACAGCGTGACGGTCGATGACCGCGTGGTGCTGACCCTCCCCGGGGCGTACCGCGTCGGGCGAATTCCCATCGCGGTACACGATGTTCGATGCGGCCAACGGATCCGGTTGTGCATAACGGTTCACAAAGCTCGGGACAGGCTGTCTTGGCAGAACGCTACCCGGATCCAACTGTCCCACCTGCGCTTCGACCCTGGAGGTATCGGCGGTGGAACACCCACAGGCACGGCACCTTGCCTGCCCGATGTCGACTCGCTGAGGGACGACGAGGGGCTCGGTACGGTTCCCATGCCAACCACCGATAAAATGGGTTGACATGAACTGGTTGAAGGCCGTTGAATCCGCGCTAACCGTCGCGCTCGACGACGTTGCAGCGCTGACGGCCGAGTCTTTCCCCTTGGACGAGCCTGTCAGGGTGGATGTCGCCTTACCCGAGTCAATACTTCCCCTGCTCGTCGTGCGCCGGGACAGTCCTCGACTCGTGATCCTGCACAACGGTGCGGTCGACCTGGAACGTTCCGAGGGTCGGCCGATCTTCCAGCGTTCTTCCTGGTGGCCGGACATCCAGGCCAGCCAGATCTTCGTGTGTGACCCCGGTACGGTGGGACCGGAAGCCATCTCGCTCAACTGGTTGCAGGCCGGTCCCCCTGTGTGGCCTGCGCACCTGACCACCAAGGTCATCCTCTTGCTGGCCAAGTCCCTCGGCGCCCCGCAGCCGGAGCAGCGGACCTACTTCGGGTCTTCGGCCGGTGGATTTGGCGCTTTGGCTTGCCTGGCCTACGACGTCCGAGCCCGAGCAATCGTGAACAACGCCCAGTTCGACTGGACGCGGTGGTACCCCCACCAGGTCCGTGATGTCCTGACGCGGTGGTTTCCGGGGCATCTGGCCGCTGACGTACGGAAAAGGTGGCCCTATCGGACGAATGTCCTGCGCCATTTGTCCCGCGGGCGTGTTCCGCTCCAGATCGACTATTGGGTGAACGTGGCGAGCCAGTACGACCGGGACATTCAAATGCCCATTTGGGTGGAGTTCCTGAAGAAAAGCCCGTTGGTGGCCGGCAACTCGACATTGCACACGTATTTTGATGAGGAGTCCGGTCACAATCCCTTGTCGCGGGAGAAGACCCTCGAATTGCTGAACGGGTGAATCCGACGACGTGGCCCCGTAAGTGATTCCGGAGATCTGAATTCGAAGGGCTCCAGGCGAACTGACAGGACCAACCTTTCAAGACGTGAGTTGCTGATACACGGAGGTCATGATCTCTGCGTACTTGTCGTTGTCGACGGGCTTGTGTCCGTCTCCTAGGTACAAGTCCACCCGGTTGACTGTCGTGCCAACGCCCATGTCTTCCAGGGCCTCAAGGAGTGGGAGTTCATGGTTGGCCACGTGGATTCGGTCTCCGGAGTTGCTCACGTAGGTCAGGGACTGTCCCAACGTGCCGGTCGTCCGGCACCGGTGGGCCACGCTCACGCGCGCGAGCTCGTCGTCACGCGTTGGGTCTGACCGGTCTCCGAAGGCTGCTTCAAAGGCCCGCCGCGCATGCGCAGCAGAGTAGCGTCGAATGTCAGTTTGTGGGTTGAAGACGACCGCGTGCGCTTCGGGCATCTGAGCGGCCACTTGCATAGCAGCGAACCCCCCACCGGAATTGCCCTGAAGGACTACGTGCTCCGTTCCCCACATCGCGGCGGCCCCACGGATCACGTCAACCATCGCGGTCGTGAGGTCCCAGAATCCGGCCCCCAGATACCAGCCGAGTCGCATTTGAGCGTCGAGATCGAGCGTTGCGTCGCTGAAACCAAGAATCGGGCCCATGGCCAGGCTCCGTTGGAGGGCAACTCTTTGAAAGAGTGGCAATCTGGACTTGGTTCGGTTTATGGCTCCGTGGAAAAGGACCGTCAATGTGTTCCCCGGGTACGGTTCCACAAGTGCCGGAAGGACCAGCGGTCCGAATTCCACGGTGTGGAGACCGGCCTGATTCAAAGTTGTGGTGTGATTCCAACCCCCGAGGTGAGTCTTGATCGGAAGGTCGTAGTAGGTGGGGCGCCACGTCTCGTCCTGAGCCCAGTTGATCAACGGGGCCCGATTCGCAACCATCGCGGCAGACCGCCCGCTCCTGGCCTGCCGAAGATCACTCAGGCAAGCTTCAAGGCCGAGGTCGAAGTCACCGCCCGGTAGCTCGGGCCGGAGTTCGGATTCGAGTTCGTCTGCGAAGGCCTGTCGCTCAGCGGAGTCGAGGTGGGCCGCGTCCGCACGTGCCCGTGCGAGTCTCTCGAGCACGCTGGCGTGTTCCTCACGAGTGAGCTGGCGTGCGGGGCCAGTGGCGTGTCCGGCTGACGCGGGACGGCCCGGAACGGCAGAAGCTGGAGCAGGGGCTAGATCCAGCGCAGCCGCGGCGTCCTCCGTCGAGGCCGCGCCCGAGAGAACACGGACGTCGCGGTCACGAATCACCATGGTTTCCGCGGAGAATCCGTTGTCCACGGTCAGCCCGAGGACTCCCGCCGGTAGACCTTTGACAGTAGAGAACTTCGGTGCCGTCTTCTGACCCGCTGAAAGGACGGTGACGAATCGGAAGGACTTTCCGTGCTTGGTCATCTCGACAACTGGCGCGGGCACACTCTGCTTCCAGGCGGTTGCAATACGACCTTCCGGTAGCCACGGTGCCGTGTTGCGAATGATGGACGTGTCGGCCTTGGTCCCAGAGGCATAGAGCGCGGCGGATTTCTCCCCGCTGCTCAACGCCACGACATTCTTTGTGGACTCGGCCTCCACGCCCGCACCCAGTTGCCAGCGCTGAACTGCGACGACGTCACGATCAGCGCGCACAGTGTCCACCACAACGAGGTACTCCCCACTGGTGGAGAACAAGACTCTGCGCGTCAGGTCTACGTCTGCGTAGCCCTGGTCAGCGACCGTGATGTCCCAGTGGCTGTCGGCCTCTTGATGGGCCAGGAGCGCCACGTCTGCGTTCCGGTCACGGTGCTCGTCCGGGAGATACACCAGGCTGTGACTGGAGTGCGCGATGACGTACTTCCGGATCGGGTCCTCGTGCGTGTAGGAGTACTTCCCTGGATCCGTGATCCAGTTGACTCCCCCGGCGGCGAATGTCAGGGATCCGCCGTCCGGGTGGCCATGGACCTTGAAGCGTCCGAACGGCATCGAGAAGAACGTCTCCTCTGCCATGTCCCGTTCAAACTCCCCCCACCCACTGCGGCCGAAGGCATACCCGTCGCGGTAGAGCTTGAACAATTCCTGGGGTGGTTCTCCCTCGCTGCCCTGAGATGTCACATAGCGACATGCTGGGTGGTCCACACCGTCGGCCGAACCACCATCGGTGTCCCCGATCGGGACGAACAAGCCGTCGGGACGTGTCGCATGTGCAAGGGCCACTGGCGTGGCCTCCAGGGATTCGGCACCCGCCGGGTAATCCAGCCCGGCCAACTCCAGCCGAGCGAGCAGCCGCTGCCACCAGATGTAGTTGTTGCGGTGGTATGCGATGGCACCTTCTGCGTTGATGCCTTCTGCATCCCATTGTTCTCGTAAGAGTTGCCCGATCCGCTCGACCGCCAACTCTGTCCAGTCGTGTCGGCCCAGGGCGATGCCGCACAGGAGCAGACCTTCGTGTTGGTGCAGGGCATGATTGGAATGGCCCAGATGCCTGGGGTCGGCGATCCAGGCTCCGTGTTCGGTGATCGTCTTCTCCAGAACGGGGAGGGAGTCCGGAAACAGCTCACTGATCATGGGCACGCCGAGGACGAGATGCGTGGCGCGGATCCCGTCGACCATGTTGGCCCAAGCCGCTATGCATTTGGACCTTCCAGGCGGATTGTTCCGTGCCCAGTCGGTCGCATGGCGGAGCCACAGCTCGGCAGCGGGGACGTCGCCGGCCCGTCCCGCTTGGGCAAGGGGCGCCATCCAGCGCAGCATGTGCAACTGATGGATCCAGTTCTTGTCGTTGAACGGGTCTTCGGTCCATGTCAGGTGCTTCGGCATTGACCAGGTCGGGTGGGGCCTGAGAGTCAGTTCGCCACGCAGCAGGGCACTGGAGAATTGGTTCTTCCTGGCCGGAGCCGTGATCTGCTGCGAAATCGCAGCGATGTCCAATGCCAACTGTCACACCTTTCATTGCCCGCCCGGTCATTGACCGGTGGCGGGGTCGGTTATCCGCGCTCAAGGTCCTGGAACGGACGACGATACTCATGCGCGGTCCGAAATCCGGCTTCGCTCCAGGCCGGTGAGTCCCAGGACTCGGTCAAGGCCATGTCCAGAGTGTGCACGATGAGTTCCTTGGGTGGGGCCTTGTGGCCATCTCCCCAGTCGCCCAGCATGAATCGCACATCTGGATTCTCGCGGGTGGCTTCGATGAAAGGTACGAAGTGCGGTGCAACGTGGTCGGCGTCGCCGGCGTTCTGCATGTACACCACTCGGTTGGGCGACCCTTGCGCATAGAGGGACACGAGGTCGGTGCAGGGCTGGACGCGCGCCAGGTCCGCTGGGATGTCCACACCTGAGGTTTTCCAGCAGATTTTCAACCAGCGGCGGACCAATCCGGTGTTGTAGTTCCGCAGATCGGTCTGCGGGTTGGAAACAACCGCGATGCTTCCGGGGAGACGGTGTCCGTTGACCAGGTTCGCGAAGGCCCGTGCGGACCCGCCGTACAAGACCGTGCGGGCACGCGGTGCGGCGCTTTGGTAGTGGGCGATGATGCGGGGCAGCACCTCGGCCAACGGTTGTCGCACGCTTCCCGTGTACCAGGCAAGAAAGACTTCCGGCGCCAACGCCGTCGACGGGTCGGAGAAGTGCAGGCCGTTCGTGTTCAAGGTTCGACTGATACCGAACCCGGTGAACCTTGGTGCCAAAGAATCCTTGGGTACCGCCGCAGTGAAGAACACCGTGAGGTTCTCGCTACCGCGTGCGATGTAGCGGAAGTCGAGCGGAACGGGCTGCAGGTTGATTCGGATCACCCTGGACTGTCGATCATCCCGGGCAAGGAATTCCTCCAGGCTGCCGTAGATCACATCGGGTTCGTGGTGCGGGTCCAGGGCAACCATCAGACGTCACTGCTTCCAAGGTCGGGCCGCGTGTCGTCCGTCAAGGAAGGGTTCTGGTCGTATGAAACTTGCGCAGGATTCTGGTGGCCTTCCTCGCTTTCGAAGACGAACTCGGTGCGAGTACGTGCCTCCCCTTGGAACTCACCCGTCCAACGGACGGACCATGCCGGTTCAGTTCTTCGGTCCTCGCGGGATCGGACCCCTTCCACCTCTTCCCAGGTGTCGCCTATGCGGTTGGTGCGGACGGTGAGTTCTTCGTCAAGACCAGATATGCGCTTGAGGTGCAATGGTCCACCCCACTTCATGGACCTGATTCCGAGAGCCTTCCCTTGCGCGTCCTCGCCTTGCATCCCCTGCTCGTCCGTGATCTCGAGGCCGCCGTCGAGCAAGAACCAGGAATGCAGCGTGTGGCGCTCATCGTCCTGTGTCACGACGTGGTCCTCGATGACGAGCCGACGGCCCGGATGGTACGTGACGGTTCGTTCAGATTCCCATCCGTCGTGGGGCACCGCAGTCACGATCCGGTATCCGCCGTCGTCAAGACGATCGAAGGAGACCAGCCCGGATCCGTACGGCGCACGACGGCGGTCATGGAGCCTCGAGTCGACACTCACGGTTGAATGGGCAGCGCAGGATTCCATGTACTGGCGAATGGGATCTGAGTAATAGAAGCCGTTGCTGCGCAAGGGCGAGTCCTGCGGCAGCAGATCGCCATAGCGGTATCGGCCCCCGTCCACCAGAATTTCCTGGCCGTCTTCGAACCACACCAGGCTTTGATCGTCACAGTGCTTATGCGTCCGGGAGTGGAATCCCGCCGTGACAGCCAGGTAGCTCGCATTTCTCCCCTCCTGCTCATCGGCATTGAGCCGACGCACGATCGCATAGCCCGTCTCCGGGAGGACCAAGGCGTCGTCGGTCGGGGCGACACCGCGGGCACCCTTGGACAGGACCCAGTCCGTTGTTGCCGACGAGGACGTGTCGGTGGCGTCCAGACGGCCTTGGGCAGAGTCCCCCAACTGAAGCAACTGGCCTTGCGGCAGGATCATCCAGCCGAGAGCGTCGGCGGCCTTCCCAATGCGGCTCGCAACCTCGGGATCCTGTACGGCACCGAGGCTTATGGCGCCCTCGAAGGAGTTCAAGAGCATCCGGTGGTACTCCGGGGAATGCTCGGCGTGGCCGCCGTCGGACAGGAACTGTGTGGCCGTCATGATGCGAAGTCGGGAATCGCCCTGAGCCTTGAGGGCTTTCATTCCCGGAAGTTGCGGAAATGCCCGGGACAGGACCACCTGGCTGACGGCCGAGTAGTACCCGTGATTGTTCCGGGGGTTGAAGGAATCGGGACGCCAATGGGCATCGCGCTGACGCAGTGTCGACTCCACCAATGTGTTGAAGTCGGAATCGGAGACCGCAGAGGACCCTGCCACGGCGCGGATCAGCCCCTGCAAAACCACGGATCGGTACGCCAAGGCCATGTCGTACCACGCCATGGTGGATGGATCGATGACCGGGAAGTACGTTGCCCATTGCAAAGCCCGTTGAACCGCCCACTCGAGATAGTGTGCGCTGCCAGTCTCTTCCCAGGCTTCAAGGACTGGTGTGAGGAACTCCCAGCTGTGCAGGTACATCTGCAACGTCCGGTCAAGTTCCTCGACCTGGAGCCAGTCGAAGTCTTCCGGGATGGCAATGGCCGGGAATCCGTGATTGGACCAGCCGTCCGCAATGATCTCGTCGGCGGTCCGGACGGGGTCGTACTGCGGCTGGCCCGTATGGACGGTGAGATACCGAAGTGCCTCATGACGGCTGAGATTGCGCAGATCATTGCGCAGCGCAAGCGCATCATATGGCTCGGAGAGTGGATCATCGGCGGGCCTGAACGGCAGAAACCCGACGTTCTCGTACGGAGCGTCGTAGAGGTCTGCAATGGCCGCCCAGGACCGTGCTTGGCGTACCCACTCCGCCCCCTTGACCGACATGGCCAGGCGCCTTTCAGGATCATTCAGCAGTTCGTTGAGCACCTGCGCCAGGTCGGCCGGGTCACCTGCAGTGAAAGTTGCGGCAGCTCCGCTCTGGTCGGCGATTTCCCGTAGGGCATCGACGTCGGAGACCACAACGGCCCGGCCCGTGGAAAAGGCTTCGAAGGGTTTGAGGGGTGTGACCAGGCGGCACACGGTCCGGTCCTTGCGTGGCACCACGAAGAGGTCGATCAAGCTGTAGTAGTCGAGAACGCTCTCGTGCGGGACCCGTCCCGTGAAGATCACACGATCCGCGACGCCCAGGTTCTTGGCCAGGTGCTCCAGTGAAGACCGCACCGGTCCGTCTCCGACGAGCAGTAACCATGTCTCCGGTTGTTTTTGTAGGACGGTTCGGAATGCAGTGAGCAGCGTGTCAATGCCCTCGTACTCGACGACGGACGTGATGTACCCGATCACCGGGGCCTCCGGCGGAATCCCCAGTTCGGCCTTGAGTGTCAGGTCCGGTTCGATAACCGGGAACTCGTCCGGCTGGACGCCGTTGGGGGTCACGGAGACTTTGGCGGCTTCCTCACCGCGCTCGACGATGTGGTCCTTCATGACCTCGGCGAGCGTGGTCACCCGGTCCGAAAGCGCCCGAGCAGCATCCTCCCGCGCGCGGCGCAGCGTGTAGGCCTCGGGCAGACCGTAGCGGTCGTAGTCGCGAGTCAGGTCGCGGCCCGACTTGGTCTCGATGCGGGAGAGCCACGATTCTTCCCAGAACCCGCGGCTCTCGTAGACCACAGGGAGTCCGAAGGCCTGGGCCACCGGGTGGGCGATCATGTGGTTCACGAAATCCGAATGGCAGTGCAGCACGCTTGGGCGCACGCGCGCCACCAACTCGGCCAATTCTCGGACGTTCAGTTCCAACCATTCGTCCCACGGCAGGGTTCCGCGCGGTTGCCCTTCGGGTAGGTGATAGGTCACCCCGTCCAGAAGCACTTCGGGTTCTTCGACGGCCTCGGGGACACCCCCGGCCTGCCGGAAGGCGTGGACGTCGTAACCCTTCTGCACCTGCGCTTGGGCAAGGTAGTGCGTGCGTAGGGTGTAGCCGGTTTGAGTCTCCGGAATGGCCTTTCCGACGACGTGCAGCACACGACCGGCCACAGGCTCGAAAGATTCCGGGGGCTCACAGCTCAGAGTGATCTCACCGCGCATCATGGCGATTTCCGAGGCTCGGATCTCGATGGTCCGGCGGTCCTTGTCGCTGCCCGCCACCGTGAGAACGCTGTTGAGCACTTCCAGGCTGCGGAGCCAGTAACCGCGTGAGTAGAGGTCCTTGGCCAGGCGACGTCGCTGGGTGAGCGTCAGCGGGATCGCGTCGGTCTTGTGGCGCCACTGCTCGTAGACGTACAGCGGATCCTGGATGTACGGCAGGTACTGGGCGAAGTCTGCTCCCCCGAGGATCGTGCGACGTGGGACATCGGGCGGCAACAGCGGCAGGATGGCGGCGACCAGCTTGAGTTCACGTTCCAGATCGTCCTGGTGGACCTTGGCCAGTTGCTTGACCTTCTTGGAGGTCGACGCCAGTTTCTGCTCGACGTCTTCGACACCCCTGTTCTCGACAGCGGTGGCCTCGGCCTGACGGGCGCTCACGAGCGCGAGTCTCTGCTCGAGTGCGTCCAGCCGTGTCCGTAGCACCGCCGCCTCGAAGTCGGATTTGATTTCGGGCACTTCAACCCCCTTGTAGACAGGGTCCTGTTCGACGGTCACACCGTCCTGGTCGATGGTGATGCCCCAGATCTGACCGGCCCGCTGGACCCTGAGCCAGGCGGTATCGGCCTTCACCCGGCTCGAAACCACCGACCAAGGATCCTGGGTCGACTCACCGAGCACCGTGGTGAAGAAGCCCCGGCGGGCCTTCTGCTCCACGTGGAAGCCTGCGGCCTTGTTCTTCTTGCCCCAGCGGCGCGAGACCCAATTCTCGGGTCGGCCGTCCTCCGCATAGGACACCTTGGGACGGGCACCACCGGCCAGCCAGTTGACCGTGAACCGGCGGCCGTCAGCGGTCTGCAGTTCCAACGCTTGGTCTCGATAGCGTGGTTTGACCCCTGAGTCCGTGTGCCAGAGCTGTCTGGCCACCACCTCGTCAGTGCTGTCGAAGACATCCGTGACCACCATGAGGTCCAGAGGCGGCAGATAGACGATCCGGCGGGTAAGTTGCACGCCGTCGTAGTTCGAGTCCACCACGGTCATGTCGTGCACGGTGTCCGTGAAGTCCACCGATTGCAGGGTCACGTGCCCTTCGCGGTCGTAGTCCTTGCCGTCGATCACGACGAGGTTGTGGCCTGCCCGGGAACGGAGATACCGGCGGAACGGGTCCTTGGGCTCGTACATGTACGACCCGGGATCGGTGATCCAGTCGAAGCCGTTGGCGAAGAAGGTCAGACCGCCCCTGTCCTCGTGGTGGTGGGCCGAATAGGCCCTGCCGAACCGAAGGCTGTAGTGACTGTGTTCTGCGAAGGATCCGTCCTGCTCACCCCAGCCCGAGCGTCCCATGACGTAGCCATTTGAGGCGGCAACGGCAGTAGCGGCCGGTGGCATGCCTGCAGTTCCCTGGCTGGCCACGTATTCGAGTTCCGGGAACCCCATATCCGTGACCTCACGGAGGTGAGTGTCCCCGATCGGCACCATCGTTCCATCGGGTCTCGTGGCGTGCGCCAGGAACGTAGCGGCCTGAGCGAGTTGGGCGGCAACGGACTCAGGAACCCTTCCCCCTTCCTGGGCGACACGGTCCCACGTCTTCTGCCACCACGAGATGTTCATCCGGTGGTAGTCGATCGAGCCTTCGTCGTTGGCACCGTTCTCGTCGAAAGACACCTCGAAGAGACGGGCCGATCGACCGATGCTCAGGTCGCGCCACTTGTCATGTCGCAGAAAGCTCGAGAGCACGAACAGTCCAATGTTCTGGTGCAGGGCGTGATTGGCGCGGGACTGGTGCTCCTCGTCGGCCAGCCATTCGCCGTGGGTCTCGAGCGCACCGAGGAGCACGCCCCGTTCCTCGTCGGTCTTGGCCAGCGGCCAGCCAAACACCAGTTCCTGGGCCCGCAGGCCGTCTGCCATGTCCACCCAAGAGAACTGGGAGGCCGGCGCATCGGGATGGTTGTGCTCGATCCAGGACCGCACCGTGGCAAGCCAGAACTGGCGGGCCTCCTCCGAACCGTCTGTCGCGGAATGGCGTACGGGTGAGAGCCAGCGCAGAGCGTGGAACTGGAACTGCCAGTTGTGTGAGCCGAAGGGGTCGGCCGACCAGTCGTCGTAGCCATCGGTCTTCCACACAGCGTGCGGGGCCAGCTGCAAGGAGCCGGACATGACCTTGGCAGCCCGATCGTCGTTGTTGTCCCGGCGTTCGAACCCGGCTCCCACGCACTGCCGCGTGCAGACGTCCTCGTTGACGTCGTAGCGCTGTAGCAGATCCTGGATCGTGCCGCTGTCGGTGTCTGTCATGGAGAACCTATCCCGCAGGGGTCGACGCGCGTCGACCCCCGAGCTGATCGTAGATATCGGACACGATGCCTGCCACGCCGGACCATTGGCGGTTTTCAACCACCCAGGTGCGGCCGCGTTCGGCGAGATCCTGGCGTTGCTGCGGGTCATTCAGCAGCTGCTCCAGTACCCGCACCAGGTCGTCGGTGTCGCCCTTGCGGTGTAGCAGACCGTTGAGATCGGGGGTGACGATTTCGGCCAGTGCGGCCACATCTGAGGCAACCACCGCCTTTTGCATGGCCAGGGCCTCGAAGGGCTTGAGTGGCGAGACCATCTCGCAGACCGGTAGAGGAAGTCGCGGGAACGGGGCGATGTCCACCAGTGAGTAGTACCGTTCGACGTCCTCGTGCGGTACCCGGCCGGTGAAGCGCACCAGTGCCTCGAGCCCTCGCTCCTGCACGATCGCCTGGAACTTCTCCAACTCCGCACCGTCGCCCACGATCAGCACGGCGAAGTCGTCGCGGTTTCGGCCCAGGATCTCCGCGGCGTCGATCAGCAGACCGAGTCCCTCGTAGTCCAGAACCGATCCCACGTAGCCGATCACTGTCTTGCCCTGCAGACCCAGCTCAGCCTCCAGACCGGAGTCGCGGTCCTGAGGCTGGAACCGGTCTCCGTTGACGGCGTTGGGCACCACCGTGATCTTGTCGCCGTCCACCCCGCGGGTGATGAGTTCGTCCTTGAGCGCCTGGGTGATGGCCAGGACGTGGGTGGCCTCGGCTGCGGCGTCGGCCTCCATACGGGCCATGAACTTGTACATGCCACCCTGTGCCCACTCGGGATCGCGTGATCCTCGGGTGACTTCCCAGAGCCCGCGCACTTCGTAAATGGACGGAATCCCCAGGCGATTGGCGGTGGCCACGGCGGCCAGTCCGTTCCAGTGGTTGGAGGCCGCGTGCAGGATCGCGGGGCGCTCGGAGCGAGCCGTCCGCTCCAGAGCACGGGAATAGCGCTCCACGTAGGAGGTGATGGGGCTCTTCCTCTCGATCCCCTCGGTGGTGCTGAGCCGGTGGTACGGGACACCGTCCACCACGTCGGTCTCCGGGATGGGACCGAGTTCGGCCATCTTCGGCATGTCGTACGGATACCCGAGTCGGGTCACGCCGCGAACGTCCCAGCCCTGGTCCCGCAGTCCGGTCAGGAGACCGTGCGTTCGGGTGCTGTAGCCGGCGGAGTGATACGGCAAGGAGTTGTGCAGCAGGTAGAAGATCCGATCCCCCACCGCGTCGTATGCACTGCGGTCCCGACGATGCGGGAACGGAAAACCTTGCTTGGCCAGCTGATAGTTGGACGGGGTCGAGTTCTTCCGCAACCGTTCGTCGTGCTGCCGTGCCCAACCGTCCTCCGGCTCCAGACGACGGTACTCCGCCAGCAACCGCCGGGCACCTGGCAACCGGTTGTCCCTCAGATCACGACGGATCGCCAGACGTAGGGACCAACGGGACACGGCCCGGTCCGGCAACTGGTGCATGAGTTCGATGGCCCGGGTCCGCCGCCCTCGTTGCAGACTGAACAGCAGCTTGGCAAGGACGTACTCGTCCTCCGACAACCACGCGGGCTTGGGATAGTCCCAGGCGGCCTCCGGCTCAAGGGCCTGTTCCACGACGGCGCGGGTGATGCGGTCGGGGCTTTCGGCAAGGATCGGCAAGGCCGCGTCCAATGACGACGGGATGACGAAGTCCAGTGAACGCCGGTGCTGGTCCGGACGCTGCTCAAGTGCTGCCACCAGTGCGTCATACGCCTCGAGAACGGCCGGCATACGTTCCTTGTCGCCGGTGCCGGCGTCGACCAACAACTCCAGGGCGTCCAGGTTGGCCGGGTCCTCCGCCAACGCGTTCTTGAGGGCTTCGAAGGCTGCCCCGTAGTTGCGCGACTCCATGAGCCGGAGTGCGTACAGTTGCCAGGCCGTCGAATCGTGCGGCTGATCCAACAGCAACCGACGGAGATGGTCGACCGCCTCGGCAGAGTTTCCACCGTCACGGGCCTCCGCGGAACGTCCGAGGGCTTGTGCCCGCACACTAGCCGCGCGTTCGGCCTCCCGTTCACGGTCGGCCTCGAGCTCTGCGGCCACCCGTTCGGCGAGCGTCTCGGCCGCCAGGCTCGCGTCGGCGTCGGGGGCGGAAGTAGCCTGCACCTCGAGTCCGGAGGGGGTCAACCACTGAGCCGTGGTCCGACGCAGGTGCCAGAGTCGACGTCGTGCGTCGTCGTACATGGGGGGTGCCATGGTGGGGTCCTTGTCCTAACCGGCGGGGAGGGGGTGGTACGGAGGGGCAAAGAAAGGCGGTGGGGTGCGGGCTTGGTGCCCGCACCCCACGGGCTCAGCGCCAGAGGCCCTTCGTGTCGACGACGGCCTTGCCTGCCAGGGCCGTCGCGGGAAGATCCTTGAACTCGTCGTGGTCCACGAGCAACAGCACGACGTCGGCGCGTTCGATTGCGTCGCGGTATTCCGCGAACTCGACGTTGGCCAGTCCCTCGAGTGCCTTCGGGAGGGCCTGGACATTGGGCTCGACGGCGAGCACGGTGGCATCGGGCGTGGAGCCGGCAAGCTCCTTGGTGATGTCCAGTGCCGGAGACTCGCGCAGGTCGTCGATGTTGGCCTTGAACGCGAGTCCGAGGGCCGCGACCACGGGCGAAGCCTTGTGGGACACAGCGTCCCTGACTTTGTTGATCACCCAGTGGGGCTTGCCGTCGTTGACTTCACGGGCGGTCCGGATGAGGTTCGAGTTCTCGCGGTCGGAGGAGACGATGAACCACGGGTCGACGGCGATGCAGTGGCCACCCACGCCGGGGCCCGGCTGCAGGATGTTCACCCGGGGGTGGTGGTTGGCTAGCTCTATGAGCTCCCAGACGTCGATCCCGAGCTTGTCCGAAATCAGGGAGAGCTCGTTGGCGAAGGCGATGTTGACATCGCGGAAGGAGTTCTCCGTGAGTTTGGCCATCTCGGCCGTGACGTCGTCGGTCTCCAGGAGCTCGCCCTTGCAGAACGTCTCGTACACCGCCCGTCCGCGCTTGGCGGCTTCCGGGGTCATGCCGCCGATGATGCGGTCGTTGGTGATCAGTTCCTCCATCGCGCGCCCCGGAAGGATGCGCTCCGGGCAGTAGGCCAGGTGGATGAGCTTCTTGTCGCCCTGCGCCGCTTCCTCCGGATCGACCGTGAGATCGGGGCGGGCGCTGGTGAGCACCTCGGCGAGCTTCCGGGTGGTCAGCGGAGGCGAGGTCGACTCCAGGATCACGAGTTCATCGCCCTGCAGCAACGGAGCGATGTTGGCGGCTGCGGCCTCGATGAAGGAGGTGTCGCCCTCGTAGTTCTCCTTGAACGGAGTGGGAACCGCGATCACGTAGGCGTCCCCCGACTGCATGTCCGTGTGCGCGGTGAGGCTCCCGGAATCGACGGCCTTCTTGAGTTCCTCCTCCAAACCCGGCTCCACGATGGTGACCTCACCGCGAGACACACGGTCCACGACGGATTGATTCACGTCGACGCCGCGGACCTGCACGCCACTGTTGGCCAGGGTCACGGCCGTGGGAAGGCCGATGTAACCGAGGCCGACGAAAACGACTGTCTGGAGATTCTGCGCCATGGAAGGTTTTCCTTAGGGGTAGACGTTCATGACTGATCTTGACCGGCGGCCGAGATCACGGGCGGGTTGCCGGGGAAGCTATTGAAGGCAGAAAGCAATAGCAATGAATGCAGAACGCTTTGTCGTCATAATCTCACGTGCTCCTGCCAATCCCCCATGGAAACGACCACCCCGGTTGAGACGACGTGTTGGTCCGTAACATTCCAGGTGTGACCGTGCCCTCCGCGGAACTGGCGGAAATTGAATCGATCGGTTGCATAGATCCGGAGCCCGGAATTGGCCACGGAGTCCAGGAAAGCGCTGTCCTCGCCCGTCGTTCTGGATTCGAACGGGTGTTGTTCGAAGACTTCGCGGCGGGCCATCAGCGTGGGTCCCAGGACGAAATCCGTCCACCGGTGCTCCCGCTCGGCAAATCGCAGCAACGTCACGTTGTAAGACTCGACGTACATGAAGCTCGCCTGTTTGCCCACGACGTCTGCACCCGTGACCCGGAGCATGGCCAACTGGTCGCGGAGGTAGTTCGGTCCGTACCAGTCGTCGTCGTCCATCTTCGTTATGACCTCGCCGGTGGCGGCGGCCACTCCCGCGTTGAAGCACTCCCCCAGCGTCCAGTCTTCCGGGGCGTCGACGATCCTGAGCTTCTCGATCCCGTAGGCCGTGGCCATGTCCGTCAGCGACTGCTCGCCGGCGCCGGTGTCCGCACCGAATCCGTGGCAGACCACCACGAGTTCAAGATCAACGCCGATCTGCGCGCCGATGGTCTGCAGCGCAACAGGGAGGTTCTTGGGACGGTTGGTGCACAGGACCGCGGAAACCGTGGGGTCGGACGGCAGCCAGGGCTTGCCGTCGGGTCGGGTTCCCAGCGCCGCGCTCAGCACCTCGGCGGCGCGATGCGTGTAGGTGTGGTGCGCCCAGATCCGCCTCTGCCCCAGCCGAACGGTCCGCGCGGCCAACTCGGGACTGCGGACGAGGGTCCGGATGACGTCTGCCGCGGAGGACCGGTCGGTCACCACGGGGAGTTCCTCCTGGGGGAAGTACTCCCCCACGGCTGCGGAGGGGGTGGACACCACGGGAGTCCCGCGGGAGATGATCTCGAAGATCCGACGCGCGCACATCGACGGCGAATCCACCACGGAGTTCACGTTCAGGAACACCTTGTACGCCTGATAGGCCGTCAGCATCTGGCGGTAGTTCAGGGAACCCACGACCCGACGGTCCAGGGGCGGGGGGAACTGGTACCTCTCGTCGTCGCCGAGGTAGCGGGAGAAGATCTCCAGCCCGCGGTTCATGCGGAAGGAGACGTCGTCGGCCCCACCCAGCAGCAGGTCCATCTGCTCGCGGCGTTCAGGGTACTTGTGGGCGAAGTACATGCCGCCGAAGGCAACGTCCCGCTCGTGGAACCCGTGCGCCGGGCGGGCCGGTGAGTGGATGGCCGGCTGCGCGGCGAACGGGAGTACGGCCACCCGGTCGTGGCCAAGGGCCTCCCGGTAGGCGGGGATCAGGTTGACGTCGGAGGTGAACACGTGGTCGAAGAGACTGGCACATTCCAGGAAGTCCTCGTAGTGCGGCGGATCTTCCTTGTTCCAGAACACCGTGGGGATTCCACGGCGCCGGAACTCGGCCACCAGTTCCTTGAACGGTTCCTTGACCCCACTGGCGCCGGTGAGCTGGTACTGCCACTGGTCGTTGTTGCCGTGCCAGGCCGACTCCACAAACAGTAGGTCCGGTTGGGTTTCCTCCAGCTGAGTGCGCCAGCCCGTGCGGGTCAACGGCACCTGCTGCCATTCGTACCCGAAGGCCTGCGCGGAGAACCCGTCCAGGATGGTGGCCACGACGACGTCCTCATAGGGTCGCCGCCACGCTTCCGGAAGCGGTGCCTCCGGGAAGCTGAGCCCGGTGCCGCCGGAGGCGGTGGCCTGGGCCGTGGTGTTCGGAAGACGACGACGGCGCAAGTGCTTGCGTAACTGTTGCACGCCGCCTTCGCGCAGGTGCCACATGGCGGTGCGAGCGCCCTGAGTCAGCCCCTGGGCCTTGCCGCCGAGCCCGGCAGCGGGTCTGCCCGGCGTGTTCGGGGAGGATGAGGAATCGACCGGTTCCAGGGTCACCGGTGCGCCCCCACCCAGGTCAGCGGCTGGTACTCGGCGGCGCGTTCGTCGCGGTAGGAGCGGGCGCTCAGCAGGTTCCCGGCGGCCAGCATCTTCATGTACTCGTCGTAGCGGTCCACGACTTCGTCGGTGTCGCCGTCCATGACCACCTCGCCGTCGTCGAGCCAGACGACCCGGGTGCAGAGTTGGCGGATTTCGCTCATCGAGTGGGAGACGAAGAGGACGCAGCCGGCGTTCTCACGGATCTCGTGCATTCGCGCCTGGCCCCGGGCTTGGAACTGGGCGTCACCCGTGCTGAGCGCTTCGTCCAGGATCAGCACGTGCGGGTTGGTGGCGGTGGCCACGGCGAAACGCAGACGGGCCGCCATGCCGGAGGAGTAGGCCTTCATCGGCCAGTGCAGAGCCTTGCCCAGGGCCGCGATCTCCACCAAGTCGTCGAAGACCTCGTCCACCTGCCGCGGATTCATGCCCTGGGCCAGGCAGCCCAGGCGGATGTTGCGGTCACCGGACAGTGCCGGGACCAGGGCCACGTTGACGCCGAGCTTGGCCGGGCGGTCCACGGCCCACACGCGGCCGCGGGTTGCGTTCATCTGCCCGGCGACGATGTTCATCAGCGTCGACTTGCCCGAACCGTTCCTGCCGATGAAGCCGACGAACTCGCCCTGTTCGATCAGCAGGCGCACGTCCGTGAGTGCCTGGTTGTTCACGATGGGCGGTCGACCCAAGGCCTTGCGGAGCACCCTACGGGGCCCACTGACCTGGTCCTCCGCGTCGGAACCCGTGCTGGTGACCGTGTAGACCATGGTGACGTCGTCGATGACCACGGCCGGTCGGACGTCGGTGATCGCCGGCATCTGCTGCGTGCCGTTCTCCGCGACGACGGGCAGCGCCGCCGTCTCGGTGACGTCGGGCACCTCGCCCGTCCCCTGCAGAGGGTCGAGCGGGAGCGGTTCAGCGGCGCTCATTGGCATAGCTTTCTTCGTTGGTCCAAAACACGATCAGCCCGATCAGCCAGACGCCTCCGCCCCACACCACCAGCAGTGCCCACTGGCCGAGAGACGGAACGACGTCGTACAGCAGGATGTCGCGGGTCATCTGGAGAATTTGGTACAGCGGGTTGAGGTGGAACAGGGCCAGGATGGTCGGGTTGTTCGTGAACCGTGAAGGGTCGTAGAACAGCCCGGAACCGTACATCCACAGCCGGGTGACCACCGAGAGGATGTTTCCGACGTCGGGAATCTTGTGGACCAACGGAGCGAAAAGCATTCCCAAGCCCCAGTTGAACACTGATTGAAGAATGAAGATGGGAATGATCAACAACCAGTGCAGGCCCACGGGTTCGCTCGGCGGAATCGCCAGGACCAGAAGCACCATGGCAATCAGGACGTACACCTGGCTCAGGGCCTGACGCACCGTGATGGCCAGGGGAAGTGCTGCCCGCGGGAAGGAGAATCCCCGGATCAGGCTCTGTCCCGTGGCGATCGAACGAGCTCCCGTCACGAACGAGCGTGTCGTGTAGAAGAACATCATGAAGCCGATGACCACATAGCCGGTGAAGTTCTCGATCCCGCGGCTGGTCTGCAGCAGCAGGCCGAAGATGAGGTAGAACGTCAAGCCGAACAGAATCGGGTTGAGGACCAGCCACATCTTCCCCAGCAGGGTGTGGTCCTGGCTCACGGCCAGTCGCACTCGCGCGTCGTAGAGCACGAAGTGGCGTGATCCCCACAGGCTCACCAGGTACTCGAGCAGGGGCGGGCGGGCACCGACGGCCACGAGGCGGGAGGTGTCAAAACTGACCCGCTGGTTGGAGCTGTGGGCGACCGCCTGGGTCAGGCCCTCCCAGGGCGGTGCGTCCGGAGCGGTGAACTTGGTCTTGGCCTTGGTGGGCCGGGAACGTCGCGTCTCACCGGCGTACGCGGAGGAAGCGTCATCCTGTTGGGTGCTCACGGTGTCCTCCTCGTTCGCGAGATGCTGCCGATGTCAGTTGGTCGTACCGTCCGATGGTGCCCGCAGCCACGGCCGACCAGGTCCGATCGCGGAGCACCGCATCCCGACCAGCCCGACCGAGTCTATGCGCCAGCCCCCGATCCGCCCACAATTGCAGGACCGCGTCGGCCAGCTCGGCCGGGTTCTCCGGGGGCACCAGCAGCCCCGTGACACCGTGACGGACCGTCTCCTGGATGGCCGGCAGTCGGGAGGCGACCACGGGAATCGCGCTGGCTCCGGCTTCCACGATCTTGAGCGGGGTGACGGCCCTGGTGACTGCTCGGTCGCGTCGAGGCACGACGAACACGTCCAGGGCACGCTGCCAGTCCTTGGCTTCGGCCTTGGTCACTCGGCCGGTGAAGACCACCCGGTCGGCAACGCCGAGTTGACGGGCCAGTTCCTGGAGGCCCGGACGGGCCGTGCCCTCCCCCACGATCACCGTTGTGATGCCCTCGGGCCATCGCGCGGTGGCGCGGATCAGGTCATCCAGTCCCTCGTAGTCGACCACGCTGGTCACTGTTCCGACCAGGAATCCCGCGTCCGGAACGGACCAGCGGTCGGTGCTCAGGCGACGTCGCACATCGGCCACCGGCTCGGGCTCCGCCTCGTATTCGGGACCCACGGCATTGGGCGCCAGTCGGACGTCACCGACGCGCACGGCGCCATGGGTGATCTCCTCGATGCGTTCGGCCATGGCACCACCCAGGGCGGCGACGTCGTCCGCCTGGCGCAGCACCTGCGCCTCACGACCGGTGAAGCTCAGGTACCGTTCGGAGGCCTCCGCGGCCGCCGGACGCCGGGAGGCCCAGGTGTCGGCCAGTTGCCCGCGGACTTCATAGACCCACGGGATGCCGAGCACCCGTGCGACCTCGCCGACCACCATGGCATTGACGAAATGCGTTGTGGTGTGCAGGACAGCCGGGCGCGTGAGCAGGCAACGGACCATGAGCTCCCGAGCGAACAGGTCCAGCCGCCCGGTGGCGGTCTCCGGCAACCGACCGGGGTTGATCCGGTGGTACGTGACACCGTCGATCACGTCCTGGTCGCGAGCCTGGATCCGACCCACCTGTACCGGGTAACCCGGGCGGGTCATCGCATGTACGTCCCATCCGGCGCGCGCTTGAGCGGAAAGCAACGCGTGGGATCGTAGGGCGTACCCGCTGGAGGTGTGCGGGACGGAATTGGTCAGCACGTGCAGCACGGTCTGCGGTTGTGGCTGGTACGTGCCGGCCAACTGATTCTCGTCCGAGCCCAGGAAACTGCGGAGGTCAGGGGCTGTGCCGTGGAACTGCGCGCGTTCGTCCACCAGGCGCAGAAGTTGTCGTTTCTCGGCGCGAGTGGCTCGTCCGGAGAGCCACCCACGTTGGAGATTCTCGACCGCGGACCCCATGTCGCCCAGGTACCAGTCCCGACGCGCCAACGTTCCTGCCGACCGGCGCAGTCCCCCGGGAAGTTCCGCGGTGAGCCTGAAAGCGTGGTCCACGGCGTCCACGGCCTGGGCGACTTCTGCCAGCCGACGACGCCGTTGGTGGTCGCGCCGTAGCACCGCGGGTTCGCGCACAGCCCGGTCGAAGAGCTCCTCGAGTTCGTCGTCACGACCTCTGATGTGCAGACCGAGGCCACCCATTCCCGGTGCCCACGGGTGCGCGGCGGCCAGTGGCCGAGCCAGGCGGTAGGACAAGGAGGACGGGAGCCGACGGGACACCTGCAGACCGAAGACCACGGGATCCGTGCCGACATGCTCCAAAGCGGTCGAAAGGACCAAGCGGAGGTGTCGGCCCCAGTGGATCTTGCCGACAGGCTCGGCGGAGAGTGTCATGAAGCGGACTCGCGGTGCTCGTCGGGGTTCTGCTCATTCGGCTTCCGGCCCTCGTTGGCGGGCTGCAGATCGTGGTCGCCGGGCGTGGCGCCGAGCAGGTCGGTCAACAGGTCGTCGTACTGATCGGCCAGATCTTTGTAATCGGCATGGGCACTCACCCACCGTCGGCCGGCGTCATCAACCGCCAACAGCCCACGGTCCTCAGCCAGACGACGCCAGAGCTGGGCGATCTCCTCGGCTGTCCCGCCGACGATGTGACCCGTGCCGGCCGCTTCGAGGATACGGGCGGCCTCTCCCTTGACCACACCTGTGATGTGGCGGCCGACCGCCATGACCTCGTACGTCTTGGACGGAATGGTCGCCTCGAAGGAGCGCCAGTCATCCCGTAGCGAGATCACCAGCGAGTCTGCTGCCTCGTAATGAGCGAAGACCTCGTCCCGAAACACGGGATCGAGGAAACGCACATCCACT
Organism: Kocuria sp. JC486; assembly: GCF_011602805.1. NCBI lineage: Bacteria > Bacillati > Actinomycetota > Actinomycetes > Micrococcales > Micrococcaceae > Kocuria > Kocuria sp. JC486. The sequence goes on along the minus strand of NZ_JAAOZS010000002.1, from coordinate 4,969 downwards.
CCCCGCGATTGTGCGTAGGCCTTGAGGATCGCCTTCTGCGACCCCTGACCGACCATGGTCAGTCGCATGTCCTCTCCGACCAGGCGGGCGGCGTCGATGAGTCGTTCGAGTCGCTGGCTCTCACCGTGGTTGCCGAGGTAGAGCACCTCCAGGCGGGACCGGAGCGGGACGGGGGGTAAAGCGGGGGTACGGGAGAGCATCACGCCGTTGCGCACGGTCGCAACCGACGTGACCCCACGCTCCCGCAAGGTTTCGGCAAAGCCCTCCGTGACGGTCACGACCAGGTCGGCGTGATTCTGGACGAACTCCACGGCCCAGTTGATCACCGACTGGGCCAGGCCCAGCGCCACCCCGGAATCCGTGACCAGGTTCGGCCAGGCGTCACGCATTTCCACGACCAGCGGTACCCGGCGCAATTTGGCAGCGGCCCAGGCGGCTGCCATCAGGGGAAGCGAGGGTGCGGTGATCACCACGACGTCGGGCCTGGGGCAGGTCAAGGCACGCACGCAGCTTCCCGCTGCGGTGAAGAGCTGGTCCAAGAGTTTGGAGAGCCGGTCGTCACGGCCCGTGATGAAGGGAACGCGGAGAATCCGTTCACCCAACGGGCCAGTCTGGCGACGCAGCACCCGGCCGCGCGTCGTCGGCGAGTAATCGGGCCCGAAGCTGTAATGCGCGACGGGGGCGACGACGGTGAGTGCCCACCCGCGATTCCGAAGATGGCGGGTGAGTGCCTGCCAGCGCCGCTGCGGAGGGGAATGCTCGGGCCAGTAGGAGTGGGTGAGGAGGAGGACGTTCATGGGGGCAGATGGTCCTGGGGCTCCCGCGTCGGCCCCGGAGGACCGCGCGGCAGCCTTACAGGCCGCTCCCGTCGTTGTCCTTGTTCTGTTCGTAGTACTCGTCCAGGGTGCCGTCGTCCATGGCGTCCCCGATCTCCTTCATGGCGTCGTAATCGGGCAGGACGACCGACTGGCCGTCGTCCGAGGTCCCGACGCCGTTGGTGTGGACGGTGAACATGTGGATGTCGGAGCTGCTGGTGCCGACCATCTCCGGGACCAGACCGCGGATGTAGCCGGAATCGAGTCCTTCGGAAACCGTGAGGTACGGAGAGATCTCGTCCACGGTGTCCTGGATACGGCTGGGGTTGGTCAACGTCGAGGAATCCAGGAAGCGGTCCAGCAGCGCGCGGATGTAGGCCCGCTGGTTCTCCACGCGCGTGTAGTCGCTGTCCGTGAAGGCGTGGCGCTCACGCACGAACTTGAGCGCTTCCTCGCCGTCCATATCCATGGGGCCCTGGGTGAAGGTGGTGCCGTCATCCGTGCTGAACGTCTGCGGCACGTCCACGGTCACGCCACCCAGAGCGTCGGTCAGACCCTCGAAGCCCTCGAAGTCCACCGACATGACTTCGTCCACGCGCGTGCCGAACAGCCCTTCGACGGTTTCGACCATGAGCGGCATCCCGCCGTTCTGGAACGCGGAGTTGATCTTGGACTCACCCACCCCGGGAATGTCCACCCAGGTGTCACGCATGATGGACATGACGTAGACCTCACCGCCGTCCGGTGGGATGTGCAACAGCATGATGGAGTCGGCGCGCTCACCCGCACGGCCTTGCTCACCGCCGCCCTCGGGCCGTTGGTCGGAGCCGAGCAGGAGGATGGTGGTGCCGTCCGAGTCCGCCGGCCGGTCACCCTCGGGAAAAGCCGAAGCGGAGGGCAAGGCGGTGACATTGTCATCGAAGCTGCGGCTGAGGTTGTTGACGTACAGGAAGACCGCGGTGACCACGCCGACCAGGACGACCAGGAAGAAGATCAGAAAACCCAGGAGCACCTTGCGACCGCGTCGCTTGGGACGTGCACCGTCCCCCGCCTCGGACGATCCCCCGGAGGAATTCTCGGAGGCGTCACCGAACAGGTCGTCTTGGATGTCACGGGCCACTGGCACGTCCTTTGGTCACGGGAATGGCATGTTGTCGGCCGCTCGGCGGACAACGAACTACTCAGCGCAAGATTGTCCCATCATAGGGCTTCGGCCGTGATCACGGACACGGACCCGGGGGCGGTCGTCGTCGTCACATCCGTGTCACCAGGTTCCACCCCGGGGACCTGCGGCTGCAATCGCGGGGGCAGCAGGGGTAGTCCGTATCCGTCAACGGAAGGGCGTCCGGGCTCCACGGGGGTCACCGCACCACGGACGTCCATGGCCACCCCGTCGCCGTCGACCGTTGTGGGCGCATTCGTGGATGTGACCGGATGTGACGGCTCGCCCCCGTCGAAAAGGGTGGTGGCCGGGTAGTTCTCGGTCCAGTCGTCGCCGCTCAGGGTGCTCACGTTCGCCGCGCTGATGCCCTTGGGCAACTTAACGGTCACGGGCAGCTCCTCGGCCGTGGCGGGATCACGGAAATCCACGACGACGACGGACGTGGTGCCGTCCTCCTGCTCAATGGCGTAAGCGGTCACCTCCTCGCCCTTCGAACCCTCGGTGGGCTTACCCTTTCCGACCGCGATCTGCGTCTCCTGGAACTGCCCCGCAGGGAGGCCGCCGACCAGTGCCAGAGCCAGGCCGTTTGTCCGGGGCACGAAGGCCTCCCCCGGCTTCTGTAGCGTTCCGGAGGAGCAGAGCACCGACATGGGGGCGCCGCCGTTGCACGGTTCCACCGAGGAGTGGAAGCCGATCCGGTCCACGCCCAATTCCTGGGCGCGCATCACGTAGTCGGCGCTGTAGAGGGCGGCGGCCTGGGTGGTCGTGATGTCGTTGCTGCCGGCGCACGCGGAGACAGAGGTCTCCATGACCCAGGTGTTCATGTCGGCCTCGTCAGCCAGCCTGACCGCTCGACCCAGGAGGATGTCCACGCGCTGACGGGTTTCGGCGGACACGGTGTTCTGGAGAGTGGGGGCGCTGTTGGCCCGGTACACAGGATCGCCCAGACCGTCGCACTCGGAGAGCGGGTACTGGTGAACCGCCAGGGTGGAGTTGTCGACCTCGGCACCGATCACCGCGCGCCACCAGTCCATGTCGTAGGTCCCGGGGCCGACGATGTTCGCGTCAGGGACTTCCTTCCTGATGGCCTTGACGTAGTCCTCCCACACCCCGATGAACTTCTCTTCGTCCCAGGAGGCGTCCTTGATGTTGCGATCGTTGTCCGCACCCAGGTAGTAGCCGTTGGGCTCGTTGCCGATCATGATCCCGGTCAGTCGGTCGCCGAAGGCTTCCTCGGCGTGCGCGGCCACGGAGGCGGCGCGCTCGGGGTCCTCGTCGGCCAGGTTGACGCCGATGATCACCGAGGCGTCGGTGACTTCGGCGAGGCCCGCCACACGCTCCAGGTCCTCCGGGGTGACCGTGGTGATCTCCTCGTCCGGACGCAAGGGCCAGTCATCCGGTGGCGTCTCCCCCGCATCGGTGAAGAAGAACCGGCGGTCGACGGCATTCCCGCCGAATCGCAGGGTGGGCTGATCCATGGAGGACAGGATCCTGACCAGATCGGGATTGTCCTTGCTGATCCGTTCGTCGGCCAGTTCGGTGGACTCGAGGGACAGGCCAGCGCCGGCCTGTTCGTAGTCCTCGCCCGTGTCCTTGTCGGAGACCTCGACCGTCACGCCCCCGGAAGAGGAACGGGGCGCGGTAGCCGTGGGGGTTGCTCCTTCCCCGCGGTTGCGTTGCTCGGCGATCCAGCCCAGTGGGTCTTCCGGCGGGGCTTCTAACGGCCAGGGGTCGGTGGACTCGGGGTTCGGCGCGGCGGTGGAGGAAGCTGACGTGGAGGGCGAACCCTGGCTCTGGGGATCCTCGGTGGAGTCGGGGCCACAGCCGGTCAGAATCAACAGTGTGGCCAGCGTCGTGCCGAGCGCGGTCTTGGGCACAGACCTGGGCCGGGAGGGAACGTGGTGTGGGGGGCGCATCGCGCTCAGTGTATCGGTGGGGCTGCTGGTGGCGCCCCTGTCGGTCAGGCTGGGTGGACGAACGACGGCGGTCGTCACCGTGCGTACACGGGACAACCGCCGTCGAGATCAGGTCCGGACGGATTGAGCCGTCCGACCGGTCGGAGCTGAAGCGCCCCGGGCTGCGATCAGTTGGACTTGCCGAAGTTCTTGAAGCGAGCGTTGAAGCGCTCGACGCGGCCGGCGGAGTCCATGATCCGCTGCTTGCCGGTGTAGAACGGGTGCGACTCGGAGGAGATTTCCACCTCGATGACGGGGTACTCGTTGCCGTCCTCCCACGTCTCGGTCTTCTCCGAGGTGGCGGTCGAGCGGGTCAGGAAGGTCTTGCCGGAGGCGAGATCGCGGAACAGGACCGGGTGGTAATCCGGGTGGATGTCGTTCTTCATGAGCGTGTGAATCCTTGGCTCTTGGGTGACTGGATTTTGCCAGGCACGATGACGCTGGGTTGCGGGTGTCCGGGTCGGTCACTGCGGAGCTTCGAATCCGATGCCCATCGAGTGGGCATCGGCGAGTGCGCAGGAGCGGGACACCAGCGCACCATCGTACAGCAGGGCGTTCCGCCATGTCCCGGGAGGACGGTTTGCGGACGGGCGCGTCTCGTCGAGTTTCCGTGACGTTACCCACGGCGACCACCGGTTTCGTAGAGTGAAGTGGTGCGTCTCACCCGCGCGCTGGTTCGGCTCCCCCCGGCTCCTCCTTGCCTGACCAGCGACGACGTTGCACCGACGTCGTGGTGAGCGTTCGCTGTTCCCTCGCTCCCCTTGAAGGACATACCTCCATGCGCTCTGCCCCGCCGCCCTCGAACCGTCGCCGACCAAAGGCCCCTCTGGCCACGTCAGCCCTCGCCATGGTGCTGACCCTCCTTCTGGCCCCGGCTGCGGGGACCACTGCGGCCGGAGCCACCGAGCAATCGGAACCGGGGCCCACGTCCCCGGACGGAACCGGAACCGAGGACCAGGCCCCCCCCGCCGCCCCGGCCGGGGGGGGGCCCGGCGCCCACGGCCCCCCCCCCCGCCGCCCCCCGGGGGGCCCCCCGG